>VXLW01000102.1 GCA_009841435.1 Dehalococcoidia bacterium | reverse complement strand
CCCTGCCGCCGCGCCACCTCCCCGAGGGCCCAGGCTGCGTGCCCCCGCACCAGCGCTGCCCCGTCCCCCAGCGCTCCCCTAAGCGCCTCGGCGTCCTCCGCCGTCCCCACGTTCCCCAGCGCCACGCAGACGTTCCGCAAGAAGCCGTCGCGCGTCGCTCGCTGCACCGCCCGCCCCCGGAAGCGCTCGCGGAACGCCGCCTCGTCGAGGGCCAGCAACTCGGCCAGCGGGGGGAACGCGTCGTCGACGGTCGCGGGGGCGAGGTCGGGGTGGCTCGCCGCGTTCCCCGCCCCCACGGGGCACGAGTCTAGGCAGTCGTCGCAGCCGAATATCCAGTCCCCGAACTTGCTTCGCAGCTCGCGGGGGATCGGCTCGCGGCTTTCGATCGTGTGGTAGCTGATGCAGAGCCGCGAATCGAGCACGCCCCCGTCCGGCGCGATGGCGTCCGTCGGGCAGGCGACGATGCAGCGGGTACAGGTCCCGCACGTCTTTCGCAAGGGGTCGTCCGGCGCGAGTTCCAGCGTTGTCGCGATCGCCCCCAGCAGCACCCACGGCCCGAATCCCGGAGCCAGCAACATCGTCGATTTCCCCAGCCACCCCAGCCCCGCCCGCGCCGCCAGCGGCCGCTCCAGCAGCGGCCCGTAGTCGACCGTCGCCCGCGCCTCCGCGCCCAGCTCCTCCCGGATCGCCCGCGCTATCCGCCGCAGCTTCGACTCGAACAGCCGGTGGTAGTCGCGGCCGCGTGCGTAACGCGCCACCCGCCCCCGCGCGCGGCCGTTGGGACGCTCCGGATCGGGCGCGTGCCCCGTGATCGCCAGCAGCACCACCGTGTTCGCCCCCGCCAGGAACGCCGCCGGCTCGGTCGCGCGCTCGATCCACTCGTCCGTCATCCAGTGCAGGTCGGCCAGCCGCCCCGCCGCCCGTGCCTCTAGCGCCGCCGCTCGCGCCCCCTCCAGCACCTCCGCCCCGGCGAAGCGTACGAGGTCGAAGCCGCCCTCCCCGGCCAGCTCCTCGATCCGCGCGCGTGCGTTCATGCTGCCAGGCAACCGCAGCCTCCCTCCTGCCGCACGGGCAGGTGTTCCGAACGCCCTTGACGATAAACCTCCCCCGTTGTTCAATACGAACGAACATCCGTTCGCGCGAGGCGAGGCATGAGCGAGCTATCGACCAAGCAAAGCCAGATCATGGAGTTCATCCGCGACTTCATCGACGAGAAGGACTACCCGCCTTCCATCCGCGATATCCAGTTCGGCTGCGGCATCAGCAGCACCTCCGTCGTCGACTACAACCTCCGCCGTCTCGAGGAGAAAGGCCTCCTCCGGCGCGACCGTGAGGTCTCCCGCGGCATCGAGCTGCTCGACGGCACCCGTCGCGGGCGCACCGTCGATGTGCCCGTGCTGGGCGCCATCGCCGCAGGCGAGCCCATCCCCGTCCCCACCAGCGACCGCTGGGCCAGCGACGTCGAGGACACCGTCACCGTCACCGAAGAGATGGTGCGCGGCCACCAGAACGTCTTCGCCCTGCGCGTGAAGGGCGAGTCGATGATCGAGGACCTCATCGACGACGGCGACATCGTCTTCCTCGAGCCCGCCACCACCGCCGACGACGGCGAGAAGGTCGCCGTCTGGCTCCAGGATCGCGAAGAGGTCACCCTCAAGCGCCTCTACCGCGAGAAGGACCGCATCCGTCTCCAGCCCGCCAACTCCACCATGCCCCCTATCTACGTCGACCCCGAGAACGTTAGGATTCAGGGGCGTTTCATCTCCTCCATCAGGCCCAGCGGCTAGCCTTCAGGGCGGTCCCCGGGCCGGACCTTCGACATGGCCCAGACCCTCGTCAGCATCCGCGACCTCTCCGTCCGCTATCGCTCGCGCGACGACATGGCCTACGCCGTCGACCAGGTCTCGCTCGACATCGACCGCGGCAGCGTCTACGCCCTCGTCGGCGAGTCGGGCTCCGGCAAGACCACCGTCGGCATGTCCATCCTCAACCTGCTCCCCGATGAGGCAGACATCCTCGGCGGCGAGGTCTACTTCGGCCCCGACAACATGCTCACCCTCGACGAGCACTCCCTGCGCCACACCCGCGGCCGCCGCATCACGATGATCTTCCAGGATCCGGTCGCCGGCCTGAATCCTGTCATCTCCGTTGGTGAACAGGTGGGCGAAGTGCTCACCACCCACCTCGGGATGAACAAGCGCGAGGCGCAGTCCGCCTCCGTCGACATCCTCCGCCAGGTGGGCCTGGCTGACCCCGAGCGCGTCGCGAAGTCATATCCGTTCCAGCTCTCCGGCGGCATGTGCCAGCGCGTCATGATCGGCATCGCCACCGCCCTCAGCCCAGACCTCATCATCGCCGATGAGCCCACCGCCGCCCTCGACGTGACCGTCCAGGCCTCCATCCTCCACCAGCTCGATACCCTCCGCCGCGAACACGACACGGCTATCCTCCTGATCACGCACGACTTCGGCGTCGTCTCCCAGATCGCCGACCAGGTCGGTGTCATGTACGCCGGCCACCTCGTCGAGTCCGGCCCCGTCCGCGAGGTCCTCCGCTCGCCCTTCCACCCCTACACGCACGGTCTCCTCGCCGCCCTCCCCCGGCTCGACGGCGTCGGCCAGGAGCTTTACGCCCTCCCGGGGACCGCCCCCGAGCTCAAGGAGCCCGCAGGCCACTGCCCATTCATCCCGCGCTGCCGCAAGGCCATGCAGCAATGCCGCGACATCGGCCCCCCACAGCTCACGCCCCTGCCCGGCCAGTCCGACCGCGCCCTCGCTTGCTACAACCCTGTCTGGCAGGAGTAGGGGTGGACTTCGGGGAGCAACCGCGCCTCATCATCGTCACTGGCGTCCCGGGCTCCGGGAAGACTTCCGTGGCGAGAGCCTTGGCTGCGATGTTCCCCCGCAGCGCGCACGTGGAGGCGGACGCCCTCCGCGAGACCATTCGCGAGGGGCGCGTGAACCCCGGCGGCTCGCCGGACGATGAGGCCGAGCGGCAGCTCAGCCTGCTCACGCGCATGACGGCCGCCCTCGGCAACGAGCTCTTCGCGGAGGGCTTCACCGTCATCGTCGACGACGTCGTCGTCACACGGGGTCGTCTGGATGACTACCTGCGCGCGCTCCGTGGCTCTCCCCTCCACTACGTCCTGCTCGCCCCGCCCCGGTCGGTCGTCCTGGAACGCGACCGCCTGCGCCCGGAGAAGCAGGTCGCCGAGCAGTACCTCTGGCTCTACGACCTCATGGAGGCCGAGTGCCTCGGCCTCGGGCTCGACCTGGACACGTCCGATTGGGACGAAGCGGAGACGGCGGCCGCCATCCACACCGCCGTGATCGACGGGCAGGGCGTAGTCCGCTAGCTCAGGAAGCCCGACGCCCCGCTCGCGGCGCCAGCGCGATCAGCCGCGTGACCGCCACCTCCAGCGCCAGCTCGTCCCGCACCTCGCCCGACTTCATCCCCCGGTCCGCCTCCACCAGGATCTCGTAGGCGCGGCGCACGCCCTCCCGACCCAGCCGCTGCGCCCGCCGGATGGCGGCGTCACGCAGACGTGGCCAGGGACGCCGGATCGCCTTCCCGATCTCGTCCGGACTCTTCCCGTCCTCGAGCAGGTCCAGCACCGTCGAGAGCGGCCGGTAGGCCGCCCCCAGCTGCGAGAGCAGGCTGTTCACGCTCTCCCCCCGAGAGAGCAGGAAGCGCAGCGCCTGCAGCGCCTGCGCTGTCTCTCCGTCGAGCACCCCGTCCACCAGCTGCCAGACCGTGGTCTCCCGCTCGCCCCCGCACAGCACGTCGATGTCGTCCACCGTCGCCTGGCGGCCCATCGTGTAGAGCGCCAGCTTCTCCAGCTCCCGGGCCAGCTCCAGCGTGTTCGGATGGAGGGCCGCCAGCAGCTGCGCGGGGTCGTCCTCGCCCGGACGCCGCCACTCCTCCTCCGCCGGCAGCGGCCGCGCCGACCGCCCCCGCCGGAAGTCGACCCCCTGCTGCTGCGCCTCCTCTCGCACGAACTGCACCAGCTCGCCCCGCTTCAGCTCCGGGAATTGCTCCACTTCCACGTTGCCCGTCTCGTCCAGACGCCGCAGGAGCGGGTTGCGTCCCGCGTTCAGCGCCCCCTCGACGAACACGAGCGTCGTCGTCTCCGGGATGCCCGCCGCCACCGCCTCGATCAGCGGGTTGAAGGCGTCGACGCGCGGTCCGCGCGGCCCGCCTCCCCGGCCCCCGCCCTCGAAC
>VXLW01000075.1 GCA_009841435.1 Dehalococcoidia bacterium | reverse complement strand
CCCCCCAGCACCACCAGCGGCATCGCGCTCTCGGTGGCGACGTACATCGGTGTGACCGCATTCGTGAGCGCCGGCCCCGACCCGACCACGAGCACCCCCGGCTTCCCCCGCGCCCAGCCCCAGGCCGAGGCAGCGAAGCCCGCCGAGACCTCGTGGCGGCAGTTCACCACCGTGATGCCTTCCCGCTCCATTGCCGCCATGACCTCGATCATGGGTCCCGCCACCACCCCGAAAGCCGTGTCGATGCCGGCCGCCTTCAGCTGCCGCGCAATGATCTGTCCGCCGTTCAGTTCTGCCACGCCGTGCCCTCCGTCTGAGGTGGCCGCCATCGTACGCCCCGCGCCGGGCCGCCCGCCGGAAGCCTACAATCGGGCGCCGCCACCGCGGCCAGGGGGACGCTTATGGACCGGCTCGAAGGAAAGGTCGCGCTCGTCACGGGCGCGGGCTCCGGCATCGGCAGGGCGACGTCGCTGCGTTTCGCCGCCGAGGGCGCCGCCGTCATGTGCGTCGACCTCGACGAGACCTCCGCCCAGGCCACCGCCGCCACCATCGCCGAGGGCGGCGGCGCCAGCGCCGCCCTCCAGGTCAACGTCACGGAGGAGGAGGCGGTCCGGGCCGCCTGCGAGGAGACTGCCCGCGAGCTGGGTGGCCTCGACGTGCTCTACAACAACGCCGGCGTCGGCCGCGCCGAGTGGGACCTCACCATCGCCGTCAACCTCAGCGGCGTCTACTACGGCCTTCGCCACGGCGGCGCCATCATGGCCGAACGCGGGGGCGGCGCCATCATCAGCACCGCCTCGATTGCGGGCCTCGTCGGGCTCGTCAGCAGCCGCGTGACCGAGTTCCCGCCCGTCGACGGCTCCGGCGCCTACATCGCCGCCAAACACGGCGTCGTCGGCCTGACGCGCCAGTTCGCGCTCATCTACGCGGACCACGGCGTCCGCGTGAACGCCATCGCCCCCGGCTACATCCGCACGCCCATGATCCAGGAGGCGCTGCAGGACGAAGAGGGCGCCGCCGGCTTCCTGGAGTCGCTGCACCCGCTGGGGCGCCTCGGCGAACCCGAGGAGATCGCCGCCGCCGCCGCCTTCCTCGCCAGCGACGACGCCTCCTTCATCACCGGCATCACCCTCCCCGTCGACGGCGGCTACACCGCGCGCTAGAGGCGAGCACCGCCCACCCCGCCCCGCTAGACTGCGTCGGAATCGGCGAGGGAGTGTGCTCCATGACCTCTGATGTCGACGCAACCGCCCCCAAGTATCTGCGTGACAAGTACGCCATCATCGGCGTCGGCGAGACCACCTACACCCGTGGCTCGAACCTCACCACGCGCGCCCTCGGCACCTGGGCCGTCAAGAACGCGATGGAGGACGCGGGCATCCCCGCCTCCGAAGTCGACGGCATGATGTCGTACTCCAATAACGACTCCACCCCCTCCCCCATGATCGCCGGCGACCTCGGCATCCGCCTCAACTTCTACATGGACGTCTACGGCGGCGGCTCCAGCAGCGAGGCCCTCATCGGCCTCGCCATTGGCGCCATCGAGGCGGGCATGTGCAACACCGTCGTCGTCTTCCGCTCCATGAACGGCTACTCCCAGGTCCGCATCGGCGGCACGGGCGTGCGGGCGGCCGCCCCCATCGGCGGCGATGCCCTGCACACCTCCCCCTACGGCTGGCTCAGCGCCGGCCAGAACTTTAGCCCCAGCTTCATGCGCCACATGTACGACTACGGCACCACCCCCGAGCAGGTCGCCATGGTCAAGGTCATCCACAGCGAGCACGCCTCCAACAACCCCAAGGCCTACTACAAGCAGCGCCTCACCGTGGACGACGTGCTCAACAGCCGCATGATCGTGAAGCCCCTCCACCTGCTCGACTGCTGCGTCGAGACCGACAACGCCACCGCCGTCATCGTCACCCGCGCCGAGCGCGCCTACGACTACCGCAACACGCCCGCCCGCATCCTTGCCGTCGCCGGACGCGTCTGCAAGCCGCGCATCGACATGCACTTCCAGCACGGCCCCATCTCCACCGTCGCCGGCTACTACATCAAGGACATCATCTGGCCGAACGCCGGCGTCGGCCCCGAGGACATTGACCTCACCGGCGCGTACGACGCCTTCACCTTCACCTCCATGCTCCAGCTCGAGGACTACGGCTTCTGCAAGAAGGGCGAGGGCGGCGACTACGTCAGCAGCGGCATCATGCGGCTCGGCAACGAGCGCCCCAACAACACCAGCGGCGGCCACCTCTGCGAGGGCTACACCCACGGCATGAACATGATCATCGAGAACGTGCGCCAGCTCCGCGGCGAAGTCGACGACTACTGCCCCGTCGACGATCAGGACCGCAAGCAGCACACCTTCGACTACTCGGGCGGAGCCTGCCGGCAGGTGCCCGACGCCAACATCTCCATGAACCTCGGCTGGGCGATGCCGGGCACCGGCTCGTCCATGGTCATGCGGAAGGGATAGGGCCATGCCTCAAGGCGAGTACCGCGGGATGAACCTCACCATTCTCGATATCGACCACGAGAACGTGGCCTACTTCGGCCACTGCGCCGAGCACGACTTCCACCTGCAGCAGTGCACCGACTGCGGTCTCCTGCGGTACCCGCCCGGGACCGCCTGCCCCTGGTGCCAGAACCGCGAGTTCGAGTGGACCGCCGTCGAGGGCAAGGGCGCCGTTCACTCCTACGGCGAGGTCCACCAGGCCATCCAGACCCAGTTCCGCGAGCACGCGCCTTACATGATCCTCATCGTCGACCTCGACACGCAGAAGGGTGAGCCGAGCGAGCACGAGGCCCTGCGTATCGCCGGCAACCTCGTCACGCCCGACGGCGAGCTCGCCCCACCCGAGCTCGTGAAGCAGGTCGGCATCGGCAGCCGCATGCGCATGGTCTTCGCCGACGTGTCCGAGGGCCTCGCCCTTCCCATGTGGACCCTCGACGAGGAAGCGGAGCAGCCCGAAAACCCCTGGCGCTACCCGCAGGAGTACAACGGGGTCTAGCGTCGACCGCCGTCGAGGGGACGCTGCCGCTGGAGGAAGCGCACAATGAGAACGACACCGCTGCCAGGGCAGGCCCAGAAACAATGCTGAGCGCGAACGACAACGAGCTGCTCACCCGCACCGGCCCGGGGACGCCCATGGGCGACCTGTTCCGGCGATTCTGGGTGCCCGTCCTCATCGCCACGGAGCTGCCCGAGCCGGACTGCCCGCCCGTGCGCGTCGGCGTCCTCGGCGAGGAACTCGTTGCCTTCCGCGACACGAACGGGACCGTCGGCCTGATCGAAGGGCGCTGCCCCCACCGCCGCGCCGAGCTGTTCTGGGGTCGCAACGAGGAGTGTGGCCTGCGCTGCGTCTACCACGGTTGGAAGTTCGACGTGGACGGCAACTGCGTCGACATGCCTTCCGAGCCGCCCGAGTCGCAGTTCAGGGACAAGGTCGGGATCGCCGCCTACCCGACGCGTGAGTGGGGCGGCTACATCTGGGCCTACCTCGGACCGCCCGACCTGCCCCTACCCGAGCTGCCCGAGTTCGAGTGGGCGCACGTCCCCGAGAGCCACCGCTACGTCTCCAAGAAGCTCCAGCAGTGCAACTGGGCGCAGTCCGTCGAGGGCGCGATCGACACCGCCCACTTCTCATTCCTGCACATGCTCGTCGGCGAGCTTCCCCCGGACGCCCCGAAGGCCCTCCACTACATGAAGGCCGACGGCTCACCCAAGTTCACGATCAAGCCCACCGACGCCGGCTTCGTCATCGGCGGCGCGCGCTTCGCCGAGGAAGACAGCTTCTACTGGCGTATCACCCAGTTCCTCGTCCCCAACCACAGCCTCGCCCCCGGCGCCGAGCGCGGCCAGAACATCAACGGCCAGACCTGGGTCCCCATCGACGACCACAGCTGCTGGATCTACACCTACACCTGGAACCCCGACCGCCCCATCACCGAGGAGGAACTGGCCATCATCAAGGGCGGCAAGGCCAGCATTCATTCCATCGTCGACGAGCACTATCACCCCATCCGCAACCGGGGCAACGACTACCTCATCGACCGCGAGGCCCAGCGCACGACCAGCTTCACCGGCGTGCAGGGCATCTCCGAGCAGGACGCCTGCATCCAGGACAGCCAGGGCCCCGTCTACGACCGCACGCAGGAGCACCTCGGCACGACCGACATCGCCATCATCGAGTTCCGCCGCATGATGCTCCGCATGGCCCGCAACCTGATCGAGGGCCAGGAGCCCGCCGAAGCCCGCAACGGTCGCGCCTACTGGGTCCGTTCCGGCGCCGAGGTTGCCCCCCGCACGACGCCCTTCGAGGAGGTTGCCGCCGACCGCACGGCGGCTGGAGAAGCAGGGCCCTAGGGCATCGCGAGCGGCGGCGTCACCGCCACCTCGATATCCCCCACCGACCGTTCGAGTTCGATCTCGCTGCTCGTGGTGTAGAGAAGTTCGCCCTCGTGCCGGACCGCTATCCAGAGCTCATGCGCTGCGCCCGGCGTCAGCCGGTCGCTCCGGTAGGCCACGCTGAAGTCAACGGGCAGGGTGCTTGCGTCCTCGATCACCTGCCGCCCCACCGCGATCGCCAGCGAGTCCTCATCGGAGACGTCCACCAGCACAACCTCGACGCACGCGCCTACTGGGAGGTCCACCTCCCCGTCCAGGTACCGAACGGTGCCGGTAATCGAGTCGACGTCGCTATCGGCGAAGACGACCGTCAGGAGCAGGGCCGGGACCGTCATCACGACCAGGGCGCTCGTCGAGAGCAGCAGAGCGGGTTTCCACATGGCACTCCTCCCGATCCACCGTACAAGGTCTCGGGAGCTACTGTGGCGGTCGTGAATGCACCAGGGTAGGCCCGCTCACGCGCCCACTAACCGGGGCTTTACCGGCGTGGGAATCGTGCCTCGTGGGAGGTCGGCTAGCCGCCCCGCGCAACCTCCAGATCGGCGCGCGCGGCGACACGCATGCCGCCCTGGTCGCTGCTGATCGTCACCAGCTGGAAGCCCGCCGCCGCGTGCTTCTCCGCGAGTTGCGCGTTCGCGTGGATGCCCGCGATCACGCCGTGCGCCTTGCACGCCTCGGCGATGCGCACGCGTTCCTGCTCGAAGCGCCCGCCGTTGTCCATTCCCGGCGGCAGCCCCAGCGTGATGCTCAGGTCCGCGGGGCCGACGTAGACCGCGTCGATGCCCGGAACCGAGAGGATGTCGTCGAGGCTGTCGAGCGCCTGCTCCGTCTCGATCATCGGGATGCACGCGACTTCCGCGTTCGCGTGCGCGAAGTAGTCGCCGCCCGCGTACATCGTCGCCCGCAGGGGACCGAAGCTGCGGTTCCCATCCGGGTGGTAGCGGCAGGCCGCCACCGCCGCCTGCGCCTCCTCCACGCTGTTCACCATGGGGATGATCACCCCCATCGCGCCCGCGTCGAGCATCTTCATGATGATGCCCGGCTCGTTCCAGGGAACGCGCACGAACGGCATCGTGTCGCGCGTGCTGATCGCCTGCAGCATCGTCAGCGCCGTCTGGTAGTCGATGCCCCCGTGCTGCATATCGATGCAGACGTAATCGAAGTCCTCGCCCGCCATGATCTCGGCGCTGAGGGAGCTGGGCAGGGAGAGCCACCCCCCGAGGGCCACCTCCCCCGCCCGCCAGCGCGCCTTCACACTGTTCTCACGCATCGCCTCGCTCCTTCAGTCAGGGCAGATACGGCATTCACCCCTCGTGGCGATAACCTCGCGGAGGGGTGAATTGGCGCCGGCCCGGAGAATTACTCTTCGTTCGTCATGATGATCGTGCCCGAGGCCATGAACATGCCGCCCACGCCGTGGCAGACGCTGATCTTGGCGTCGGGCACCTGCGCCGGAGCCGTCCCCCGCATCTGGCGGACGCTCTCCTGCAGGGCGTACATCCCGTACATCCCCGAGTGCATGTAGCTCAGGCCGCCGCCGTTCGTGTTGACCGGCAGGGGACCGCCGGGGGCCGTGTTGCGTGCCTCGATGAAGGCGCCCGCCTCGCCCCGCCCCACGAACCCGAGGTCCTCGAGCCCGTAGATCGGCAGGTGCGCGAAGGCGTCGTAGATCATCACGTGGTCCACGTCGTCGTGCGTGATGCCCGCCTCCGCGAACGCCGTGCTTCCCGCGACGCGGAACGCGCGCGAGGTCGTCATGTCTTCCATCTGGCTGATCATCGGCGTTTCGACGCTCTCGCCCGTGCCTAGGAGGTAGACCGGCTTCGTCGGGAAGTCCCGCGCCCGCTCCTTCGAGACGAGGATCAGAGCGCCGCCGCCGTCCGTCACCAGGCAGCACTGCAGCAGCCGGAACGGGTAGGCGATCATGCGCGAGTTGAGCACGTCGTCGACCGTGATCGGGTCCTTGAACGTCGAGCGTGGGTTGAGCGCCGCCCACTCGCGCTGCACCACCGAGACGGAGGCGAGCTGCTCGTGCGTCATGCCCGTCTCCTTCATGTAGCGCAGCACGCCCAGGGTGAACATCGAGGGCGGGCCGCTCAGGCCGTAGGGCGCCTCGTACTGCCCCGCGAGCGATGCGGGCGAACCGCCGAAGCGGTCCATGCCCACGCGCGAACGCCCGCTCTCGCCGTGCGTCACGAGCGCGACCTCGCAGAGGCCCGCGTTGATCGCGGCCGCCGCATGCCGCACGTGCAGCATGAACGAGCAGCCGCCCACGGCCGTGCCGTCGACCCATGTGGGCGTGATGCCGAGGTAGTGCGCGATGCCGGCGGGCGCCTCGCCCGCGGTGGCCACGCCGTCGATGTCGCTCGGCTTCAGGCCGCAGTCCTCCAACGCGTTGAGCGCGGCGTCGGCGTGCAGCTGGATCTTGGAGAGGCCGGGAACGCGGCCGAGCTCGGTGGTCTCGGCGGCTCCGACAATGGCTACGGAACGGGATTCCATGGCTAGCCTCCCGCCGGCCGGAACTTCGGCAGCGATATCTCGTCGGTTATCGGCGTGAACGCCACTTCGACGGGCATGTCGAGCACGAGCGCCTCGGGCGTCTGCTCGCAGTCGATGATGTTCGTCATCATCCGCGGCCCCTCGTCCAGCTCGACGATGGCGATCGCGTGCGGCTCCGGACCGAAGCCCGGCGGAGGCCGGTGGTTGATCACGTAGCTGTACAGCTTGCCCTTCCCGCTTGCCGTGAAGTTCGTGACCGAGCGCGAGCCGCAGCCCGGACAGAACGACCGCGCCGGGAAGATCACGTCGTCGCAGTCGTCTTCGCCGCAGCGCTGCAGGCGAAGCTCCCCTCGCTTCGCCCCATCCCAGAAGTCCTGGGTTTCGGGTGTGGGCACGGGCACGGGGCCCTTGTAGTCGTCGTCGGCCATACGAATTGCCTTTCGAGTGGTTTGGCGCACGCTGGCGCGCGCGTCAGCGCATCCTACGAGCTTCGCCGTAAACGTGGGAGCGGAAGGGCCGAAGAGGGTGCGGAGTGCGTCTCAGGCGGGAGCGGAGGCGGCTTTGCCGTCACGCACCCAGACGCGGCTCGCCACCTGCGTGCCCATCACGATCTCGTGGTCTTCGATCGCAATCGTCACGGTGCCGCGGTACGGCTCCGAGGACTCCAGCTTCGCCACCTGCCCGGGGCGGATGCCCTCGGCGTCGAAGAACTGCAGCAGCTGCTCGTCCTCCTCGAACACCCGCTCGATCGCGACCGTCTCGCCTTCGGGCACGTCCGCCAAAGTCGTCATCGAGAGGTCGCCGGCGTTCGCCAGCCCTGGAATGGGATAACCGAAGGGGCTCCGGTCGGGATTCCCCAGCGTCTCGATCAGGTGCGGCTCCGTCACGTCGGAGATGCCGTGCTCCAGCAGGTGCGCTTCCTCGTAGGCGCGCCACCAGGGCACATTCAGCACGGTCGTCAGCAGGCACTCCGCCAGCCGATGGCGCCTCACCATCTCCTCGGCCCGGCGCAGGCCCTCCGGCGTCAGTTCGATCATCTTGCGCCGGTTAATCGAGACGAGGCTGTCGCGCTGCAGCCGCTTCAGCATCCCCGCGACCGAGGGCGGCGTCACCCCCAGGCGATCCGCCAGCCGCACCGCGATCACGCTCTCCCCCTCGTCGTGGTTGAGGCGGTAGATCGCGCTCAGATAGTCGTCGCTGGCGACGTTGACGACCTGCTTCGGCATGACCCGGATCGTGCCACGCCGCGCTCGTTTTGTCTTGACCGAATGCCCCTTCTATTCAGGCACGGCCAGCCGTACACTCGATGTGCATCTCTCGTCGCGAGGCAGCGGACCATGAGCGCAGAACCGACCACGCCCGAACTCGACCTCTCCTGGCTCGATCTCTACGACGATCCAACGTCGGCCGAGCCCACGAAGAAGGGCCTCACGCTCGATGCCATCGACATCGGCGACTACGCCTCGCAAGAGGACCTGCCCCGCGACATGACTCCCCGTCTCCGCGGCGCCTCCGCCCGGGAGAACGCCCACCGCCAGGGCCTTACCTACCAGACCAAGCACGACGTCTGGGCCGACCAGTGCCGCTCCCTCTACGAAGAGGCTGTCCAGCGCCAGTGGTCCTCCGCGCGCGACATCCCCTGGGACACCCTCAAGGAGCTCCCCGACGAGAAGGAGCGCGCCATCTGCCAGGTCGCGACGATGCTCGCCGAGGTCGAGTTCATCGCCGGCGACGTCCCCGGCCAGTGGCTCCCCCACATCAGCGGCGACGAGTTCGAGGTCGGCCTCTTCCTCATGAGCCAGATCATGGATGAGGCTCGCCACACCGACGTCTTCCGCAAGCGCGCCCTCGCCAACGGTGGCGGCCTCCTCCAGCAGGGCGCGGGCCTGGGCCTGCGCAACCTCATCGAGGCGCAGGACTTCACCGAGATGTCCGTGCTCATGCACGTCCAGGCCGAGGGCTTCGTGCAGTCCATGTTCCGCATGGGCGAGCTCATCGGGCCGACCCAGGCCGACAAGCGCATCTTCCGCATGGCCGCCCAGGACGAGTCCCGCCACCTCGCTTTCGGCGTCATGCATCTCAAGCACGTCCTCGCCGAGACGCCCGAGCGCCGCGAGGAGATCCACCATTACCTCGACAAGGCCGAGGATCGCTCGGCCGGCGGCGGCAGCGGCGATGTCACCTTCCCGCCCGTCTTCGAGTCGCTCTGCATCCTCCTCGGAGGCGGCAAGGACCGCTTTGACGAGGGCGTCGCCAAGTTCCTGCTCCTCCGCAGGCGCCAGGTGAAGGAGTACCTGCACCGCCTCGATGTCGCCGGCCTCGGCGACCGCCGCGAGCGGCTCGGATCTGCCCTCGCGCAGTACGCCAACTAGCGTCATGGCCGAAGGCGAGCCCACCGAAGGGCCCATCACCGCGGAGATGCGCGCCGCCGCGCAGGCCCTCGGCTGGGAAGAGGACCTCCTCGACCGCGCCATTGACTGGGGCTACAGCCCCCGCACGGTCGTAAGCGCACTCGGGACGAAGCTCGCCCCCGCCCAGGCCAAGAGCTTCCTCGACCGTGAGCCCCTCAAGCCCGACCTCACCTGGATGGACGCCCCCACCGAGTGGGGCGTCCGCGCCGAGCAGGCCGACGCCGACATGGGCCTCACCGTAGGCGACATCATGGTCGGTTCCTACGGCGAGATCCCCGACCTCTGGACCGATCGCACCGAGATCGCTCGCGGCTCGAACCCGCAGGTCGGCCAGGAGGACATGGGCTACACCATCTTCGAGAAAGCCGTGGTCTGGACCGACTCCGTCGCCGACCTCTACGAGCGCGCCATCCGCGACCGCTGGGCCCCCGCCACCGACCTCGGCTGGCGCAGCCTGGAGGCCCTCCCGGACGAGGTCGAGAAGGCCATCTGCCAGGTGATGACCGAGCACAGCGAGCGCGCCTACGCCGAAGCCGCCGTCCTCGGTCGATGGCTCCCCGAGATCAGCTACGGCTTCGTCGAGATGAAGCTCTTCATGAGCAGCGTCATCTACGACCTCGCGCGCCATGCGGAGGCCTTCCGCAAGCGTGCCCTCTCCAACGGCGGCGGGCTCGGCCTGCAGGCCCCCACCGACCTCATCCGCGGCGCCACCGAGGCGCGCACCTACCCCGAGCTCATGGCCTACCTGTTCGTCCAGGACAGCGCCTTCCTCACGTTCTTCCGCCACGCCGGCGACCTCGCCCAGAACCAGCTCGAGCGCGACCTCTACGCTCTCGTCGCCAGCGACCGCGAGCGGCTGATGGAGTACCAGGTCGAACGCTTCGAGGCGTTCCTCCTGGCCATGCCCGACCGCCGCGAAGAGCAGCAGCGCTACCTGGCCAAGGCCGAGGTTCGCCTCGCCCGCGAGTGGAACGACCCCGCCGTACGCGAACCGCTCATCCTGCTGCTTGGCGGCAGCCGCGAGAACGTCGCCGCCGGAGAGGCCGCCCTCACCGCCCTGCGCCGCCGCCAGGTCGAGGAGTACCTCGGCCATCTCGACCAGGCAGGCTTCATCCGCAGCCGCCTCCACTCCGGCCTCGCCGTCTACCTCGAGGAACCCGAAACCGCCCCCGCCTAGCACCGAAATAATCCTTCCATACGCTGCTCCAGATATGCGTTGGTGCCAGCGGAGGGCAGGAATTCCCGGAGCCCAAATGCCCTACATGTCAGCCATCGCGACCCTCGCTAGCCTCTCCGACGCGGAGCGACTCAAAGCGATCAGCGAGGGAGTGAACCACCTTGCCGCCAACGTTGAGCGGCTTGACCAAGCCGCACACTCGCTCGCTGATGCTGGTGACCCGACGACGGCGACGCTACTCGGGAACTTCGCTTCCGAAGAGGCAGCCAAGATCCTCCTCCTAGTCGATGTTGTCCGATGCCCGCCCGAACAGAGCTCTTTGCGTGGAACGGTGCTCAAACTCTATTACGACCACCTTTGGAAGGGTATCTACGTCTGTGCCTGTGAATGGCGCCCAGCGACGTTCGAAGAATTCAGAGATTATGTGAGAGCAGAGTGCGAGCCGTACTACCTGGATGGGCCAGCTAGTGTTGACTGGGTCTTCCCGAACGAAATTTTGGCTACTCGAGAATCGCTGGTATACGTTGACTACCTTCAGGACATTACCGGGCTCCCGAAAGAGCGTGCCCCAAACTGGTGGCACGCCCCGAGCGAAGTAAGCCAATACTATGTGACGTCTCGGTGTATCGAAGTCGCCTTGGCGCTCTTTCGCAGTGGCCTGGGAACACCCTTGGGTCTTGAGGTGGTGGCGGATGTATGGAGAGACTTTGACCCTGTGGAAGGCACTACTAGCGATGAGCTCCACTCGACTGTGCTAGCGACTCTGGAAGCTATGTCCGACCGTGCTGGCTTTCCGGAGGGACGACCAAGTGAGGAGGACATGATGGCGATGTTGCAGTGGCCATTCCCGTTGTGGGGTCTTGTTGACGCGCGGAAGGAGTATGACAGAAAGCGAAGTGAAAACTACATTGATCGCCTCCGCGAAGCACGAGGGCAACAGTTGAAAGAAGTGTTCGAAGTCGAAAGCCGCCGGGATCCGCAACCTGCAATCCCTGAAGAGAAAGTGTTGGCTCTTCATCGAGCCCACTTGGCTGTGGAGGCCGACCTGCAAGCCAGAGTCAAGCAGTACCTCGAGGGTCGGGGCGAAGATGTCGGGCTTCGCATCATCCCTGCCAGTCTTGCCGTTGATGAGGCCTCGGACAGCTATCACGAACTTAGGCGGCAGTGGCGGAGGTTGACCGAAGATGAGCGCATTGCGTTGATCGCGCTGGCGTGGTTCGCGCGTGGCGAGATTGCGGACTGGGGGAGAGCGTATGAGGGTGCTGTGGAGCGAAGCGGAGGGCTAGGCGAACGGTACCAGTTGGGGCTCCGTCGCGACTGGCTCAAAGGTTGGCGGAGGTGGCAGTCGGAGCCTAAGCCTCGACTCGGCGGAGAGGTGAACTGGGCGGAGATGACTTAGCGCTAGGGCGCCATTGGTGCTGTAGGGCTGAGGAGGAGCCCGAAACCGTCCCCGCCTAGCCCTCCAGCAGCGGCGCCAGCGTCTTCCGCACCACCTCCGCACTCGTGCCAATCGCGAAGACCACATCGCGCCCCGCCGGTTCGAGGAGTGCGACCACGCGACCGTCGTCCTGGGTCGCCAGCGTCAGGTCCCCCTCCGTCGCCACGTCCGCGTCCTGGGTGACGATGGCGCGATGCGTCTCCGCGAACTCGCGCGCCTCACCCTCGTCCGTGAAGCGCACGTAGGCGACGAGCGCGGCCTCGCCCTCGGGGTTCGCGAACAGGTAGTAGCGGTCTCCGGTCCAGCCCTCGACGGCGCCAAGCACCACACGGTTCTCGTCGCGCTTGAACCAGTCACGATCGAAGGGCGCATCACCGAGCAGGTAGTTGGCAAGCTGGAATTCGCCCAGCGTGCCGGATTGCCTTGGGGACCACCAGATTCCAAGGCTCACGCGTATCTGGCGCTGCGGAAGGGTGGAATAGGAATAGAGGTACTCGGGCTCCCAGCCGGAGGCGAGCAGCTCCGGATGGAGGATCTGGGAGGTCGCCGAAGGTGGGTCCAGCAACAGCGCGTTGAGCGCATCGCGACCGTGTGCCTCGATGAGCCACGCCACAGCATCCGCTCCCGCCGTGTAGGGGAAGGAGATCTCGCGCTGCAGGCCCGCGGGGATGTCGTTCCACGACACATCCCCCAGAACCTCGTCTGCGGGGAGGCCGAGGGCGGCTTCCGCCCACCGGCCCTCGTGATAGATCGCGTCGCCCTCGACGATCGACGACCAGGCGAGCGATGCGTCGAGCGTGTAGCCGGCGGCCCCGCCCGTTCTGGCGAGGTCGAAGTGGTGATCCTGGATGGCGTGCACCATCTCGTGCACGAGGGTGAGCAGTTCCCACTGGCTGAGCTCATTGAGTTCGATCTGGTCCTTGTCGGTCACGACCCAGAGCGTCTTGTCGTACGAGTAAAAGCCCCCGATGAAACCCAGCTGGAGTTCCATCAAGTCCTGCGGCTCGTCGCTCTCGAGGTGGCCCATGATCCACAGGAAGATGGTTCTGGTTTCCACCCAGTAGCGCACCTCCTGCTCCGTCCAGCCCTCCCAGTAGGCGTCCCCCACGTCCTCCGGCGCGACGGCTCGGGCCTGCAGGTTGGGGGGCGCCTCCAGCCCTCTCACCTCCGCCACCTCTTCCAACAACGCGCGCAGGTCGTCGGTCAGCGGCGCTGCCTCTGCCGTCGCCTCCTCCCCTATAGGACCGAACTGTATCTCCGGAGGCTGCGTTTCCGGCTCACCCCCACCGCAGGCGCCAAGCGCCAGCCCCGCCAGGAGCAGCAGGGGGAGGAGCGTGCGGACTGTGAGCGCCACGGCTGGCAGTCTAGCTCCCGACCAGCGGCTCCAGCGCCGCGCGCGCCACGTCCGCGCTCGTGCTGATGGCGAAGAACACCGTGCGCCCGACCGGCTCAATACGGGTGACGACGAACCCGTCCTCCCTCGTGGCGAACGTATAGGAGTCCTCCACCCAGCTCCGGGTCCTGGCGAGGAGGAGGCTGTGCGCCTCCTCGAATTGGCTTGAGTCGATCATCGTGTCGAATCGCACCGCCACGACAAGCACACGCTCCTCACCGTTCTCGAAGATGCGGTAGGAGTCGCCCTGCCACCCATCCCCGGCACGCTGTACGAGGGTCTCCGTGGCCCTGAATCCCCGACTCTCGTAGCCATAAGCCGGCCAGGGATAGGCCTGCCGGTCACCGAGCAGGTAGTTCATCAGGTGGAACTCACCCAGGACGCCCGACTCGGTCTCCGTCCAGCCTTCGCCCAGACTCCCCGCGATCGCTTCGGAGGGCAGCAGCAGGTCGACGTCCGCGTCGGGAACCCAGTCGCTGTCGAGCAGGTCCGTGTGGATGATCGCCGCCGTGCCGTCCGGGGGGTCGCCGAACAGCGCGTTGAGCCCCTCCAGCCCGTGCCGTTCCACCACGGCCTCCACCGCCACCGGCCCTGTCACGTAGGGGAACGTGAAGACCCGCAGGACTTGGGGTGGAATGTCGACGACCTGGTGAAGGTTCGCGAGAAGCAGAAGGTCCCTGCCCGGCCCCAACCCGCCCGGGACCAGTGTCGAGGACTCGCTCCACCTCGACGTGTGCAAGACGGCGTCGCCCTCGACCACGGACGTCCAGGCGATGCGCGCGTCCTGCGTGGTTGCGTGGCGGCCGCTCGCTCGCAGGTCGAAGTGGAAGTCCTGGATGGCGTGCAGCATCTCGTGCGCGAGAATCTCCCGCTCCTCCGCGCTCAGCGCGCCGAGGTCGAACTCCTCCCGGTCGTTCGGGATCCAGAGCGTCTTGTTGCCGTAGGAGTAGAACCCCGCGACAAGCTCGGCTGTCGAGACCGTCACGTCCCAGAGCGACTCGCCCGGCTCCACGTAGCCCAGCAGCTGGTACAGCGCCCCACCCTGCCGGAGCGCCTCCCGCTGGTCCTCGTCGTACAACCCCGTGTACGCCTCGGCCATCTCGTCCAGCGCGAGCGTGCGGACACGGAGCTCCAGGGGCGGCTCCAGCCCCCGTCCTGCCGCTACCTCCTCGAGCATCTCCAGCAGCGCCCCGGAGAGCGGCACCTCTTCGCCCATGGGCGCAGATGCGGGCGACTCGGTCGCTTCGCCGGCAGCGGTCGGGGTGGAAGTCGATGTGGGTGTGGCGGCCGCCGTCGCGGTCTCGGCGGCGCGGGGCGTGACGTCCGCGGGTGTGTCCGGTGGCGAGGCAGTGGCGATGGGCGTGGTGGTCGCCGTCGCGGTAGTCGTAGGAGCGGCTGTGGGCGCTGCCTCGACGACTGAAGGTGTGGGCGTCGGGGTGGGCGTGGTCGTAGGCGGGACCGCGGTAGGCGTTTCGCGACCTGGCTCGCCTGCCTGGCTCCCAGTCGGACTCGCGGTGGGGTCCGGACGTGGCGACGGCTCCGGCTCGCCGCCGCACGCCGCCAGCGCGACCGCCAGCGCGAGCGCTGCCAGGGCGGGGAGCAGCAGGCGGAGAGCGGGAGTCGCCATAGGGTCCATTCTTGCCATGCGCGTCGCGCCCCGCCAGCGCGACCTCCCCGCCTCGACCCTGCTTCCCTAACCCTTGACCAGCGTCTCCAGCGCTGCGCGCGTCACGTCCGCGCTCGTCCCGATCGCGAAGATCACGTCGCGCCCGACCGGTTCCGGCAGCCCCACGACCTTGCCATCCGGCCGCTTCACGAGTACGAAGCCGTCTTCCTCGACCACGTCCGCCTGCCACGTTGCTTCCCTGGTGTGCGTCCTCGCGAACTGGCTGGCTTCCTCCGCGCTCGTGAAGCGCACGCGCGCCACCAGCACCCGTCCGCCGGCGTCGTGCTCAAGCAGCGCGTAGCGGTCCCCGGCCCAGCCCTTCGCTGCCTCTGTCGCGCTCGTTGGAAAATGGAGCCACCCCTGAATGTACGGCTCGTCTCCCATCAGATAGTTGATGAGGTGGAACTCGCCCAGGGAACCCGCCACCCGCACACGCCAGCCCGCTCCCAGGCTTTCCTGGATCTGGTCTGCCGGCAGGGCGGACTCGCCGAGCTGC
This sequence comes from Dehalococcoidia bacterium, assembly GCA_009841435.1. GTDB lineage: Bacteria > Chloroflexota > Dehalococcoidia > Tepidiformales > Tepidiformaceae > UBA2991. Next base: position 26,377 of record VXLW01000075.1, on the reverse strand, counting down.
TCGGGTTCCCAACCCGCGTCGCGCAGCTCGCGATGGAGGATGAGCGTCGTCGCCCCCGGTGGCTCCATGAGAAAGGCGTTCAGGGCTTTGGCGCCCCCATCAACCAGCACGAAGCCGGCCCAGCTCGCGCCCGTCCTGTAGGGGAAGTAGAGGGTCCGCAGGACCGGCGCGGGAATCCTGGCCGGCTGGTTCCCCGCGGCCAGGAAGAACACGCCGCCGGCAGCCGGGAGGGCCAGGAAACGCATACTGTGCCGGTTCGTATGCACGACTGCGTCCCCCTCCACGACGGACGTGAAGGCAAGCTCGGCGTCGAGATTGCCCGTGAGGCTGTCGAACGTCGCATCAAGGTCGAAGTGGTAGTCCTGCAGGGCGTGGATGATCTCGTGGACCAGCGTCTGTCGCTGTCTCGGCGCCAGCTCCTCCAGCCCCACACCCTCCTTCTCCGTCACCACCCACAGCGTCTTGTGGTCGGTCGAGTAGAAGCCCAGCACGAGGTTGAGGAACGACGTCTGGATGTCCCAGAGGTGCTCGTCGTCGTCGAGATAGCCCAGCAGGCGGTAGACCTCCGTCAGCGTGTCGGCCTCGAGCCGGTCCTCCTCCGTGACCAGGGCGAGGAAGGTGTCGGGCAGGTCGGCGCGCGCCACCGTGAGGGCGACCAGTGACTCCGGCGCCTCCAGCCCCCGAACCTCCGCCACCTCCTCCACCAGCTCCCGGATCGAGTCCGGGAGCGGTGGCGCGTCTCCTCCGGGCGTGGCCTCTCCCCGCTCTGAGGGCTGTGGCGTCGCGGTTGCGGAAGGCGTTGGCGCGTCTGTCGTGGGAGTGGCCGTCGCGGGGTCAACTACAGGCGAAGGGTCGGTTGCCGGGGTGGGGGCGGTGTCGTCGCCGCCGCACGCCGCGACCGCCAGGGCGAGCAGGAGCGTGGCAAGCAGGGTCGCCAGTATGCGGTTCATGGGTGGGTCCATTCTTGCCTGCTGCGCGGCCACCCCGCCACACCCGACCCCTTGCTCCGCCGCCCGCTTCCTTACCCTTGACCGTAGGACCCCGGCGTCGCCCCGACCCCACGTCCCCGCCCCGCGCGATTCTTGCCCGGTCCGCGCCGCCTGCGCTAGATTGAAGGCGGCGGCGCATTCGTCTAGCGGCCTAGGACACCGCCCTCTCAAGGCGGAGATCAGGGGTTCGAATCCCCTATGCGCTACCACCCTCGTTCACCTCCCTTGTTCCCGCTGCGCCTCCGTCGCCCCGCCGTCGGGTGCACCCGCGTAGAGGAGCCGACCTGCGATTCGTGTAGAACTGCCCGCGAAAGTGAGGTGGTTATGAAGGGCTACGTCATCGTGGACACCGAGGTCATCGACCAGGAGGCGTACTCGCAGTTCCTGGAGCGAATCCCCGGGATCGTCGAGGGGCAGGGCGGACGGTTCATCGTGCGAACCAGCGACGTCGAGCCGGTCGAGGGCGGCTGGGTGCCGAAGCGCCTCGTGATCATGGAGTTCGACAGCCTCGAAGCCGCGAGGAATTTCGTCACTTCCGACGAATACACATCCCACGACGATCTGCGCCACCGCGCGGCCAGGGCCAGGATCGTGGTCGTGGAGGGCGCCTAGGAGGCGCAAGTTCGGACCACCCGTCCCGGGTTCGACTCCGTGGGGCCTGACGACCAGTGGGCGCCCGCTCCTCCAGGCCCCACGACCGGCTTATGGCCAGTTAGAATCCGCATTGCCTTGAGCACAGCCGGGGATTGGCCGGCGGGAGAGAACTATGACAGCGCGCGTCGTTATTTCGGCCGACAGTCACACCGAGAGGTTCCTCGACCTCTCCGAGTACATCGATCCCAAGCACCGTCCCAAGATGGACGAGCTGAACAAGCGCGACGAGGAGCGCCTCCTCAAGATCCTCGAGAACATGCGCAACCGCGGCCAGGAAACCTCCTACTCCGGTCGCAAGAACACCATGGAAGAGTTCCGCATCACCGTAGATCTCGGCGACCGCATGGATGCCATCACCAGCGACGGCGTCTGCGCCGAGGTCGTGATCGAGCGCGGCGGTTCGCGCGACCCCGATGTGGACTTCCTGCGCGCCTGCAACAGCGCCTACTACCGCTGGTTCAACGAGCACTTCGCCGACGAGGCCTACCGCTTCATCGGCGTCGCCGCTATCACCATCGGCGACATCGACAAGGGGATCGAGGAGCTGAAGGAGGCCCACGACCTCGGCTTCCGCGCCCTCATCCTTCCCGGTTCCCACTACTGGTTCCCGGGCGCCCTTCCCTTCCACGACCGCGCCTACGACCCTCTCTGGGCCACCGTGCAGGAGATGGGCATCCCCATCCTCTTCCACCCCGGGTTCGGTCGCGAGAACCCGATCCTCCCCGCCGATCCCGATGGGCAGGTCTTCAAGTACGGCCCGCTCACCACGCTCGAGCTCCGGGCTGCCCTCAAGCACTTCCTGCTGGGCGGCATCGCCGAGCGCTTCCCCACCCTCAACTTCGGCTGGGTCGAGTCCGGTAGCCTCTGGGTTCCGCCCCTCCTCGACGAGTACGACGCACTGGTGAAGCGCCGCCCCGGCGGCCAGAGCCAGGAGCTGCTCCCCAGCGAGCTCTTCGCCCGCCAGGGCTTCTGCGCCGGCCCCCTCACCCAGAGTGAGGTCGACGCCCGCCACCGCCTCGGCATCGACAACCTCATGTTCGGCACCGACTACCCCCACCCCGAGGGCACCTACCCGCACACCCAGTCGATGATCGACGAGATGTTCGAGGGCGTGAGCGCCGAGGAAACCGACAAGATCCTCGCTACCAACGCCGCCCGCGTGTTCAACCTCGACATCGGCCGGCTGACCAGCTCGACCGTCGCCGTCGGCTAGACCGGTACCGGCACACGCAACGGGCCCCGGGCGGTGCGAACTGCCCGGGGCCTGTCTTGTGTGCGGGAGGCTGTCAGGAGCGTCCGCGCGCGTACGGGCTGATCGCTTCGTTGATCGCGTCGGCGAAGAGGTTCAGGCAGAGCAGCAGGAAGGCGAGGATGGCGCCCGGGAAGACGGGGTACCACCAGGCGCGCTGCAGGTATGGCCGGCTGTCGTTCACGAGCCCTCCCAGGGAGGGGGTGTCCGCCTCGATGCCGAGCCCAAAGTAGCCGAGGGCGGCCACGATGAGGACACCGCTCGCGATCGCCAGGGCCACCTGCGTGAGCAACGGCGGAAGCGCATTGAGCACGATGTGCCGGAAGATGATCCGGGGCGTGCTGGCTCCGAGCACCTGCGCCGCCAGCACATAGTCCTTGTTCCGCTCTCCCAGCATCTGGGCGCGCGCGAGGCGAGTGAAGCCGGGGATGGCGAAGACGGCGATCGCGATGCCGATGTTCTCGAGTCCTTCGCCGAGGATGGTGAGAATGGCGAACGCGATCAGCAGGCCGGGGAAGGCCAGGAGCGCATCCACGAGGCGCATCACCACGGCGTCTGCCCAGCCTCTGATGTATCCCACTGCGAATCCCGTCATCGTGCCGATGACCGCGCCGGTCAGCACGGAGATGAAGCTCAGGGCGAGCGCGGTCTTTAGCCCGTGGAGATTGCGGGAGAAGAGATCGCGCCTCAGCTCGTCGGTGCCGAACGGGTGATTCCAGGACGGAGACAGCAGCCGCGCGGAGGCATCCTGCGCTATCGGGTCGTGCCACGCGATAAGCGGGGCCGCGACGGCGGCGATGGCGATGATGAGCAGCCCTCCTACCGCGATCGCCCCCTGCGGGTTGCGGAGCAGGCGTTGTACTGTGTCGACCCACATCGATCGGGCCGCGCTCGACCTGAACGTCGTGACGCTTTCCTGGCCGGTCGTCGCGACACTCATCGCACTCTCACCCTTGGGTCGACCAACCCGTAGATGATGTCGGCCATGAGGTTCACGGCCACGAAGATGACGACGAGCACCACCAGCACGCTCTGCACTACGAGGTAATCGAGCCGCGTGATCGCCTCCACCACCACGCGGCCGAACCCGGGCCGTGTGAAGACGGCCTCGATAATCACGACCCCGGTCATCAATTCACCGACCTGCAGCGCCATGATCGTGATCACGGGAATGAGAGAGTTGCGGAGCGCGTGGCGCACGATCACGGTGCTCTCCTGCAGTCCCTTCGACCTCGCCGTGCGGACGAAGTCCTGGCCGACCACGTCCGTGATCGTCGTGCGCGTGTACCGCGCGAGCACCGCGCTGATGGGCATCGCCAGGGCAATCACGGGCAGGGCGAGGTGGTGCAGCGAGTCCACCGGGTCGTCGAGAATCGAGACGCGCCCGTGCGAGGGGAACCAGCCAAGCTCGGCCGCGAAGATCCAGAGCAGGATGATCCCGCTCACGAAGCTGGGAACGCCGACCGCCACCATCGTGTAGCCCGAGAGGAGCCAGTCCCACACGCTTCTCGGCTTCACCCCTCCGAGGATGCCCAGGGGAATCCCGATCACGATGGCGAAGGCGTAGGCCGCGATGCCAAGCTCGATGGTGGGCGGGAAGTTGATAGAAAACAGGCGGCTCACACTCAGCCCGGTGTGGAAGGAGTACCCGAAGTCTCCCGAGAGGAGATCGCCAAGCCAGCGGACGTACTGCTCGGGCCAGCTGTCGTGCAAGCCGAGTTGCTCGCGAATGGCGTAGAGGTCCTCGGCCGTCGCTTCCTCGCCCGTGATGACGAGAGCGGGATCTCCGGGGATGAGCCTCAAGACGAGGAAGGCCGCGACCGTGCCAAGGAACAGGATGGGAATCGTCTGCGCGACCCGGTTCAGGATGAACGGAGCCATATCCCTCGCCCTCTGCCCGGGGTCCGGCGCCATGTCGACGCTCGATCGAACCGTGAGCATACACAGGCAGGCAACGCGTGGGGCGGAGTCCAACGGGCCTGCAGGGTGGCCCCCGCACCGATGCCGGAACGGTATAGTACCGGCCACGCGTCAGGGGCCGCCGAGCCGCGCTTCCCGAGGGAGTGCGCTACCCGGTCGCAGTGGCTGTACCGGACCTGACATGACGACGGGAGGTTCCCCATGACTTCGACCTGGAAGAAACCCATTTCGCGCCGGCAGATGCTTGCCGGGTCAGGAGTTGCGCTCGGTGCGGGCGTGACCGCTGCCCTGGTTGGCTGTGGCGACGACGACGACGACGAGGCGCCCGCCGCGACCGCTGCTCCCGCGACGGAAGCCCCGGCAGAGGCGACCGAGGCTCCCGCAGAGGCCACGGAGGCCCCCGCGGAAGCGACCGAAGCCCCGGCTGAAGCCACCGAGGCCCCGGCCGAGGAGGCGACCCCCGAGCCCACCGAGGCCCCCGACACGGGCCCCAAGCAGGGTGGCACGCTTCGCTACGCTGTCCAGGGAGACCTGCTGCTGACGAACGGAGCCCCGTTCACGCGCGCGCAGGGCATCCCCATCCTCATCTTCGAGAGCCTCATCCGTTACGAGGAATCGCCCGCGCCGACACACGTCCTCGTTGACCAGTACGAGGTGTCGGAGGATCTGACCCAGGTCACGGTCCGGCTCAAGGAGAACGCTGTCTTCCACGACGGCTCACCCGTCACACCTGACGACGTCTTCTTCGGGATCGACGCTATCGTGAATCCCGAGCAGTACGGTTTCAGCTTCCGGGGTCAGTTGAAGGCGTTCGCCTCGCTCGTCACCGACATGAGCACAATCGATGAACGCACCATGGTGTTCACCTTCGCGTCGGCCCTCGCGAACGTAAACGACTTCTTCGCGCAGTTCCCTGTCACGAAGAAGGACACCTACGCCCAGCTCCAGACGGGCGAGAACATCCAGGGCACGGGCCCCTACAAGATGAAGTCCTGGACTCCCGGCGTGGGCTATGAGCTCGAGCCGAGCACGAACTGGCACGACGACCGTGGCGGTCCCTACCTCGACGGAGTCAAGGTGATCCAGTTCGCCGACGCCGAAGCCGTCGGCCAGGCGTACGACGCCGACGACATCGACATCGCCACAAGCGTGAGCCCGGTCTTCGGCAAGGCCCACGAGGAAGACGTGAGGCTCGCGGCCAAGTGGGGCATCGTCTACGTGGGCCTCAACGTCACGAATCCCTACTTCCAGGACAAGCGTGTACGGCAGGCGCTCTTCTTCGCCATCGACCGCGAGCGCATCGTCAACGAGCTCATGGAGGGGCTCGTGGAGTTGACCACCCAGCCGTGGGATCCGGGCAGCCCCGCCTTCGACCCCGACCTCGAGCAGCCCTTCTACGACCCCGACCGGGCGAGGGCGCTCCTCGCCGAGGCCGGCTTCAGCCAGACCGAGCCGATCACCTTCGACCACTACGCGAACCACCCTGTCGTGGGGGCCGGGCTCGCGTCCCTCATCAAGCAGAACTTCGCCGATGTGGGAGTCGAGATCGAGCTCGTCGGTCACCAGATTCCCGACATGAACAAGAAGCTCTTCGAGCGCGACTTCGATGCCGGCTGGTTCCTGATGACCGGCTTCTCCCCGTTCTCGCCGGTCACGGTCATCACCCAGCCGTTGCCCTTCCAGGACAACAACCCCAGCAAGTACACGAGCGAGACCTTCCTCGACATCCGGGCGAAGCTCCGCTCGCTGGATCCGTTCTCGGAAGAGGCGTTGGTGCAGTACGAGCGCTTCAACGAGCTCTTCCACGACGACCCCTGGCTGCTTCCCTGCGCGCCCTTCCGCGGCATCAACGTCGTGAAGCCGCGGGTGCAGGGCTACAACAGCTTCGTCGAGCCGCTCACCTACCTCGGGTACGTCTGGCTCGACGACGCCTAGGAGGAGACTCCGGGCACACGCACCCGTTCCGTCACGCCGCCGACCGGTGAAACCCCGGCGGCGGCGCGGCGATCGAGGAACCTGACTGGTCGGGCGCAGCCTTGCACGCCCGAAGGAGGAACCCATGCCCGACGCTGCCGAGTCCGCCGGCTACGCCACCCTCGAATCCACCGAGTTCTCCGGCGCCTGGCCCGAACGCCCCGACCTGACCGGCCTCCCCAACGTGGTCTACATCGTCCTCGACGACGTCGGCTTCGCCCAGTTCGGCTGCTACGGATCCAGCATCGAGACGCCCAACATGGACCGGCTCGCCGCCAACGGGCTCCGCTACACCAACTACCACACCACCACCCTCTGCTCCCCCTCCCGCGCCTGCCTGCTCACGGGCCGTAACCACCACACGGTGGGCATGCGCTCTGTTTCCAACTGGGCGCGGGCCTACCCCAACGGTCGCGGCGCCATCACCAACCGCGCCGCCACCATCCCCCAGCTGCTCAGGGACCGCGGCTTCTCGACCTTCGCCGTCGGCAAGTGGCACCTCGCCCCCATGTCCGAGACCTCCGCCGCCGGCCCCTTCGACCACTGGCCCCTGCAGAAGGGCTTCGAGCGCTACTACGGCTTCCTCGACGCCCTCACCGACCAGTTCGCCCCCGAGCTCACCTACGACAACCACCGCATCCCCACTCCCGACACCCCCGGCTACCACGTTAGCGAGGACATGGTCGACCGCGCCATCGAGTTCATGCGTGACCAGCGCGCCATCTACGATGCCAAGCCCTTCTTCCTCTACGTCGCCTTCGGCGCCTGCCACGACCCCCACCAGGCCCCCCCGGAGTACCTCGAGAAGTACCGTGGCCGATTCGACCAGGGCTACGACGTGGCCCGTGAGGAGTGGTTCGAGCGCCAGAAGGCGATGGGCATCGTTCCCGAGGACACGACCCTGCCCCCCAGCAACCCCAACGTCCCGCCCTGGGACAGCCTCACCCCCGACCAGCAGCTCGTCGCCAGCCGCCTGCAGGAAGCCTTCGCCGCCATGCTCGACCACACCGACGTCCAGATAGGACGCGTCGTCGACTACCTCGAGCAGACGGGCCGGCTCGACAACACCCTCATCGTGCTCACCTCCGACAACGGCGCCAGCGATGCCGGAGGCCCCCTCGGGACGGTGAACTGGCTGCGGGGCATGAACGGCCTCGACATCGAGTCCTACAACCTCGAGAACGTCGACGAGATCGGCGGGCCCCGCTCGCACACCAACTACCCCGCCGGTTGGGCCCAGGCGGGAAACACCCCCCTCCGCTGGTACAAGCAGTTCCTGCACGCGGGCGGCATCCGCGCGCCCCTCGTCTTCCACTGGCCGGACCGCATCGGGGAAGGCGGCCTCCGTCACCAGTTCCACCACGTCACCGACGTGACCCCCACGATCCTCGACCTCCTCGGCATGGAGGCCCCGGCCGTCTTCGAGGGCATCCCCCAACTGCCCGTGGCCGGCGAGAGCATGGCCTACACGTTCGACGACCCCGATGCGCCCACCCGCAAGGTCACCCAGCACTTCGAGTTGAACGGCCACCGCTCGGTCTGGCACCAGGGCTGGAAGGCTGTGACGCTCCACACCGTCGGCGACGACTTCCAGACCGAGCCCTGGGAGCTCTACCACCTCGACGAGGACTACTCCGAGAGCTACGACCTGGCCCAGGAAGAGCCCGAGCGGCTGCAGGAGCTCATCGCGCGCTGGTGGGCGGAAGCGGGGAAGCACGGCGTCCTCCCCCTCGAGCAGGGCGGCCCCGCCTCGTCCTTCCACAACGTTCCCCCCGGCAGCCCCCAGGACCGCACCACGTTCACCTATGCTCAGGGGATGGCCCACGTCCCCACCGTTGCCGCCGCCGACGTGCGCAACCGCTCCCACCGCATCCGCGCCACCATCGCGCGCGAGGGCTCCGGCGATGGCGTCATCGTCGCCCACGGCGGCTATGCCGGCGGCTACGCCCTCTACGTGCGCGACAACCGCCTCGTCTACGAGCAGAACTGTGGCGACGATCACACTCGCATCGTCAGCGACGCCGATCTCCCCACCCGCGCCTCCGTCGAGTTCTCCTTCACGAAGACTGGCGAGAACCGCGGCGTCGGCGTCCTCACCGTCGATGGCCGCGAAGCCGCCCGCCGCGACCTGCCGCGCATGCTCGGCGGTCTCTTCACGATCGAGGGTCTCGACGTCGGTCAGGACACCGCGACGCCCGTGAGTGATCAGTACGAGGCGCCCTTCGCCTTCTCCGGCGCCATCGAGTCCGTCGTCATCGAGGTCGACGACGACCAGGCCCTCGACCCTGCCCAGCTCGCCCGCGCGGAGGAAGAACAGCAGTAGCCAGCGGCGCCGCGCCTACTCCCCTGCGTGGACGACGAAGCGGCCGCTGTCGCTTCGGCCGAAGACCTCCGGCAGGTACGTCTCTTCCGCGAATGTGGGGGCCACGAAGAAGTCGCCGGGAGTCGTCGCGCGGGCGTAGTAGACGTACTCGTGAACGCCCTTCGGGATGCGGCTCGCGAGGAGCGTCACGCGGTCATCGCGCAGGTCCACCTGGTCCCACGGGCTGAAGTACCAGGCGAACCAGGGCGCGTAGTAGGACGACCCTCCGCGGAGGACTGCGGCCGCCTGGTCTTGCTGAAGCTCCTCCCGCAGCCAGGGGGACACGATCGCCAGCTTCGGGTCTATCGGCTCGAGACCCGCCGGCAGGAAGTCCTCGACCCGGGCGAAGAGCCGGTCGGCCGGGGCGACCACCGTCACCGTCACCCGCACCACGTCGCCCAGCGAGGCGCTCGTGATGGGCGTGTCCGGATCCTCCAGCAGCGTGTACCGGTGCGAGACGGCGAAGCCGCGGTTGAGCGCCTCGATCTCCTTCGCCGGCGTCACGTAGCGCAGGTTGAGGCTGTAGTACAGGCGCCCCTCGGTGTCCGCCTCGCGCTCGAACTGCACGCGGCTCACCTCGCCGAGCGGCAGGGCGTCGAGCCCGAGGGCCACGCCGTCGACGTAGTCCCCGGCCGGCACGTCGAAGTGCCCGTCGAGCACCCGGCGCGTGTTGAGCAGCACCTGGTAGTCGTAGACGCCTCGCGTCTCGCCCGTCAGCTCGGCGAAGGCGCCCAGCGAGGCCATGCCCTGCGCCCGCTCGACCGAGCTCTTCCAGCGCTGCTCGGAGCGCGCCAGCACGAGCCACCGCGCCGTCTCCTCGATCAGCGGGTGTTGCGGGTCGACCTCGATCAGGGCGCGCAGCACCAGCGCCGTTACCCGAACGCTGCTGTTGTGCATGCAGCCCGCGATGCGCTCGTCCTCCCAGTGGTTGCCGTTGGCGCTCGCGATGGTGGCGGCGGTGAGGTCGTTCAGCAGCGCGCGAACCGCCTCGTGGTCCGCTTCGTGGCCGCTCGCCAGCAGTCCGAGCAGCACGTACGCCCGACCCCAGTTCGTCAGCTGCGTCCGGTGGTTTTCCACCAGCGATCGCAGCAGGCTGGCCTGCTCCCGTGCCAGCGGACTGACCACGCCGCCCTCGTTCGCGGCGCTCGTGAGGGCGTACAGCAGGAAGGCGTGCTGGTTCACGTCCGCCGGACGCATGACGTCGGTCCCCCGCTGCACGTGCTCCGTGATGAACCGCGTCGTGCGGTTGTACTGGTACTCCGGCAGGGCGTACCCGGCGTCCCTCGCCTCCCCCAGCGCGACCAGCACCCAGCCCGTCACCCACACATCGCTCCGGTAGCACGTCCGGCACCAGGCCCACCCGCCGTCGTACATCTGCGCCGCGACGAGGGCGTCGATGTCCTTCTTGAGCTGGCGCTCCTGCCCGTCTGTCAGACCACTGGTGCTGCCGCGCCGCACCGCGATCGTCGCGACGATGCGGCTGGCGATGCTAACGTTGGACTCCCAGCGGTACGGCCGGAAGTGCGCCAGCTCCTCGTCCAGCGCGCCCACCAGCGAGGCCTGCAGCGCAAGCTCCAGCGACCCGTGTCCCGTGATCACATACTCGGGCAGGAAGATCGCCTCGATCCGCGCCGTGTCCTCCACCACCCCGCCCGTCGCCGTCGTTTCCGGCGTCACGTCCAGGTGCACGGGCAGGCTTAGCTCGACGGCATCGCCGTAGCCGCCCGCGGCTGTCGCGGTGAAGCGCACGGTCGCGGTGCCTTCCCGGAGGGCGCGCGCAGGCCACGAGAAGATGACCGATTCGCCCGCCCCGACCTGCCTCGTCTGCGTCACCTCCCCGTCCAGAATCACGCCCTCGACGGCAATCGTGACCGTCACCTCCCGCGCCGCATCCGTGCCGTTCCGCACGAGTGTGCGCAGCGACACCTCGTCGCCGACGCGCAGGAAGCGCGGCAGCGCAGGCCGCACCAGCAGCGGCTGCGTGACCAGCAGCTCGCTCACGCCCTGCCCGACCAGTGTCTCCGCCGTCACGGCTCGCGCCTGCGCCCGCCACGTCGTGGCGTTGTCGGGCAGCTCCAGCTCGAAGCTGGCCCTGCCGTCCGCATCCGTCACGAGCTGTCCGATCCACAGCGCCGTGTTCTGGAAGTTGGAGCGAACTTGTGGCTCCTCGGTGCCCTCCTCCTCGGTCCGCAAGGAGAGCATGAGCGCCGGCGATTCGGCCGAGGCGTCGTCGGCCATCTCCATGGCGGCTTCTTCGGCGACATCGCCGCCTGCTTCGTCGTCTCCCCCGCCCTTCTGCCCCTCCGCGACCTCGTCGAACGCCTCGTTCTGGCGGTCGATGGAGACGGCGAGCGACGAAGCCGTCCGCACGCCCAGGGCTCGGTCGAACCAGAACGCCGTCATGCCGTCACGAGCCGACTCGGCCCGCAGCGACAGCACCGCCTGGTCGACAATCGCGACCGACACGTCCGCCTCCACCCCGTTGCCCTCCGAGTCGGTCACGCGCACCTCGTAGCCCACGGTCTCTCCCGGCGTAGCGCGTTCGCGATCGGGCTCGATGCTCACGTCGAGCCGTCGTGGAGCCGTCGAGATCGACAGCTCGACGTAGCCAACGTGGTAGCGCGGGTAGGGGTCTTCGTCCGTGGGCGGCCGGTACAGCACCACGCCGACGTAGATGTTGGGGATGTGCCGGTCCTCGATGGGGATGCGGAGGACTTCGCTGTTCGTCTCGAAGCGGCGCACCTCCGTGCTGAGCACGCGCCCCCGCTCGATCGTCACGAGTCCCGTGGCCCCGGCGAAGGGCGCCGGCACGAGAACTTCGGCCACGTCGCCCACCTCGTAGCTCTCGCGGCCCGCGATCAGGTCGATGACGTCGTTCTCGCGCACCGGCCACGGCGCGATTTCGCTGCCGCTGACCCAGAGGTAGCGGGCGGAACGTGCCACGCGCCCTTCGTCGTCCGTCGACTCCGCCACGAGGCGGTACGACCCCGCCCTCGGCGGCGTGAACTCGACCGACGCTTCGCCGTCTTCGCCGGTCGTGACCGTCTGCGTGTCGACCTCGGTCTCTCGAAGCTCGTATCGGTAGCGGTAACCGCCGTGGTCGGCGCGCTCTCTCGTGCGAATCCACTCGCGCTCGAAGGCGCGCACCGTCACCGGCCGGTTCGGCGCGATTGTGCGCTTGTAGTCGACCGTCACGAGGTCGACGGTCGTGGGCTCTTCCGCCCGCGCGATGTACGACTCGGGCCTGATGCCCGCGTACCAGGTGGCCGGATGGACCGTAACAGTGGTGCTCCCCGCGATCGCCTGCGCGTTCGCGTCCGTCACCGTCGCGCTGATCGTGAACGCCTGCGTGCCCTCGTCCGCCTCCAGCGATGCGGGAACCTCGAAGCGCGCCACGCCCTCGGAGTCAGTGCGCGCTTCGCCGTGGCTGCGCCGCGGATCGCGCTCGTCGTTCCCGGACCGCCACCACCAGTACGTGCGCTCCGAGAACGAGTAGTCCTCATAGCCCTCGACCGTGATCGACGTCGGGATCGACTGCGCGGTCCACTCGGTCGCCGCGTCCGCGACAGGACCGCCGAAGAAGAAGGCGGCCCGCGCCTCCGTCGCGATCGTCTCCCCGGAGACGTAATCCCCGGACTCCGCGGCAACCTCCACCTCGAACTCGGGAACGCGAAACTCGGCGACGGTGAAGCGCGCGGTCGTGATGTCGCGATGCTCCCCATCGCTGATCCAGATCCAGTAGGTGCCCGTCGGGGCGTCCGTCGGGAGCACGAGCTCCCCACTGAATGTGCCCAGCTCATTCAGCTCAACCTGGGTAGTCAGCACATCGTCGTAGGCCGCGTCGCGAATCGTCAGCGAGAAGGTCGCGCTCGCGCCGGGAACCGAGTGGGCAGCGTCGTCGTCGAGGCGCACCACGCCCTTGTAGGAGACGGTCTCTCCCGGCCGGTAGATGGGCCGCTCCGTATAGAGGTGGCCAACCGGACCGGGCCGGAAGGGGGAAGTGGGGACCTCGAGATCCCACGGCGTGGCGCCGAAATCCCACGCGGTCGAGGCCACGCCGACGCGTCCGTGCCCCTCGATCCGCACCAGCTGCTCGCGGTACCAGTTCCAATGCCTGCCACCCTGTCCGGCGGTTGACAGCCGCGCCAGTCCGTCCGCGTCCGTTGCCGCGTGCTGGTACGAGCTCGGGGAGACCTCGTCGATTGATCCGGCGCGGAGGCCCGTCGTGTCCAGCGGCTCACCCGTGTCGTAGTCGAGCGCCCAGACGAGGAGCTCGTCGAACGCCAGCTTCGTCACGATCGCCGTGTCGACGACGCTGAAGACTCGTTTCAGCGGGCGGCTGGAGGAGCCGTCAATCGCCGCGGCGAGGAAGTAGTGCCCCTTCGCCAGTGGTTCCGGACCGCTGAGGGTCGTCGAGAACAGCCGCGAGCCGCCGCGCAACTCCTCCTCGATCGGCTCCGTCCACTCCCGAAGCGGGTCACCGGCGGGCCAGAATCGGACCTCACCACGCCCCGAGATGTAGCCGTCGATGAAGCCCCGGCGCAGCACCGTCTCCGCCTCGGAGTCCGACAGACGGAAGAGCTGGAAGCCCACTTCCTCGACGCGGGCGGCGTGGTAGTAGAGCACCTGCTCGCTGCGCGCCGAGTACGTCGAGAAGGTGGCTGCGACGAGGCTCAGCGAGGCTCGAGCCTCGCGCGTCGTGAACGAGAACTCGTACGCAGGGAGCGTCCGCCCCCCGCGGTCGCGGGCGCCCTCCGCGATGCGCACGGTGTATTCGGTCGAATACTTGAAGTCGAAGTAGATGAGGATCTCCCGCGGGTTCCAGCGGTACGAGTCCACCTCGATGTCCTCGGCGTCCAACCCGCTGATCGACACCCGCTCCTGGAACGACTCCAGGTCCATCGGGTTGTTGTAGACCAGCCCGATCTGGTAGCGACTCACGTACCTCTCGCCGTCTTCCGGGTACGTGTACAGGAGCTCCGGCAGGCCGACGGTCGTGAAGCGAGCCGTGCGCCCCTTGCGGCTCATCCCGCCGCTGGCGCTCTCCAGCCCCGCGGAGATCGTGACGTCGTAGGGCGTGTCCAGGTCCAGCGCTTCGCCCGGCGTGAACGTCGCGACGGTTCCGTCTTCGTTCCACTCGAACCCGCCGGGAATCGCCGCCCCGCCGGCGGCTCGGAGCGTCACGCCCGCCTCCACCGAGGCGCGGTCCATCCGCTGGTTGAACATGATCACGATCGGGTCGTCCGGCTCGACGAACTCGGCGCCGTCGTGCGGCGTGACGCTGATGACCGCCGGCTGGATCGTGGAGAAGCTCCAGATGTAGTCCGCCTCCAGCACGCCGTCTGCTGCCGAGGTCAGACCCGTGCGAATGCGCACCGAGTAGGTCGTGCTGGGCTCCAGGTTCGTGGGGATGAACCGGTACAGGGAGGTGTTGAGCCACTCGCCCGCGCCTTCCAGGGGCGGGTCGAACTCCAGCACGGCCTCCGCAGGTCCCTCCTGGAGGACCGTGAGGGGCGCCACCGAGCGGTTGAACTGCACGAGGATATGGGCGTTCGTGGGAACGTTCGTGTCCCCGTCGCCGGGGATGACGGAGGTCACCTCGAGCTGCCCCTCGACCCCGAACGTATGGGTGTAGTCGCTCACGAGCCCCACGGGGCCGGCATCGACGATGGCCTGGTACTGCTGCCCGCGCTGCCAGCCCGGGTAGTCCGGCTGGAAGAGGAGCGTCCGGCTGTCGATCCAGACGAACGCCCCTTCGATCGCCGGCGCGAACGAGACGAGGGCGGTCCCGTCGGTCGTGGCGGGGGGATCGGCGAACGCGAACGTCAGCGCCGCAAGCCGCGGGACCTCGTCGCCACCCGGCGAGACCGCCACCGCCGGCGCCTCAGGGTGGGCCGGCACGGCCACGGTGATATCGCCGTAGCGGTAGTTCCCGCTGCTGCTCAAGCCGTCGTCGAGCGGAAGGTCGATGGTCCCCAGGACATCCCAGTCGCCGGCGACCGGGCGAGCGCTGATGGCGATGTGGAGGGGGTTGGTGATGTACTGCCAGACCCGCACTTCCACCCCTTCGACGGTGATGTCGCCGAACCGGAAGTTGCGGCTGCTGCTCAGCCCGTCGTCGAGGAGCAACGGGATCGTCCCGAGCGTGTCCCACCTGGTCCCCTCGGGACGGGCGCTGATGTGGATGCGCAGCGGGTCGCGCACGTGCTGCCAGACCCGCACGTCGACATCGATCGTGCCCCCGGAGTGCCCCGGGTGGGCGCCTGCTACTCCGGGGCCGGCGACGAGGGCCAGCGCCACCACGAGGGCGCCCAGGAATCCGTGCGTCAGCGCCGGGCCACGGTCCACGGAGCGGGCCCTCCTCCTCGAGGGTGGCGACACCCTAGCACCCTCCCCGACGATCTGCCCCATCCGGCGCACGGAGAACCGTGCGGGGAAGGCGCTGGGTGTCACCTACCAATATGCGTCCCCGGACGCGATCGTTCCGTCCGGCTAAAGGAAATGCGTTTCCGCCAGGAACTCCCGTACCGATTGCACGCACAGCTCCGGCTGCTCCAGCTGCAGGAAGTGCGTCGCGTCGGGAAGGAAGTCGTAGTCGACTTCCCGGATGTCGCCGAGGTCGAGCGTGGGCAGATACGAGTAGGGCAGGGTGGGGTCGGCTCCCAGCACCTTGATCGGGCACTTGATGCTCGTGAAGTCCACGAACACCGAAAAGAGCCGCCCGAACTCGACGATCTGCGCCTCGTACTCTCGCGGACAGATCAGCTCGTAGCCGCCGCCCGACGAGGACGCTCGCAGCGTCGCCTGCGCGATCAGGGGAAGCACTCCCGGCACGACATGCCGGTAGCTGGGCGAGAACCCCAGCAGCTCGGTGAAGTCTTCGCGGCTCTTGAACTGGAAGCCCCGCTTCCGCGCCATCGAGGCCGTCTTGAGCGACGCCTCATCGAACTCCTCGTGGCTCACCCCCGGCTTGCGCAGCGGGGGGTCGAACAGGAACAGCGCCGAGAAGCCCTCGCAATCGCTGGGTGAGAGCAGGGTCGTCATTGCCGATACCGAGTGGAAGACGCCGGCCTTCGGCTTGGCCCCGAACTCCGCATCGATCGCTTCCAGGACGAGGTCCTGGTCCCGGCTGATCGTCGGAATGTTGTGCGTGTCGGGCGGCCCCACCCCGTTCCAGCCGTGGTTTCGCAGGTCGTACACCAGCAGGTCGAACTCCTCCATCAGGAGCGACCAGAACGGGTAGTACACGTCGATGGCCAGTCCGTTGCCGTGGCCGAGCACGAGCCGGGGCCCGTCGGGATTGCCGTGCCGGCGCACCCGAATGACCGTGTCGTCGTCCACCCGAACGTCGAGCGTCGCGAGGGGCTCCGGCACCTCCCACACGGTCTCGGTGTCCGTCATCGCGATGCCGCTCGCTCGCTGCCCGCCTCGGGAAGCACTTCCCGCGCAAGGGCGGCCGCGAAGTCCTCCCCGCCGAGGTCCTCCACCTGCAGTGTTACGCCCGGCAATTGCGGCAGCTCGATCTGTCCACGCGGGGCCCCGTCACGCACCGAGGGCGGAATCTCGAAGGTGGTCGCGTCGACCAGGAGCCCCTTGCCGTGCGCCTTCAACAGCGCCTCCTTCATCGTCCACAGCCGGAAGAAGGAGCGAAGCTGGTCGTCGCCCCCCTTCGAGGCGATCTCGCGGTGTTCGTTCTCGCCCAGCACGCCGTCCATGAGCAGGTCCAGGTTTCGCCGGTCGCCCAGCTCCTCCACGTCCACGCCCAGCCGGCCGCTGGGGGCGACTGCGATCAGCCCGTGCCGGCCGCCGTGACTCACGTTGAAGCTGATGGGAGCTTCCACGCCCCCAACCCTAGCCCATGGCTTGCCATGCTCGGAAGTCTCGAAGGAGAGTTCGTCGTTCCCGCAGCCGAGTTGTTCGCACAACGCCGCCCGCAAGGCGGCGCGACACAACAGAAACTGGCGCTGCGGTCCCGAGTACGGGTACCCCTCCCAGCGACCGCGCTCTGCCTCGTCCAGCCAGGCTACCGCCTCCGCTTCATGGTCCGCGTTGGCCGTGAGGTCGACGTGCACAACCGTCACTCCGTCCAGGTCCCTGAACGGGCGCCACCATGGTGCGGAAACAGGAGCCGACATCGCGAGCTACGCGCTCCTGCGGGCTTGGGAGCTCCCGGAGGGAGCCCTCCCCTTAGGCTGCGTCGAGGTGTGCGACCAGGTCCCGTGGAGTCAGCATTTCGGCGAACTGCTCCGCCGAGATGTCGACACCGAACTCCTCGTTCACGACCTTCCAGAACGCCACGATATCGGGCGAAGACACGCCCGCGTCGGAGAGGCTCCGGTCCAGGTCGAGCGCGGTCCCGGGTGTCCGCCCCTCGATCTCCAGATTGTCGTCAACGAGCTTCCTCAGACGCTCTTCGGTTGCAGCCATGGGCACACGCTCCTAGGTATTGATCTACTGGAGGCTGACCATAGGGACGTGGCACAGGCGCGTCAAACGGCGCCCGTCAGCGTGCTCTCACCGGCAGCCCTACCGCGACCCCTTCACCTGCACCGTCACGATGTCGAGTCCGTAGTACTTCTGGTGGTGCACCGAGGAGGCGTAGTGCCGCAACAGCCGCAGCGAGATCTCCCCCTCCTGCAACCCCTCCGATTCCTCCTCCAGGTACGCCAGCCGGTCCTCGAGATTCTCCTCGTCGAACACCGCCAGGAACTCCATCTCCACCGTTCCCGTTTCGGGACGCGCCACCACGATAAGCCGGGGGGCCTCCTCTGCCTCGCCGTCGTCCCCTTCCGGCAGCAGGCTCATCAGCGTCTCCTCGGCGGCAGACCGCAGCCGCTCGGTCGAGTCTTTGTTCCACCCGAGGCTGCCGGCGATCTCCCGCACGAACGCGTCGATCTCCGCCAGGGAATCGTTGTGCAGCTTCGACTGCAAACGTCCCCCCGTGCGAGGGCTCGTGAGGTCCAGGAACAGCGTCATCACCACCGCCGCCACTGCGCCGATCAGCAGCCCGTTGTCGAGCAAGCGGCCCCAGGTTCCCCCGATCAGGTCGTCGAAGATCGTCTGCGTCTCGATCCCCGCGCCCAGCGAGAACGCGAGGCCCACGACCAGCATCTTCCGGGCGTTGAGCCCGTCCTGGATCACCGTGCGGACCCCGGCCACGAAGAGCAGTGCGATAGCCGTCAGCAGGAATGCCCCCATGACGGGATTCGGGATCGTCAGGATCAGCGCCGGCAGTTTCGGGAATAGCGCCAGCACCACGAAAGCCGCCCCGATCACGTAGCCCACGTTGCGCGAGGCCACGCCCGTCAGGCTCGCCAGCGACACGCTCGTGGAGGAGAAGACCGTCGTCGGCGGCGTCCCCGCGAAGCCGGACAGCAAGATGCCGAGCCCGTTTGTGTTGAGCGAGCCCTGCACGAGGCGGAAGTCCGTCACCCGCGGCCTGCGCCGCGAGGCCCCCTGCATCGCCACGCTGTCGCCGATGTTCTTGATGCCCCCGACGAGCGTGATCACCACGAACACTGGCAGCAGCGCCCAGAACTCCGCCCCCGGCGTGAAGTCGAAGCCGGGGAACTCGCTCCCGTCGGGGATGCCCGCCCAGGCCGCATCGAGGAGCGGCTGCGGGTCGTACGCCCCGAACAGGGCCGCGACCACCGTCCCGACGGCGATGCCGATCAGCGGCGACCACAGCCGCCACGCCCCCGACGCCCGCAGCGCCATCGCCGTGGCGATGGCCAGCGTGATCAGCGCGACGGTTGGCCCCGTGGCGCCCGGAGCGTCGGCTGGCACTTCCTGCACCCGGTCGAGCGCGATCGGCAGAATCGTCACTGCCAGCAGCATCAGCACCGTGCCCGACACGACCGGCGTGATGATGCGCCTCAGCAGCGGCAGCCAGATAGCCAGCGCCAGGTAGAAGAGCGACGCCACCACGATCAGGCTCGCCAGAAGCGACGGACCGCCCCCTTCCAGCGCCAGCACCGATACCGCCACGAAGTTGGGCGTGGCGCCCATGATGAGGATGTGCCCCGCCCCGAGCCGCCCGATCCGGGTCGCCTGCAGCGCCGTCAGGACGCCCGCGATGATCAGCGCCGCGAACACCGCCCAGGAAAGGTAACTATCGTCCTGGCCGCCCGCTTTCGACGTGATCGCCACGACCAGCACCAGCGGCGCCACCGCCAGCATGACCCCCTGGAGCCCCACGCTGAGCGCCACGAGCGGCGGACACGAGTCGTCCGCCTCGTACTGAATCGCGTCGTTGACGCCGCCTGCCTGCATCACGGCTCCTGGCCCGGCGTTGGGTCTCCGCGCTTATACGCCCGCCACCGCCGCCGCGTCCACGAGGCGGCGTACGCCGTGAGGAGCCGGCGGGTCCGGCGTTACCTCTGGCCGAACTCCAGGTTCAGCTCCAGCAGCCCGAGCATCACGCCCGGCTGGTGCCGAAGGTCGTTCTTCCCCGGCGCCAGCCGCAGGTCGTCGAGCCGGTCGAGGATCACGTTCGTGGCGATGTTCTGCTCCAGCCGCGAGAGCCCCGCCCCCGGACACGACCGCGGCCCCTGCCCGAACGTCACGTGCCGCCCCGGGCTCGGGCGCGTCAGGTCGATCTCTTCCGCGTTCGGGTACTCCTCCTCGTCGCGGTTCCCCGCGCCGTAGCGCAGGTGGATCACCGACCCCGCCGGGATCGTCACGCCCTGCACGACGATGTCCTTGATCGGACGGCGCCCCGAGAGGCCCTGCGTCGGGGCGTACAGCCGCAGGCACTCTTCTACGAAGAAGCGCACCTTCGAGCGGTCCGCGCGCAGCTCCTCGGCCAGCTCCGGCTTCTGCGCGAGCACCATCGCCTCGGCAGTCAGCGCGTACTGCGTCGTCTCGTTGCCACCGATGTGCATCCCGTAGGCGACGCTCACCACCTCGGCGTCGGTGAGCGGGCGCTTGTCGTCGCCGTACTCCACCTGCGTCAGGTAGGAGATCATGTCGTCCTTCGGGTTCTCCCGCTTCTCCCGCACGTGCTTCCCGATGTACTCGTGGAATGCCGCCAGCGTGCGCGCGTTCTCCGCCTCGTCCTCCTCCGGCAGCAGGTTCCGGTGCGTCGAGCCGAATACGAACCGCCGCACCTGCGCCTCCTCCCACTTCCGCAATGTCGGCATGTCCTCCAGGGGGAACCCGAGGATCGTCGTGATCACCATCTGCGGCAGCGGCGCCGCGAACTCCGTCACGTACTCGACCGAGCCCCGGTCGATCCAGCGGTCGATGAGCTCGTTCACGTAGCCCGTGATCATCTCCGTGTTGCGGCCGGCGCCCACCGCCCCCACCCACGGGTTCGTGAGCTGCTCGCGGTGCCACCGGTGCTGCTCCATGTTCGGGCGCAGGCTCAGACCTGCGTCGATCGCATCGCCGTGGCCCTCCTCCATGAGGATCTCCCGCTCCACCTCCTGCCCCGCGTTGCGCTGGCCGTAGTTGAGCGGGAACGTCTCCGTGTCGCGCACGATGCGCGCCACGTCCTCGTACTTCGTGAGGATGAAGCCGTCCTTGTCCGGCGTGTCGCCGCCCCCCGGGATGCGCAGCACGGGCGCGTCCTTGTGCAGGATGCGGTACGCATCGAACCAGTACTCCTGCGAGCCCGGCGCGAAGAGGTCCACGTCCTCCACGCTGAACGGGCACTGCCCCTCCGCCTCCATCATCGCCAGGTCGTGCTTCGACATTGCCTCTGTGGACATCAGAACCCCCGCCGGGCCCGACTCGGCGGCCACACGCAACCCATCCCGGCCCGGAATGGCCCCTATCGTACGCCTCCCCGCAAGGGCGCGTGGAGCTGGGTGACGGCAAAGGCCTCGTCGAGATTCCGGATTCCTTCTTCTAGCCCCTCCCCGAAGAACTGCTGCGTCTGTTTCAGGGGGAGGACCTGCGAGGCGGCCCTCAGGTGCCTACACCACAGGAGCCGGTGGACTATCAGAACTAAGGCGCGGCGCTCGAAAGAGGTGAGCCAGAATAGCAAGCTCGGGACGGTATGGCACTCGCCACCAACGTGGCTCCAATCGCCAACACGAAGTTCGTGATCATTGCCCTTGAGACCTTTCTCAGTTCCATAGTAGACACCTCCATTTTCACTCTCCGGTAAGAATCCGTTGCCCAGCATTCCCGAAATTTCGAGAGTGCCGGACGCATTAGAAGAAGCGTTTGAGAGGCGACGAAACCAAGTGATGGCTCCCAAATCAGGTTGAGTGCACCGTCCCCTACCGGCCCGAGCCTGCGATTTCCCTGAATGCTAGCAGACGGATGCTACGGAGAGAGCGGTCAAGCGTGTTGCTTGCCCCTACGGCCGCGGTGACCCGTACACCGACTCGATCGACTCCCCGCCGTCGAAGCGGTCCTGGATGTCGCCCATCGTCGCGATCGCTTCCTCCGTGCCCACCACCGTCTGGAAGAGGCGCTGCTCGTTCGTGAGCGCCTCCGACAGCCCCAGGTCGTCGTTGTCGATCAGGATCTGTTTGAGCGTCGCCAGCGCCTGCGCCGGACGGTCCGCCAGGCGGCTCGCCCAGTCCAGTGCTACCTCCACCGACGTGCCATCAGGCACCACCCGGTTCACCCCGCCCAGCTCGTAGATGCGCTGCGCCGTCATGGGCGTGCCGTCGAGCACCATCTCCGCCGTCGCCGTGCGCCCGATGATGCGCGCCAGCCGGCTCGTCCCCCCGATGCCCGTCGTCAGCGCGATCTGAACCTCCGGCTGCCCGAAGCGCGCCTGCTCCTCCGCGATGCGCAGGTCGCACGCCCACCCCAGCTCCGCCCCGCCCCCGGAACAGTCCCCGGAGATCGCCGCAATTGTCACGACGGGCGTCTTCGCCAGCTCCTGCAGGCAGACGCCCCAGCCGCCGCCCGTTCCCGTCGTCGGCTCCCCGATGACCGTGTTGCGAAGGTCGCGCAGCCAGGCGTGCTCGTACCAGTGCCCCGGCGTCCCCGAGGCGAGCACCGAGACCCGTGCGCCCCCTTCGCGCGCCTCCACCAGCGCGTCGCCCAGCTGTTCCACCCCCTCCCACGAGCCGTGGTTGTTGATGTCCGGGTTCGACATGGTGATGAGCGCGACCCCTTCGCGTGGCCGCTCAAGCGTGACGATATCGGGCATAGCAGAGCCTCCTCCTGCGAGTTCCCGAACGATACAGGAGGGCACCCGCCGGCCGAGGTTGGGAAACGGCTACGGGCGTTCCTGTTGATTCCCCCACGTGTCGAAGTGCACGACGTTCTCGACCGGCATCCGGCGGGGCTGCGAGAAGCGCCCGCGGATCGGGTACCCCAACGGCACGATCGCGACCGCCGTCGACCCTTCCGGCAGCTCCAGCAGTTCGTCGAGCTTTGGACCAGTCCCGAACGTGGTGAGCGGCGCCCCGATGCCGTAGGCGCGCGCCGCCAGCGCCAGGTTCTGGATGGCCCCGAAGATGAAGCCCCCGTAGGTCATCCCCGTGCGCGTCGACTCAGGCCCTCCGGCCACGCCCGTGAGCACTGGCACCATCAGCACCGGCGCCTCGCCGATGTGGTTCGCCAGGTACGTCACCGAGCGCAGACCCGAGGCGTCGAGCCCCGTCTCCGCGTCCACGACCTTGTCGAAGTCGGAGAACTGGACGCGGCCTCCCCCTTCGAGTGCGGCCGGATCGGCGCGCCCGTACGTCGCCTCGAACACGCCCTTCCACCACTCGGCGATCTGCGCCTTCTTCGCTTCGTCGCGCACGACCACCCAGCCCCAGATTTGCGAGTTCCCGCCGGTCGGCCCCCGGATGGCTGCGTCCAGCAGCTCCCACAGGATCTCGTCGGGAATCGGGTCGGACCCGAGGAAACGGCGCGCCGGAGTCGAGTGGATCGCCTCCAGCACGTCCAGCGGTTCGCGTTCTGCCATCGTGTTGCTCCTGTCTTGTCGGACCGCGGGCTAGGCCCGGGCCAGCTCGGTGTAGTTGATTGCGGGGTCGTGCCCCACGAAGGTCTTGCCGAGGTCCTCGTAGTGTCGCCACGTGATCAGCGTGTGCGTCGCCGACTGCTGCGCGTCGCGCAGCTGGCGCTCGAGCGGGCTCTCCATGCGGCTGCCGGTCGTGCCCGCCGTGTTGTTGATGATTCCCACCACGGAGCGCACCGCCTGGGCCGCGTGCGCACAGGCCAAGTACGCCTCCCGGTAGACCTCCCAGTCGGGCGTCAGCTGCCCGCCCTCCGAGGCTCCCGGCCCGAGGTTGGCCTCTAATGCGTCCTGCGTCTCCAGTATGAACGTGCGCGCCGCCATGTACGTCGCCTGCGCCTCACCGATGCGGTAGTGCACCTGGGGCATGTCCATCAGCGGTGAGGCAAGCCCCCAGGGCGTCTTCTTCTGGGCCAGGTCGATGAATGACTCGATCGCCGCCTTGCAGACGCCCAGAGCCACCGCCGACTTCGTGTAGACGGCGTGGCATGGGTTCCGCAGGGTCGCGCCATCCCACCGTTGGCTCGGGGCGAGCGCCCGTCCCGGCAGCAGGTGCTCGGGCGGCACGTACGTGCCGTCCATGCGGATGTCGTGGCTGCCGCTCCCGCGCATCCCCGCCGAGTTCCACGTGTCGATGATCTCGAAATCCTCGCGGGGCACCAGGAAGGAGTTCTCCGCCCCCTCGCCCGTGGCCTCGTCGACCACGAAGGGCGAAATGACGAAGGCCCAGGTGGCGTTGTGGCACCCGCTGGCGAAGGCGCCCTGGTAGCTAAGCCGCCAGCCGTCGCCCTCGCGCCGGGCCGATTGCCCGGGGTTCGGACCGTTCGGCGTGCCCAGCCCGCCAACGACGACCGCATCCCAGTCGTCGAACACCTTGTCAGCGAGGGCGCGGTCCATCTGCCGCAACACCAGACCGTTGGTCTCCGAGTGGATCTGCACGATCCAGCCGACCGACCCGTCGATCGCGGCGGCGGCCTCGATAGCCTCAATCTGCTCACGGGCGCTCAGGTTCTCGCCGCCCAACTCCCTCGGCACCGCCATGCGGTAGAGGCCCTGGCCGGCCATCTCCTTCGACCCCCAGGCGGGCATGTGGCGCAGTTCCTGCGCCTCGTCGCCTGCCTGCTGCAGCGCTTCCGCGAGGCTCGCGACGCGGTCCAGCATCGGCGTCTGCTCGATCTCGTCCCGCCGCTCGATGATCTCGGGTCGCACCATGCCGCCTGCCTCCGGTCCCTGAGTGCCGCGCGATGATACGGGAGCCCCCCGCTCGCGGCGGGGTCCCGACCTGGAGCGTCCGCGCTAGGCGCGGCGCAGTTCCATGTAGTTCGCCGCGGGGTCGTGCCCCACGAACGTCTTGCCGAGGTCCTCGTAGTGCCGCCACGAAATCAGGGCGTGCGTCGCCGACTGGTGCGCGTCGCGCAGGTGGCGCTCCAGGGGGCTGTCCATGCGACTGCCCGTTGTCCCGGCCGTGTTGTTGATGATTCCGACGACGTGCCGAACCGCCTGGGCCGAGTGCGCGCAGGCCAGGTAGGCCGGCCAGAAGACGTCCCAGTCTGGCTCCAGCCGCCCGCCCTCGGAGGGCTTCGGTCCAAGGTGCGCCTCGAGCGCATCCTGCGTGTCCAGCACGAACGTGCGCGCGGCCATGTACGTCGCCATCGCCTCGCCGATGCGGTAATGCACCTGCGGCATGTCCTTCAGCGGTGAGGTCAGGCCCCACGGCGTCTTGATGTTCGCCAGATCGATGAACGACTCGAGCGCGCCCTTGCACACGCCCAGCGCCACCGCCGACTTGTTGTAGACGGCGTGGCAGGGATTCCGGAACGTCGGGTTGTCCCACTGCTCGCTCGGCGCCAGGGGGCGGTCCGGCAGCAGGTGTTCGGGCGGCACGTAGGTGCCGTCCATGCGCACGTCGTGGCTGCCGCTGCCGCGCATCCCCGCCGTGTCCCATGTGTCCACGATCTCGAACTCGCCCTTCGGCACCATGAACGAGTTCTCCGCGCCTTCGCCCGTCTCCTCGTTCATCACGACGGGCGACATCACGAAGTTCCAGGTTGCGTTGTGGCAGCCGCTCGCGAACGAGCCCTGGTAGCTCAGCCGCCAGCCGTCGCCCTCGCGCTTCGCCGTGCGGCCCGGGTTGGGCCCGTTCGGCGGGCCGAGCCCCGAGCACACCAGCGCGTCCCAGTCGTCGAAGATCTTGTCGCACAGGGCGCGGTCCATGCGTCGCACGACGAGCCCGTTGATCTCGGAGTTGATGTGCGTGCACCAGCCCACCGAGCCGTCGATCGCCGAAACCGCCTCGACATTCTCGATCTGCTCGCGAGCAGTCACGTCCTCCCCGCCCAGCTCCTTCGGCAGCGCGTACCGGTAGAAGCCGTTGGCAGCCATCTCCTTGGCCGCCCAGGCGGGCAGGTGACGCAGCTCCTGCGCCTCGTCGCCAGCCGCCCGCAGCATCTCCCGCATGCTCTCGATGCGTTCCAGCATCGGCGTCTGCTTGATCTCGTTCTGCCGTTCGATGATCTCGGCGCGCACCATGCGCATACCTCCGGTCCGTGAGTGCCGCGCGGATGATACCGGAGCGGCAGTTCTGGAGTCGGGCTACTCCGAAGACGCCTCCACCCCCCGAAACTCCACCCCTGCCTCCCCCGCGAAGCGCTTCCGCATGACCGTGAACGCCTCCTCCGAGCGATCTGCCAGCACGAACCGCCGCCCCAGCTCCAGCGCTGCCGCGCCCGCCGTCCCGCTCCCCGCCACCAGGTCGACCACCAGACCCCCCGGCGGCGACGATGCGCTCACGATGCGCTTCAGCACCCCCAGAGGCTTCTGCGTTGGGTACCCCAGCTTCTCCTTGCCGGTCGGGCTGACGATCGTGTGCCACCAGACATCCGTCGGCAGCTTTCCCCTCGCCGCCTTCTCCGCCCCCACGAGGCCCGGCGCCATGTACGGAATGCGCTCGACCTCGTCCGCATTGAACAGGTTCCGCTCCGGGTCCTTCGCATAGAAAAGGATGGTGTCGTGCTTCGCCGGCCAGCGCTTCTTCGTGCGACCCCCGTAGTCGTACGCCCAGATGATCTCGTTGACGAAGCACTCCCGCCCGAAAATCTCGTCCAGCAACACCTTCGCGTAGTGCGCCTCCCGGTAGTCGAGGTGGAGGTAGAGCGACCCGCTCGGCTTCAGCAGTCGGCGCGACTCCATCAGGAACGGCTCGAGGAACCCAAGGTAGTCGTCGAACGCGTCGTCGAACGACCGCGACCCCAGCCGGACCGTCTCGTAGCGCCGCCCCCCGAACCCCGTGCGGTCCCCTC
>VXLW01000077.1 GCA_009841435.1 Dehalococcoidia bacterium | reverse complement strand
ACCGCGATCCGCGGCGCTGTCAGTTCCGCCGCGAAGACCTCCTCCGCCTCCCCCTCCGCCACCGTCGCCACCACCTCGAACCCCTCCCCGTGCAGTACGTCCAGGCACTCCCTCGCCGACGAGTACACCTCGAAGTCGAGCCACTTGTTCGCTGAGGATGAGGACAGCTTCCCCACCCGACGCGGGTCGAACCGCTCCTCCTCGTCGAAGATGAGGCACACCCGCTGGAACCCGAAGGCGTCGCAGCTCCGGAACACGGCCTCGGCGTTGTGGGGGTCGTGGATGTCCTCGAGCACGACGACGCCCTGCTGCCGCCTCGCGGCCACATCGCGGTACCGTTGCATCCGTTCCGGTGTCGGCACCGCCCGAGCGTAGGCCCGCGACCGGCCCGCGATCCAGCCGCCCCCCTGCCTGTTCGGGCCTGTTCGGTAAGATAGGCGGACTCACTCGAAACGTCGGGAGAGGAGCAAGTTGTGAGCGAATCGAACGGACTGGAGCGCGCCCGAGAGCTGCGCGAGGAGTACGACGAGGCCGTCGTCGCGGAGGGTCGCGAGTCGGCGGGACCGTTCATGACGGTCTCCAGCCGCCCCATCGACCGCCTCTACGACCCCACCGACGTTGCCGACCTCGACTACGAACGCGACATCAACCTGCCTGGCTCCTACCCGTTCACCCGCGGCGTCCACAAGACCGGCTACCGCGGCAAGTCCTGGACTATCCGCATGTTCAGCGGCTTCGGCTCCGTGGAGGAGACGAACCAGCGCTACCACAACCTCCTCGGCGCTGGGAACAACGGCCTCTCCATCGCCTTCGACATGCCCACGCTCATGGGGTACGACCACGACGAGCCCTGGGCCGAGGGCGAGTTCGGCTCCTGCGGCGTCGCCGTCGACTCGCTCGCCGACATGGACATCCTTCTCGACGGCCTGCCCCTCGACAACATCACCACGTCCATGACCATCAACAGCCCCGCGCCCGTCATCTGGGCCCTGTTCATCGCTGCGGCGGAGAAGCGGGGCGTGCCCCGCTCCAAGCTCGCGGGCACGCTCCAGAACGACATCCTCAAGGAATACATCGCCCAGAACGAGTTCATCTACCCGCCCCGAGAGTCGATGCGCCTCGTCACCGACACCGTCGAGTTCGCCGCCGACGAGATGCCGCTCTGGAACCCCATCTCCGTGAGTGGCTACCACATCCGTGAAGCCGGCTCGACCTCCGTCCAGGAGCTAGCCTTCACCCTCGCCGACGGCATCGAGTACGTGAAGTGGGCCCTCGATCGTGGCCTCGACATCGACAGCTTCGCGCCTCGCATCTCCTTCTTCTTCAACTGCCACAACGACTTCTTCGAGGAGATCGCGAAGTTCCGCGCCGCCCGCCGCATCTGGGCGCGCCAGATGCGCGAGCGCTTCGGCGCGACAAAACCACGCTCCTGGCTCATGCGCTTCCATACGCAGACCGCGGGCGTCTCCCTCACCGAGCAGCAGCCCGAGGTCAACCTCGTGCGCGTCGCCATCCAGGCCCTCGCTGCGGTCATCGGCGGCACCCAGTCGCTCCATACCGATTCCATGGACGAAGCCCTCGCCTTGCCGTCCGACAAGGCCGTGCGACTCGCCGTCCGCACCCAGCAGGTCATCCAGCACGAGAGCGGCGCCGCCAACACCGTCGACCCGCTCGGCGGCTCCTGGTTCGTCGAGAAGCTGACGAACGACATGGAGGCCGAGTGCAACGCCATCTTCGAGCGCATTGAGGACCTCGGCGGCGTCATCCCCGCCCTCGAGACCGGCTACTTCCAGAAGGAGATCGCCGACGCCTCCGCCCGCTTCCAGCGCGAGTTCGAGAGCGGCGACCGCATCATCGTGGGCGTCAACGAGTTCCAGACCGATGAGTCCCTCGAGATCCCCATCCTCAAGATGGACCCCGAGGGCGAGCGCCGCCATCTGGCCCGCCTGAAGAAGGTGAAGGCCGAGCGTGACGCCGACGCCTGGGGCGAGGCCATGCGCGTCCTCGAAAACGGCAGCAACGACCCCAACACCAACCTCATGCCGCTCATCATCGACGCGGTCAACGTTGGCGCCACCTCGGGCGAGATCTGCAACATGTGGCGGCGCGTCTTCGGCGAGTACAAGGAATTCGTTGTCGTCTGATGACCAACGAGCTCGTCGATCTCGCCATCTTTTCGGGAAGGACCTACCCCGCCTTCGCGGAGGCCATCTGCGCCCACCTCGGGATGAAGCAGGGCGAGGCCGACATCTTCGAGTTCGCCAACGAGAACATCTTCGTCCGCTACCAGGAGAACATCCGCAGCCGCGACGTCTTCCTCGTGCAGCCCTTCTTCCCGCCGGTCAGCACCTCCATCCTCGAGCTGCTGATCATGATCGACGCCGCCAGGCGCGCATCCGCGGGACGCATCACGGCCGTCATCCCGTACTACGCCTATGGCCGCAGCGACAAGAAGGACCAGCCCCGCGTTCCCATCAGCGCCCGCCTCCTCGCCAACCTCATCGAGACCGCCGGCGCCGACCGCGTCCTCACCATGAATCTGCACGCCGGCCAGATCCAGGGCTTCTTCAACATCCCCCTCGATGAGCTCAATGCCCTTTTCCCCGTGAGCGCCTACTACGAGGGCAAGGACATGGGGAACTACACGGTCGTCTCAACCGACGTCGGCGGGGAGAAGCTGGCCCGGGACATGGCCGTCCGCCTGGACCTGCCCATCGCGATCGTCGAGAAGCGCCGGCTCGGGAACACCGGCAGCACCGAAGCCCTCAACGTCATCGGTGACGTTGCCGGCCGCAACGCCCTCCTCGTCGACGACGAGATCGATACGGCCGGCACCATGGTCCAGGCCGTCAACATCCTCCGCGAGAAAGGCGCCGGCGAGGTCCTCGTAGCCGGCTATCACGCCATTCTCAGCGGCCCTGCCGTCGACCGGCTCCGCGACGCGGACGTTCACGAAATCGTCGTCACCGACACCGTCCCCCTCCCCCCCGAGAAGCGCCTCCCCAACATGCACGTCATCTCCACCGCCCCCCAGTTCGGCGACGCCATCCAGCGCATCCACACCGGCCAGAGCGTCGGCGCCCTCTTCCAGTAGCCGCTCAACCGACTACCAGAGGCGTTGTACGCCGTACTGGTCGAACAGGCTCTCGCCCGAGACGAGAACGAGGTCGTTGCCCAGAGCCTGGGCCACCAGCATCCGGTCGAACGGGTCCCGGTGTGGTCCCGGGAGCGCTCCCGCCCTAACGCCGTCTTCGACAGTCACGGGCAGACTCTCGAACCGCTGGCTGGAGATGTACCTGGGGAGGCTGAGCGCCAGTTCATCCACTCCATCGAGCTTGCCAAGCCTGTGCTTGGTAGCGATCTCCCAAGCTGTGGCGGCGCTCACGAATACGTCGTTTGCCGAGACGCCTATGGCCTCCCGTACGACGGCTGGCAGCCGGGTACTGCCCTCAAACCACCAGATGCACGCGTGCGTGTCCAGGAGCAGCCGCAAGGCCTAGTCGCCCTCCCAGGCGGCGAGTTCCTCTTCGGGGAGGGGGTCGAAGAAGCTGTCGTCGAGCTTGATCCGGCCCCTGAGAACGCCAAATTCTCGCTTCCCTTGCTCTTCGCATGGCACGAGGCGCGCCACGGGCTTGCCGTTTCGCGCAATGACTACGTCCTCTCCTGCCTCTACCTGCGCCAGTAGTCGGGAGAGATGGGTCTTTGCTTCGTGTATGTTCACTGTCGTCACTGAGAGAACTCCTTAGTCAAGGATCGGACTAAGCAGGAGCCCTGTCAACCAGTGCGTTCCTCCACGTCCTCCGGCAGGAGCGCGTCGCGGGCCCCGAGCTCCGCGCCCATGTGCCGCAGCTCGCGCCCGAATCGCGTCGTCCGCGCCGCGACCCCCGCGAGTTGGGTCCGCTGCTCCGTCACCCGCACCCACAGCCGGCGCCGGGGGACGTAAAACGTGATGCCCAGCCCCAGCATCGCCATCCCCACTGCCACCCAGATGAACAGGTCGCCCGGGTCTCGCCGGATGTCGATCCCCGATGCATCCACCCGCCCCCCGAACCGGTAGCGGTACCCCGACGTTGTCTCCACCGTCGTTCCCTCGGCGATCACAACGTTCCCCGCGTCGATATCGTAGATGAACAGGTAGGGACGTCCGTCGGCTCCCTCCGGCATCTGCACGTTCACGACTCCCGTCGTCGTCCCGCGCGGCATGTCGAGCACCGGGATCGCCGGCACTGACGCGATGCCACGGAAGATGATGCGGTGGCCGGGTGTCTCGACCGCCTCCCCCGGACGCAGCTCGGCCTGGTCGAACCCCTCCCCGTCGATCAGCGCCACCAGCGTCTCCCCCTCCGCCCGCCAGCTCACCCCGTACAC
>VXLW01000110.1 GCA_009841435.1 Dehalococcoidia bacterium | reverse complement strand
GCCTCCACGCTGTCCCGCCGCCTCGCGCCCCCGGCCACCACCGCTGCCAGCCCGTCCCCCAGCACCTCCCGCCCGATCGCCTCCAGAGCTCGGAGCAGGTCTTCCCGGCCCACGATCGCGACCCGCCCGATCGATTCCGCCGCCGCCAGGGCCGCCAGCGACCACGCGATCACCGGCCGCCCGTTCAGGTCGGCCAGCAGCTTGTCCCCCTCACCGAAGCGCGTGGAGCGCCCGGCTGCGACCACCACGGCGTCGACCTGCATGGCCGCACACTACACCGACGCCCGCTACCATGTGAGTGGCGTGGCTCACCCGCCGCATGAGGAACGATGACAGTCGCGATCGACCACCTGCTTGCCCGTGTCACGAAGCCGGGTCGCTACACCGGCGGCGAGTGGAACTCCGTCACGAAGGACTGGGACGCCGCCGGCGTCCGCATCGCCCTCGCCTACCCCGACGCGTACGACATCGGCATGTCGAATATGGGTCTCGGCATCCTCTACGACCTCCTCAACCGCCAGGAAGACGTTGTCTGCGAACGCGCCTTTGCTCCCTGGCCCGACATGGAGGCGGAGATGCGCCGCGAGGGCGCCCCTCTCTGGAGCCTCGAGACCCGCCATCCCCTGCGCGACTTCGACATTCTCGGCTTCACCCTCCAGTACGAGCTCACCTACACCAACATCCTCAACATGCTCGATCTTGCCGGCATCGCCCCCCGCTCCAGCGAGCGCGGCGAGGAAGACCCTATCGTCGTCGCGGGCGGAAGCTGCGCCTTCAACCCCGAGCCCCTCGCCCCCTACATCGACGCCTTCGTCCTCGGCGAGGGCGAGGATGCCATTGGCGAGCTCGCCGACCTCGTCCGCGCCTGGAAGCGCGACGGCGCCCCCCGTTCCGCACGCCTCCGCGACCTGCTCGCCATGCCCGGCGTCTACGTTCCCGCGTTCTACGAGGCGCGCTACGACGAGCTCGGCCACTTCGCCGCCCTCGAACCCATCGACCCGGCCGCCCCGCCCGTAATCCAGCGCCGCGTCGTCGAGGCCCTTCCCGCCGCCCTCACGAAGCCGATCGTGCCCTTCCTCCAGACCGTCCACGACCGCGCCGCCGTCGAGATCCAGCGCGGCTGCACGCAGGGTTGCCGCTTCTGCCAAGCGGGGATGATCTACCGCCCCACGCGCGAGCGCAGCCCCGAGGAGGTCGTCGAGGCGACCCGCCAGCTCCTCGCCAACACCGGCTACGAGGAGCTTTCCCTGCTCTCCCTCAGCACCACCGATCACAGCCGCATCGTGCCGATGGTCGAATCCCTCACGTCCACCTTCCCGGACCTCAAGATCTCCCTCCCCAGCACGCGCGTCGACAGCTTCTCCGTCGACGTCGCGAACGCCATCGCCAAGGGCAAGAAGCACACCCTCACGCTCGCCCCCGAGGCCGGCAGCCAGCGCCTTCGCAACGCCATCAACAAGCTCGTCAGCGAGGATGACCTCTACGGCGCCGCCTCGAACGCCTTCGCCCGCGGCTGGACCAGCGTCAAGATGTACTTCATGGTCGGCCTCCCCTCCGAGACCCTCGATGACGTCGAAGGCATCGTCGACCTTGGCCGTCACGTGAAGGAGATCGGCCGCGAGCACGCCGGCAAGCGCGCGCGTGTGCGCGTCAGCACCAGCAACCATGTTCCCAAGGCGCACACGCCCTTCCAGTGGGCCCGCCAGGACACAGCCGAGGAGCTCACCCCCAAGCACCGTCTGCTCAAGGACGGCTGCCGCGCCGCCGGCGTCGACTTCAGCTGGAACGACCCCGCCGACAGTCGCATAGAGGTCGTCCTCAGCCGCGGTGACCGCCGCGTCGCCGAGGCCGTCGAGCACGCCTGGCGCGCCGGCGCCACCTTCGACGCCTGGAGCGAACACTTCCGCCCCGAGCTCTGGGATGACGCCTTCGCTGCTGCCGGCGTCGACGCCGACTGGTTTGCACACGAGGAGTGGGACACCTTCGCCCCCCTCCCCTGGGACCACGTCGCCAGCGGCGTCAACAAGAGCTACCTGCGCGGCCAGTGGCGCGACGTCTTCCGCGAACACACCGTCGGCGACTGCCACCACGGCGCCTGCAACGTCTGCGGCGTCCAGGACGTCCCCGTGGGTGACTGCGTGGTCAAGGTCGGCGAGCTCATCGAGCTGCGCCGCGGCTCCCGCACCTTCGAAGGCGAGCCCATCGAGTTGGTCTAGCTCCGTCGAGGCAAAGGGATCCCCTACGGCTGTGGTGTCAGATGCGGCCGAGGGGTGTCCGTCGTTCCTAGACAAGGCCCAGCTCTTGGCTTCGCCTTAGCGCCGCGATCGTCGCGTCAAGGGGCTGATGGAAGAACGCCCGAGCTGCGGTGAACCGCATGTCGTCAATGATCTCGGCGCGCGCATCCGGAGTGACGTCCAAGAGGTCGTATTCGTAGGTGCAGTCCAGGCACCGCAGGTATCGGTCGAGAGGCGCCGGGATGTCCCACAAGTGGTTGGGCTTCCCGATGCATGAAGGTGTGTGTGTGTTGGTTTCCGGCATTGTCTTCTCCCGGTGGACTCAGCGCGACATAATCACGCTGGCTTGCTTAGTCTAGCACATATGTACGTGTCGCTACGCACGCCTGCGCTGGCCCCGTACGCATCCGTGGCTATACTCAGGTGGCGTGAGCCTTACTGCGGAATACCGCACTCAGCTGGTCGCCCGGCTCCGCGCCACCACCGCCGACCTTGTCTGGGCGGTGCGCGACCTTCCCGGTGACCACCACCACTGGACCCCCGACCCCGAGGAATGGTCCATCCACGAGCAGGTTTCCCACCTGGTCGATATGGAAGAGCGCGTCTACCTGCCCCTCCTCCGCTGGGCCGCTATTCCCGAAATGCTCGAACCCGCCGACTACAGCCGTCGCGTCTGGCGCGATGAGCGCTACGAAGCCGGCGTCCCGCTCGGGGACCTCATGGAGCAGCTCGGACGTGTGCGCGACGAGGAGTTCGATGTCTTCCGCGAACTCGACGACACCTCCTGGCTCCGCCTGCGCGATGACGGCCACTGGGGCCCGGTCACCTGCCAGTGGATTGCCGAGGTCGTCTACCGCCACGCCCTCGACCACCTGCAGGGCGTGATGGGCTTGCGTGGCGACCTGCACATTGCGACCCTCGACCGTAGCGTGGTTGGCGGCGTCTAGATGCGGCTCCGCAGCACCCTTCGCGCCCGCCTCGGCGACTCCCTCGACGCCGCCCTGGAAGCCGACGCCGACGCCATCCTGCTCTCCCTCACCGACGAGACGCAGCCGGTAGAGGAGTTGCGCGCCGCCGCTGCCGAAGCCGTCGAGCGGGTCGCGGAAGCGGGCAAGACCCCTCTCGTTGCCGTAAACCACCCGCGCACGCAGCTTACCCGCGGCGACCTCGACGCCATCACCAGCCCCAGGCTGGCTGCGATCCTCCTGCCCCACTGCACCGAGCCCCAGGACGTTCGCGATACCGCGGTTATCCTGCGCGAGTTCGAGCACACCCGCGACATCGAGCCGGGACAGGTTGCCCTCTTCCCCGTGATCGACACGGCCCGCGGCCTCCTGCGCGCCGCCGAGAGCCTCGCCGCCGCTCCCCGCACCGCCGGCCTCGTGCTGGCCTCCGAGCCGTTCGCCCGCGATATCGGCGCGCGGTACGAAGAGAGCGGGCCTCGCCTCGCGTACGCGCGCGGCAGCGTAGTCGTCGCCGCCGCCGCCCACGAGGCCGTCGCCCTCATCGACGGCAGCTCGCTCGAACTGCGCGACATGAGCAACTACGGCTTCGCCGGCACCGTCCTCGATGATGCCCGCCTCGTCGCCTTCGCCAACGATGCCTTTAGCCCGACCGCAACCGTCGTGAAGCGCGCCCGTGCCGACATTGAGGCGTACGAATCCCGGCCCGAGGGAGACTGGGTCGCCCGCCGCGACGGAATGGTCGTCGATGCGCCCCGCGTCCGGCGGGCACGTCACACCCTCGACCGCGCGTCAGACGGTAGCTGAGCGAGCCCAGCGCGCCGCCAGTTCCTCAACCAGCGCCGCCGCGTTCCGCATCGATGCCTCCGCGTCCGGCTCGATCTCGGCCAGCGTGAGCACCTCCCTCGCCGCACCCCCCGCCGCACGCCCCGCCAGCACGACACAGCGCGTCCTAGCCTCCGAGGCGAGCCGCCGCAGCCGCCCCACCGTCTTCCCCTGCTCCGACTGCCCGTCGTAGCTCCCTTCCCCCGTCACGACGATGTCCGCCCGCCGCAGGCGTTCCGCCAGCCCCACCGCCTCCGCCACCACGTCGAAGCCGCTCATGATGCGCCCCCCGAGGAAGGCCACCAGTCCCCCTCCCAGTCAAATGTTGAATAAAGAAAAAGGACCACAACAGCCAACAAGCGATAGA
>VXLW01000017.1 GCA_009841435.1 Dehalococcoidia bacterium | reverse complement strand
CGCCCCACCAACCCCGCCCGCAGCCCGTCGATGGGCAGGTCCGTCAGCAGGTCGATCGTCCCCGGATCGACCTCCACCGCCGCCACCGTCCGCCCCACCACCAGCGGTTCCAGGTCGCGTCTGATCGTCTCGACTTCCGGCAGTTCCGGCACGGCTCTCAGCCTACCCGCGCCCCGGCCCGGCGTCGCGGCGGCGTAAGATCGCCCCGTGATCACCCACCTCTCCGGAACCCTCACCCACACCGACGTCGGCGAGCTCAGCGTCGAGGTCGATGTCTCCGGCGTCCGTTACGAGGTGCTCGTGCCCGCCTTCCTCTGGCCCGAGATCCAGGAGACCATCGACTCCGCCGGCGAGGGCGACCCCGACCCCCCGATCGCTCTGCACGTCCTCTACCACGCCACTGCGAATGTCCCCGTGCCGCTCCTCGTCGGCTTCCTGCGCCGCCCCGAGCGCGACTTCTTCCGCAAGTTCACCACCGTCGAGGGGCTGGGCCCGACCAAGGCCGTAAAGGCCATGACCGTATCCGTCAGCACCATCGCCCGCGCCATCGAGCAGGAAGACCAGGCGGTGCTCACGCGCCTGCCCGGCATCGGCCCCCGCGTTGCCGGGAAGATCATCGCGACCCTCCGCGGCAAGGTCGTGGCCGAGGCCGCCCTCCAGGACAGTGGCCTCGACAGCCCTGTCGACCTCGACAGCCTCCGCCGCGACCGCGTCTCCCTCGATGCCGTCGAGGCGATCGCGGCCCTCGGCTACGGCCGCACGGAGGCCCGCCGCTGGGTCGACGAAGCCCTCACCGACGACCCCGACATCGCCACGGTCGAGGATCTCACCCTGGCCGTCCTCCGCGCTCGCGGCTCCTGACCTGCCCCGTTCGCCCCTAACCTCCCAGCCCCGCTAGGATGGCCCGGTGACCGAGCCCCCCACCGAACCCGAGAGCACCCCTCCCCCGGAGCAGCCGGCGGAACCGGCGTTCGAGGCTCCCCCGCAGTCCCCTCGCAGGACCGTTCGTCCTCCGCTGTGGCCCTATTTTCTGACTCCGGTCGCAGTGCTCATCGGCGCTGCCGCCATCGTCGTCACGATCATCCTGCTGGACGACGACCCGCCGCCCGCCGAGCCCATCGGCCCTGCCCTGGAGTCTCTGTCCGAGGCGGTCGAGTCCCTCGCCATCGCATCCGAGGACATGCGGGCCGCCGCCGAAGCCGCCCAACCCGCCGCCGCACCCGAGCCGGTCACCCTCCGCGGGACACTGGAGGGCTACGCCGCCGCCCTCGACCTCGACGCCACGGCCTTCGCGGAGTGCCTGAGTGACAACTCTCGGTTGGAGACCGTGGGCGACCAGCTCCAGCGAGGCCTCGACCTCGGCGTGAACGGCACGCCTGCCTTCTTCGTGAACAACAAGTACATCTCGGGCGCCCAGCCCTCGGCCATCTTCGCGGAGGTCATCGCCGCCGAACTCGCGGGCAGCCCCACCTCGCTTGAGCATTACTCCGAGTCCATCCAGGTGCTCGCCAACCGCGAACCCCCCGCTTTCGCCATCCTCGACCGGGCCCCGGACTTCTCGAACGCGCCCATCAAGGGCAGCCCCGACGCTGCTGTCGTCATCGTGGAGTTCAGCGACTTCCAGTGTCCCTTCTGTCAGCGCTGGTACCTGAACACCCTTCCCGAAATCGAGCGGCAGATCGGCGACGACGTGGCGCTCGTCTTCCTCCACTTCCCCATCACGCAGCTCCACCCGAACGCCCCCACCGCCCACGTTGCTGCCGAGTGCGCCGGGGAGCAGGGCAAGTTCTGGGAGATGCACGACCTCCTCTTCGAGACGCAGGACGAGTGGTCGCGGCTCCCGAACCCGAACTAGCCGCCCCTACCCCGCCTCCTCCAGCCTCCCCTGGATGTGACGCACCACCCGCCCCGTGCGGTCGTACCCCGCGCTGCAGTGGACCAGCACCGGCTTCGGCAGCCGCCGGAACGACGCCCACGCCTCATCGAGCTGCGCCGCCGTGTATGGCTCTGTGAGCCCATCGCGAACGCCGTGGTGCGCCACCTCGAAGCCAGACGCCCGGTAGCGCCCCAGCAGCCCCTCCGGCAGCGCCTCTGCGTAGAGCGGCAGCTGGTCGTCACCCAGCAGGCAGATGACCGAGCGCACCCCCGCCGCCCGCGCATCCGTGATCCACGCATCCACCACCGCGCGCGATACCGCCCGCTCCTCCCCCGGGACGTACCCGGGACGCGAGCTCACCGCCAGCTCCCCCTCGATGATCCAGCTCACCATCGGCTCTACACGGCCCCCATCATCCCGAAAGCCTCGGCGATCGCCTGCGCCGCCCGCCGCTCGTGCCCCGCCGCCCGCCGCAAGGCGTTCGCCGCCGCCTCCCGCAGCCCCGGATTCGCGACGTTTCCGTGGCCACCCGCCGGGAACGGGAACAGCGTTAGCAGTGGCGAGAGCGCCTGCGTCACCTCGCGCACCGCATCCTCGGCCCGACCCAGCGGCTCCGCCAGTGGCGGGACCGACTCCGCCAGGTCGTGCAGGAACGCCGCGCCGTCGATGCGCGCCGCCTGCAGCACCGCGAGCATGTACGCGTTCCCCGCCCGGTCCACCTCTCCCGCCCCCTCGAGTGCCTCCGCCCACGCCTCCAGCGCTGGCGTCCCCCTCGGGTGCTCGCTCGCGCCCCCTTCGCCGGACAGCAACTGCAGCGCCGTCTGCAGCGCTCCCAGCACCGCCAGCTCCGGGTCGGGGTCGCTCGGCCCCGTTGGCGCGAACAGCTCGATGATGCCCAGCGACGGCCAGTCGTCCCACGGCGCGAACCCTCCCAACTCCTCCGACACCGCCGACTCCACGTGGAACCCGCCCCGCTCGTCGTCGTACCCCGTCACGATCGCGAACTCGTGCACCTGCAGGTCGAACCCGATGAGGGGAAGGCCCTCGTCCAGCCGCTCCCGCGCCCACCCCAGCGCCTCCTCCCGCGCCGCGTCCAGATCCTCCCCCTTCGCCCGCCGCCCGAACCGTTCCCACTCCAGCCCCGTCCTCGCGTACCGCTCCACCATCGCCCCCCAATCGAGGTCGTGCGGGCCGTTCGGCAGCGCCGTTATGCCGCCCTCGGAGGCCAGGCACAGGTGCCACGCGTGACCCGTCAGACCCATCACCGCGTGGCGCGGCAGCTCCAGCCCCTCCGCCGCCAGCACCCCTTCCAGCGCGCCTGCCGCCGTTGTCCAGTTCGGTCTCAGTGTGAGTTCGCCCACGGATCCATCCCCGCCAGTTCGCGGCCCGTCCTGCGGGCGACCGTAGAATAAGCCCAACTCGCCGCAGAACGAGAGGCTACCCCATGGCCGTTACCTGGCAGACGACCACGCTCCCTCACGGCCTGCGCGTCGTCACCACCCCCGTTCCCACCACCCAGGCGGCCACCGTCAGCCTCTTCGTCGGCGTCGGCTCCCGCTCCGAGCCGCAGCGCCTGAACGGCATCACCCACTTCCTTGAGCACATGATCTTCAAGGGAACCGAGCGTCGTCCCAAAGCCAACATGATCGCCGAGGAGATCGAGGGCGCCGGCGGCACGCTCAATGCCTACACGAACAAGGAATACACCTGCTACTGGAACATAGTTCCCTACGACCGTCTCGAGACCGCAATCGACATAACCGCGGACATGCTCCTCCACTCCACCCTCTCCCAGGAGGAGATCGACCGCGAGCGCACGGTCGTCCAGCAGGAGCTGAAGCGGAATCACGACAACCCCGGAAGCTGGGTTGGGCGCCTCCTCGGCGTCTCCGTCTACGGTGAGCAGCCCTGCGGCTGGGACGTCGGCGGCAGTGTCGAGCACGTCGATGGCATGAACCGCCCCGACTTCCTCGAGCACATGGAGGGCTGGTACCTCGGCCCGAACATGGTCCTCTCCGTCTCCGGGAACTGCACCCACGAGCAGGTCCTCGAGCTGGCCGAACCCCGCTTCTCCGAAGTCGCCAGCGGTTCGCTCCCCGCCGTCACCCCCTACGACCCCGGCACAACCGGCGCCCGGGTCAGCATCGATTCCCGCGACATCGACCAGTGCAGCGTCATGCTCGGTATGCCCATCTTCGGTCGCGACGACCCCCGCCGCTTCGCCCTCCGCATCCTCAACGACATCCTTGGCTCTGGCATGTCCTCGCGCCTCTTCACCGAGGTACGCGAACGCCGCGGCCTCGCCTACTCCGTCCACTCCAGCTACGGCTATCTCGCTGACGCTGGTGTCTTCACCGTTTCCGCCGGCGTCAACCGCGAGAAGCTCACGGAGACCATCGGCGTCTGCCTCGAAGAGCTCCGCAAGCTCGTCGACGAGCCCGTCCCCGAGGACGAGCTGCGCCGCGCCAAGGACCACGCCATCGGCCGCTTCCGCCTCTCCCTCGAAACGGCCTTCTCCCTCGGCCAGCGCCACGGCGAGCACCTCCTCACGAAGGGCGAGGTCGAGACCATCGACGACTTCGTCGCCGGCCTCGAAGCCGTCACCGCCTCCCAGGTCCGCTCCCTCGCCACGGACATCTTTGTGAACGAACGCATGCACTGCGCCGCCGTTGGCCCCGACCTGAACGAGGACGAAATCGCGAACGCGCTCGGCTCCTAGAGACCGAGCCCTGACTCCCACGCCTCGCGAACCTCGTCGAGGTCGGCCTCGACGGGCCCGTAGTGAAGGACGCCCTCGTCGGTCGTGACGCCCAGCCGCGTGGCCGGTACGCCCATCTCCTCCGCCAGCGCCGCTAGCCGCACCCCCGCCTCCGGACGCGCGCTCACGACGATCCGCCCCTGTCCCTCGCCGAACAGCGCCGCGTCGATGCGCCCCTCCACCTCGACCTCCCCCGCGAGGCCGTAACCGCCGAGCAGGCAGCACTCCGCCAGCGCCACCGCGAGGCCGCCGTCGCTGCAGTCGTGCGCGCTCAGCAGCAGACCCGCGTCGTTCGCGCCCAGCACCAGGTCGTGCAGCCGCGCCTCCGCCTCGAGGTCGACCGTCGGCGTCCCGATGACGGCTCCGTGCACCGCCTCCAGGTACTCGCTCCCCGCGAGCGTTCGCGCGGCCTGCTCGATCGTCCCGCCCAGCAGCCAGACCTCCGCCCCCGCCCGCTCGAATGCGGCGCCCAGGTGCGCGTCGACGTTCTCCAACACGCCCAGCATCCCGATCACCGGTGTCGGCCAGACGGGCGCCCCGCCGCTCTCGTTATAGAGGCTCACGTTGCCGCTTACGACGGGCGTCCCGAACGCCTCGCAGGCGGCGGAGATGCCGTCCACCGCCCCCGCCAGCGTCGCGTACACCTCGAGGTTCTCGGGTGCGCCGAAGTTGAGGCAGTCCGTCGCCGCCACCGGCCGCCCCCCCGTGCAGACGACGTTCCGCGCCGCCTCCGCCACCGCGATGGCGCCGCCGTTGTGCGCGTCGAGCTGGCAGTAGCGACCGTTGCCGTCCGTAGCCACGGCGATGCCCCGGGTCGTGCCCGGCACGCGCAGCACGGCCGCGTCGCCGCCGGGCGCCACCACCGTGTTCGTCAGCACCTGGTGGTCGTACTGCCGGAACACCTCCGCCTTGCTCGCGAGGTTCGGCCGCGCGATGAGGGCCACGAGCGCTTCCGTTGCCGCCTCGGGACGCAGGTCCGGGAACGCTCCCGGATTGGCCTGGCTGCGCGCCAGCGCGTCCAGGCTGCGCTGCCCGTCGCGCGTGTACGCCGGCGCCTCCGTCGCCACCTCGACCGGGACGCGCCCGACCTCCACCCCGTCTTCCCGCAGCACCACCTCGTCGCCGTCGGTCACCTGGCCGATCTCGATGCAGTCCACCTCCCAGCGCTCGAACAGCGCCTCCACGTCCGCCACATGCTCCCGCTTCGCGATGACGAGCATCCGCTCCTGGCTCTCCGAGAGCATGACCTCATACGGCGTCATCCCCGACTCCCGGCGCGGCACGCACTCTAGGTTCAGCACCGCCCCCGCCTCGCCCCGCGCGCAGCACTCGAGCACCGAGCTCGTAAGGCCCGCCGCCCCCAGGTCCTGCAGCCCCACGATCCAGTCGCGGTGCTCCGAGGAGAGTTCGAAACACGCCTCCATCAGCATCTTCTCCAGGAACGGGTTGCCCACCTGTACCGCCGGACGCATTTCCTCGAAGCGCGCCTCCGGATCCGTTCGGCTCGCAAGCCCGCTCGCCCCGTGGATGCCGTCCCGGCCCGTGTCCGCGCCCACGAGCAGCAGTGCGTTCCCCTCGCCGCTCGCCGTCGCGCTCACGATCCCGTCCGCCCGCACCAGCCCCACGCACATCGCGTTCACGAGCGGGTTGCCGTTGTACGGACCGCCGACCACCACCTCGCCCCCCACCGTGGGGATGCCGAGGCAGTTCCCGTACCCCCCGATGCCGCCCACCACGCCCTCGAACAGGTAGCGGTTGTTCCCCTCGTCCAGCGGACCGAAACGGAGTGAGTCCAACAGCGCGATCGGGTACGCCCCCATCGCGAAGATGTCCCGCACGATGCCCCCCACGCCCGTCGCCGCCCCCTCGTACGGCTCGATCGCCGAGGGGTGGTTGTGCGACTCGACCTTCATCACCACCGCCCAGCCGTCGCCGATGTCGATTGCCCCCGCGTTTTCCTCGCCCACGCGCGTCAGGACACGGTCGCCCCCGCTCGGAAAGCGGCGCAGCAGGGGGCGGCTGTTCTTGTAGCCGCAGTGCTCGCTCCAGAGCGAGCCGAACATCCCCAGCTCGACGTCGTTGGGTTCGCGCCCCAGCCGCGCGACGAGGAGGTCGTACTCGTCGCGGCTCAGCGCGACCGCGTCCAGCGCCTCCTGCTCGACCGCCACGCCCCGATGCTACCGCCCCTCCCCTTCACGCGCGCGCTGCCGCCTACGAGGTCACCTCGACGCGGGTTCCCGCCGCCTTGTCCCAGAGGCACTGGCGGTTCCCGTCCCACACGCACCAGAGCGCCGCCGCCAGCCAGGCCACCACCCCCGCCAGCGCGAGGTTGAGGCCGCCCTCCACCTCCATCGACAGCAGCAGCAGGTCGAGTAGCACGAACGCCACCACCTTGAGCAGCACGTCCCGGATGACCATTCGCCGCAGGCTCGCCGGACGCCCCTCCCCATCGACGACCCGCATCCCCAGCAGCCGCTTCGCGGGCGTCTGGCCGCCCCGTCCCGTGCTCGCGAACCAGAACGCCCACCCGATCCCGAGCGTTAGCCCGAATAGCGCCATCTCGAGGACGTGTCCGGAGAGCCGCTGCCCGCGACTGGCCAGCACGATGGTCGCTTCGGAGGGGGCCTCGTCCGTCGCCAACGTCTCGCCCTGCGACCCGGGCCTACAGCCCCTCCAGCTCCCGAGCTCGCCGCTCTTCGTACTCCTCGTCGGTCAGCAGACCGCGTGCGTGCAGGTCCTGCAGCGTCTCAAGGTTCTCGGCAGTTCGTTCGGCGGAAGACGTGGCCCTTGTGCCTGCCGGCGCGTCCCCCTCGCGAACCACGTACGTACCTATCGCCTTGTCCCAGAGGCACTGCCGGTTCGCATCCCAAACGCACCAGAGCGCGGCGATCGCGAACACGATCGCCGTGATCGTCCCTGCAACACCCGCGCTCGCGAGCATCAGCACCACGTCCAGCACGGCGAAGAAGGCCCACTTGGCGACGATCTCGCGCAGCAGCATCCACCCCAGTTCGGCCCGGCTCCCGTCCACCCGGACCACGTGCATGCCGAGCAGTTGCTTCGCCGGGTTCTGGCCCCGCTGTCCGACGACGATGAGCCAGATCAGCCAGCCAATCCCGAGCGTGAACGCGAAGAGAACGATGTCGAGGACGAATGCCGCCAGCCGCCGTCCCTGGCTTGCCAGCGCCAGATCGGGCCCTTCAGAAAACTCCGTCGCGACCGTCATGCCCCCTCCTACCTGAAGCTGAATGGCGGGTATTCGTCGACCAACAGAGCGCCGTAGGCGTTCACGCGTTCGGTCCAGACGGTGTACGCCAGGAGGAAGTTGTGAAGCCCCTCGGGGACCCGTCCGACGATCAGCGCGACCAGCCACGTTGCCAGAATCACGAAGGACGCCGCGAGGCCGAGGAACCACAGCACGATGCCGTGCGGAATGATGAGGATCGCGCGGAAAAAGGTCGTCAGCCGGTTGCGGTCTTCGCTTCGCTCCTCCACAAGGAGCCGCGCGGGGTAGTCCCCCTCCTCCTCCAGCGAGAAAGGTGGGTAGCGACCGGTCAGAAGGGCGGCGTAGGCGCTGACGCGTGCAGTCCAGCGCGACACCCCGATCGCGAACCGCAACATGCTCGCCGGATAACGCCCCACGAACACGATCGTGAACCACGCCAGCAGCGTCACCACGCCTAGCGCGATCCCCAGGAGCTCAATAATGATCACGTGCGGGATGACGAGCAGCCACCGGAACAGGATCGAGAGCCGGTTCTGGGCGGCCACCTCGTCGACGTCGAACTGAACGGGGTAGCCCGCTGTCTCGGCTGTCATGGCGAGCCCCTTTCAGGCGACGAGGTTATGGGCCCCGACTCTAGTTGAAGCTGAACGGCGGGTACTCGTCGACCAGCAGCCCAAAGTAGACGCTCACGCGCGTGGACCAGCGGGTGTATCCCGCGATGAAGTTATGCAGCCACTCGGGCAGTCCGCCGAGGACAGTCCCCCCGAGCCAGGCCACGATCGTGGCCAGCGTCACGAAGACGCCGAGGATGATTAGCACGATGCCGTGAGGAATGAGCATGATGATGCGCACCGGGAAGAAGCCTGTCAGCCGGTTCCTCCCCTCGACCTGCTGCTGTACGTGCAGTCGAATCGGGTAGTCGGGAGCTTCGTCCAGGGTGAACGGCGGGTACTTGTCCGTCAGGAAGCCGCCCGTCACGAAAAAGACGGTAGCGCTGCCGATGTCTTGCTGGTTGGGCGACCCGCCGTAGGCTCCCACGCGGGTGGCCCACCGAGCGACGCCAGTCGAGAACCGGAGCAACCCCTCCGGGTAGCGGGCGGTGACTACGATCGAGAGCGATGCGAACAGCCAGACAAAGAAGGCTGCGATCCCAAGGAATGCGAGGATGATCCAGTGCGGAATCGCCAGGATCGGCCGGAAGAACACCGTCAGTCGGTTCTGGGAGGCCGCCGGATCGATCTCCAGTCGAACCGGATACTCCGATTCCATTGC
This sequence comes from Dehalococcoidia bacterium, assembly GCA_009841435.1. Classification (GTDB taxonomy): domain Bacteria; phylum Chloroflexota; class Dehalococcoidia; order Tepidiformales; family Tepidiformaceae; genus UBA2991. Next base: position 33,703 of record VXLW01000017.1, on the reverse strand, counting down.
CGTCATGGATGCGCTCCTTTCAGACCGCGACTCCTGCCGCAGTTTCGACCAGTGACTGCCAGATGCGGTTCCCGTCCGCCCCGCCCGTCAGTTCTTCACCGGCTCGCTCCGGGTGGGGCATCATCCCCACCACGTTCCCTGCCTCGTTGCGGATGCCCGCGATGTTGCGGGCGCTCCCGTTCGGGTTCGAATTCGGTGTGACCTCGCCCCGCTCGTCGCAGTAGCGGAACACCACGCGCCCAGCCGACTCAAGCTCGTCGAGCGTCGCCCGGTCGGCCTGGTAGTTCCCCTCGCCGTGGCTGATGGGAATGCGCAGCACCTCGCCCTCGCCGATGCCCGCCGTCCAGGGCGAGCCCTCCCCTTCGCGAAGGAGGTGCGTCCACTCGCAGCGGAATCGCAGGCTGCGGTTGCGGATCAGCGCCCCCGGCAGCAGGCCGCTCTCGCAGAGCACCTGGAAACCGTTGCAGATGCCGATCACCGGCAGCCCCGCGTTCGCAGCCCGCACTACCTCTTCCATGATCGGCGAGAAGCGCGCGATCGCCCCGCAGCGCAGGTAGTCCCCGTAGGAGAAGCCGCCCGGCAGCACCACCGCGTCGTACCCCGCTAGGGAGGTCTCCCGGTGCCACACGATCTCCGCTTCCTGCCCGAGCACGTTCGCGAGCACATGCTCCGTGTCGCGGTCGCTCCAGGTCCCCGGGAAACGCACGATGGCGAAGCGCATTAGCCCTCGATCGTCGGCCTGTGGGTGCCTGACGGCAGTATAGCAGCGCCCCGTGAACCCCCCGGCTGCCTACTCGTCGGCTGCCCGGATTGGGGGGGTGTCGGGGTCCGCCGGCGTTGGACCGACTATCGGCGCCACCGCGTCCTGTGGCTCGTCCGGCGAGCCGGCTCGCTCAGGCGCGTCAGGATATTCGATGCGCGGGTGGTAGACCGCTCGCAGCGTGCTCCGGAAGCTTGCCGCCACTACCTGCATCTCCCGCATCGTGATGTCGCACTCGTCCATCTGCCCTTCGGCCAGCCGTTCCGCGAACACGCCGTTCACGAGTTCGTCGATCTCCTCGTGCGTCTCCGGCTGGGTGGCCCGCACGAGCGCCTCGCACGAGTCCGCCAGCATCACGATGGCGTGCTCCTTCTCCTGTGGGCGTGGCCCCGGATAGCGGAACTTCTCCTCCTCGGCGTCGCCTCGCTCCAGCGCCTTGTGGAAGAAGAACTCCACCAGCCGTGTGCCGTGGTGCTGCGGAATGAAATCCCCCACGAGCGCCGGCAGCCGGCGCCGTCGTGCGATCTCTATACCGTCGAGCACATGGCCGTGGATGATCCGGGCGCTCGCTTCCGGGGCGAGGCTGTCGTGTGGACTTACCCCGCGGTCGATGTTGTTCTCCACGAAATACTCGGGACGCTCCATCTTGCCGATGTCGTGGTAGTACGCCCCCGCGCGCACCAGCAGCGAGTCCGCCCCGATGCGATTCGCCGCCTGTTCCGCCAGCGTCCCCACCAGCATGCTGTGGTGAAACGTCCCCGGCGCCTTCTCTTGCAGCTCCTGCAGGATTGGGTGGCCCGCCTGCGCCAGCTCCATCAGCTGCATACGAGTCGTGACCCGTAGCGCCATCGAGAGGAGGACGTGCAGCCCGAGCCCGATCACAGCCGAGCCGCCTCCTGAGATGCCTGCTGCCATCGCCAGCCAGCCCAGCCCCTCCGTCTCCCGCTGCTCCGTCAGCAGCCAGAACGCCAGCAGGACCGCCCCCGTTGCCGCGGCCACCGCCACGCCAGCCGTGGCAAAGCGCCCTAGCCGTTCGGTCCGTTGCATCGCCGCCGCCCCTGCCAGACCCGCCGCCGCGTACGCGATCACCAGCTCCAGTGGCTCGAGCGCGCTCGTGAACGCCGCCCCCGCAAGGGAAGGCGCCGTAGCCGCGATGAAGCCCGCGTAGAGCGCCACCACCACCGCCACCATCGCCCCGAATCGCGGCGCCGATACCGAAGACACCACGAGCGCGGCCGCCCCCACCGGCACGGCGTAGGCGAAGAACCGCCCCTCCGTGTCGGGCAGCAGCTCCGGCAACGCCACCCGCACAGCGACGAGCGTCCCCAGCACCGCCAGCAGCGTCATCAAGCCCCGGCGCTCGGCCGGACGCTCGAACGGCTGCAGGCGGTAGAGGTAGACCCCCAGCACTGTCCCCAGCGCCGCTCCCATCAGCAGCCCCGCTCCCAGGTCGTAGTAGTCGAACCCTTCGCGGATGACGCCCGTCTCTCGGAGCGCCTCGATCACGACCGCGTCGAGCGTCTGCCCTTCCTCGGCTATCACCTCGCCGGTGGCGTAGGTCACCAGCACCGGCTCCACGGCCGCCCGCGCCTCCTCCTGAAGCTCCTGCGTCGTTTCCAGGTCGAGCGCCACCGTCGGCGTGACGAACGCCTCGAGCAGTTCCCGAAGCGCCCCTTCCCCGTTCTGGAACGATGGCACGCTTCCTACCAGCAGGTACGCCTCGATGCGGTTGCGCTTGTCCTCCTCGCGAAGGGGCGAGTTCAGGATCGCGCGCACACCCTCCACCGCCGACTGGCGCAAGTCCTCCAGATCCCGCAGGTTGAGCGTCAGCAGCGTCGACCGGATCGCCTGCCCGAGCCCGATGCCTCCCGGCGACTCGCCGAGTGCCTCCAACCGCTCATCCGAGGAGAGCCCGGAACGCAGTCGTAACCGCGCCACCTCCTCAAAGAGCGTGTCCAGCAGCGCCAGTTGCTGTTCCGGCACCTCTTCGAGCGAGGCCATCACCGGCTCGATGGTGGCCTCCGCCTCGTCCCTCGCCGCCCGTGTCAGCTCCTCCGAGACGTACTCGCTCTCGCGCACGGCGGCGAAGGCGCGCGGAGCGATGTCGCCTTCGTTGGGGGCGCTCTCCCCCGGAAGCAGGGGTATCGCCAGCGCGATCGCGCCGATAGCGATGATCACGCCAAAGGCAGTCGCGCCCCCGCGCGTAACGACCGGATCAGGGCGGCGGCGCAGCATGAGGTGGCCTCGGATGATAGCAGAGCAACCCTGCCGTCCCGCCGCCGTGGCACCCCCCGAGCCGGTATCGTTACGGGTCGAGCCGGCCCCGCAGCCGGCCAGTTTTCCCTGAAGGGCGGACCTGATGGCGGACATCAACGAGGTAGTCAGGACGGCGCTCGAAGAGCTGATCGCCAGCGGCGTCGAGTCGGGTCTGCAGGTGGCGGCCTACCACCATGGCGAGCTCGTGGTCGACACCTGGGCCGGCCTGGCCGACGTTGAGTCCGGCCGCCCCGTCGACGGCGGTACGCTCTTCACGTCGTTCTCCTGCACCAAGGGCGTCACCGCGACCGCGATCCACATGCTCGTCGAACGCGGCGTCATCGCCTACGACGAGCCTATCGCCGCCTACTGGCCCGAGTTCGCCCAGCGCGGGAAGCAGTACGCGACGATCCGCCACGCGCTCACCCATCGCGCCGGCGTCCCCCAGATGCCCGACGGCGTCACCCCCGAGCTCATGGCTGACTGGGACTACATGTGCGACGCCATCGCCGCCCTGGAGCCCCTCTGGGAGCCCGGAACCCGCACGGGCTACCACGCCTACACGTTCGGCTGGATCCTCGGCGAGATCATCCGGCGCGCCGATGGCCGGCCCATCAACCAGTTCGTCCAGGACGAGATCTGCGCCCCCCTCGGCCTCGACGGCATCTACATGGGTGTCAACGACGCCGCCGAGCCGCGTGTCGCCACGCTCGTCGACGGCCCCCGGCCCGACCTCCCTCCCGCGCCCCCGGACGCGCTCATCACGCGTGCCATCCCCCCTGCCGTCGGCATCGTCGCCGAGCCCTACAACAACCCCCGCGTGCGCCGCGCCGCCCTCCCCGCCCACGGCGGGCTCATGAGCGCCCGTTCCCTCGCCCGCATGTACGCCGCGCTGGGCAACGGTGGCGAGCTCGACGGCGTCCGCATCCTCTCCGAGGAGCGCGTCCGCACCGCCACCCGCTTCCAGACCGACGACGTCGACATGGTCATCCAGCAGCCCGTGCGCAAGGCGCTGGGCTACTTCCAGACAGGTCCCATCACCGCGATGGGTCCCCGCACGACCACCTTCGGCCACCCGGGGGCCGGCGGCGCCATCGGCTTCGCCGACCCCGAGCACGAGTTCGCCTTCGCCCTCACGAAGAGTTCGCTCGTCGCTGGCGCGGAGCCCGGCCAGAGCGCCGCCGAGGTCATCGGCGCGCTCGTGCGCCGCGAGCTCGGCTTCCCCGATGAAGAGGCTGGCTAGCCCAGCAGACCCCGCACGATCTCGCTGATGGCGCGGCCGTCGGCCCGCCCCTGGAAGCGCTTGATCAGCACTGGCATCACCTTGCCGATGTCGCGTGGCCCCGAGGCGCCCGTCTCCTCGATCGTCGCCCGCGCCGCCTCCTCGATCTCCTCGTGGCTCGCTTCCTCGGGCAGATAGCCCGCGAACGCCTCGAGCTCCGCTTCCTCGCGCTCCACCAGGTCCTCGCGTCTGCCCTTGCGGAACTCCTCGATGCTCTCCCGCCGCTGCTTCACCTGCCGCTGCACGACGACCAGCAGGTCGCCCTCGGCGAGCTCGTCGCCCGCCTCGATCTCCGCGTTCTTGATCGCTGCCGTCAGCATGCGCAGCGCGGCCTTGCGCGGCTCGTCTTTCGCGAGCATGGCCGCGCGCAGGTCGCTCTGGATGCGCTCTTTCAGGTCTGCCACGGGAAGAGGGTTACCGGCCCGAGCGGGCTCGCGCTTCCGCCCGAAGCTGCTTCTTCCGCAACTTCCGCAGGCGCGCTGCTTCCTTCTTCTTGCGCTTCACGCTCGGCTTTTCGTAGTGCTGGCGCTTGCGCGTCTCGGAGAGAATGCCGTCCTGCTGCACACGCTTGTTGAAGCGCTTCAGTGCAGACTCGAATGGCTCATCCTCGCCGATGATGATTTCAGCCACGTTGCTGGCTCACCACCCTTCGGGTGCGACTGCCGCCCGTCCGGACGGCGAGCGCTCACGGTACCACCCGCCGACCGCTCGCGAAAGCTGCGGCGTCAGCTCCCCCCGCCGCCCCGCGCCTCCCGCACGCGCGCGTCCAGGATGCGCAGCCGCTCCTCCACCCAGATCGCCGGACGCTCGTTCCGGACGCTCGGCGACTCGATGTTGTAGCGGTCCTGCTTCATGCGCAGCGACCGCCCCGCGGCCGCGAACTCCCGCCTGCGCTCCGCGATGAGCGGCGCCAGCCGCCGCCATTCCCCCGTCGACCGCGCCCGCTCGACGAGCGTCGCATGCGCATTGTCGATGTTCGCCAGCCGCTTCTTGTCGCCCTCGATCGTGCGCGCCAGCTCAAGCCACTCCGGAAGGGCCCCTGCGTTCCCGAGGATGTGTTGCGCGAGCCAGAGGTCGCCCGCCAGCCGGTCAGCATCGCGCAACTGCAGCGGCGCTCCCTCCCCCGGGAGCCCCGCGAACACGCCCTCCTCGATCGCTTCGAGGATGCGGTTCTCGACCAGTTGCTCGAATCTCACCGGTTCCTCGCCCTGTGCTGCCTAGCAGAACGGGGCCGCGCGGGCCCCGTCTCAGTCGTCTCCGTTGGTGCAGGTCGCTAGTCGGCCGAGGGAAGAACCTTCGGCTGCATCAGCTCCATGTCGCGCTCGTCGCACTTCAGGTCGCATTCGCCCGGCTTGATTACCAGCACCTCGATGCCGGTGTCCTCGTCCTTGTAGCGCTTCCCCAGTTGTACGGCCATCGAATGTCCCCTCGCTACTTCTTCAGTTCGAGCGGCGTGTCTCCGCACTTCAGTTCGCCGTCGCCGCCCTTCGTCACGATGAACTCAGCGCCGCACTTCGGGCAGAGATACCGTTTTCCCGTCTGTGCTGCCATCTGCGTCCCTCCTCGGTGGCGAACTTCTTCGGGTGGTGCGGATCGTAGGCACGCCCCTTCGGAGCGTCAATGAAGCAGCCGCTATTCGGTGACGAACACCACCGCCAGCATGTCCGGGTGGTAGCTGCAGGTGATGCGGTACTCGCCCGGCGCATCGAACGTGAACGTCCGCGTGACGCCCACACCCTCGAAGTCGTCGCCCTGCTGCTGACCGTCGATCTCGATGTTGTGCAGCCCCACGACGTTCTCGAACGTCACCGTGGTTCCCACGGCGACCTTCACGCCCGTCCGGTTCGGCTCGCCGGCTACCCCGTCGGCCACCACCGTCCAGTCGTTGTCGTTCGCGAGGATGAGCACGTCCGTCGAAACCGCGTTCGGCTCGTCGATGACGATCGGGTCCGCGCCGCTGATCGTGTTGAACGCGCTCGTCGAGACGGTGTGCTCGACGCACGCCGTGCCCGGGTTGATCTCGTCCGATGGCGCCGCCCCCCACGCGTCGGCGGGGAAGTGGAGCGACTTGCCGATGGGCACGACCGCGTCCGCTGCGAGGCCATTCGCCTCACCCAATGAGGCGGCCGTCACGTTGCCGAAGCCCGAGGCTACCTGGGCCAGGTCGGCGCCTGCCACCACGTAGGCGTTGATCGGCGGGAGCGCGATCCAGACTTCGGTCGAGACCTCTTCGCCCGAGCCCAGCTCGTTGAGCGACCGCACCGTGCTTTCGCTCAGGCCATGGGCGCTGGCGATGGAGAGAACCGTGTCGCCGAACTGCACGATGTAGCCCGTGCCGTCCCTCAGCGTGAGTTCCGTGCCTTCCGCGATGGCGGCGTCCTCGGCGAGTTCGTTGTCCTCCGCGAGCGCCAGCACGGGGATGTCGTGCGCTTCCGCGATGGAGAGGAGCGTATCGCCCGCCTGTGCGGTGTAGGACGTGCCGTCAGGCAGGAGCAGCTTGCGCTCGCCCGTCAGCGGCGTGTCGTCGGCGATGTCGCCTACGATCGACAGCAGCAACGGGTTTAGCGAGCGGATCTGCGAGGGCGTGATGCCGTGCCGCTCCGCGATGCTCCCCAGCGTGTCTCCCGCGCTCACGCGGTAGGACGCGCCTTCCGGCAAGCGCAGCGTTTGCCCCGGAAGCAGCCCCGTCGCGATGGTGTCCGCGGACGGGTTCAGCATCAGGGCCTCGTCGTCGCCGGAGTACGGCAGGTAGAAGTTCCCGCTCCCGTCGACCGCGTAGGTCAGCCCGTTCAGCTCGGCGATGAGGATGGCGCCCTCGACCTCGTTCGCCCCGATGCCGTGCGCCGCCGCGATCAGGGGCAGCGTGTCCCCCGTCACCGAGGCCGACGACTCGTGGTTCAGGTTATGGGCGAACTCGACCGCCGCCAGCCAGCCGTGGTTCGTCGGATTGCCGTTCGCGTCGAACGTTTCTCCCTCCAGCGGCGCGGTCAGCAGCCGAACGAGGTGCTCGATCTGGTTCGCCGTCAGGCTGCCGCCGTTCGAGTCGAGCCAGGCCGGCATGAGCGTGCCCGCCCGCCCGCAGATCAGCGTGCGCCTGATCAGATCCTGGTTCTGCGAGAGCGCCAGCGGCTCCTGGTTCCGGAACGCGGCCTTGTTCAGCGTCAGGCCCACCCCGCCCTCGCCCCGGATGCCGTGGCAGGTGCGGCAGTTGTTCGCGTAGAGCAGCGCCCCGCGCTCGATCGACTCAGCCTGGAAGAAGTCCGCCTGCCGCTCCGCTCGGATGGGCAGGTCGATCGCCGTATACGCGGCGCAGCCCGCCACGCTGATAAACAGCAGCACCACGATCAGGAAGATTTGGCGCTGGGTGTTCAACGGGTCCTCCGCTGCCGGCTAGCCACTGTAGGGAACCGCCCGCTTCGGATTGGGATTCTCGCCGCCGCCGAGCGTCAGGCCGCGTGTGTTCACCGTGACCGAGCCGTCGGGATTGGTCGTCAGCAGGAACGTGTCGAGCGGGCGAGGCGCCGGTCCGAAGACCCTTACGCCCGCGCGCGAATACGTTGAGCCGTGGCAGGGGCAGCGGAACCACCCCTGGATGCCGGGGAAGGCCACCTCCGCCCCGTCGAAGTCGCCCCGCCAGGGGACGGTGCAGCCGAGGTGGGGGCACTTCCAGTAGAGGGCCAGCAGGCCTCCCGTGCCTCCCTGGTCGAGCACGTCGCCTTCGTTACCGTCCAGGTTCACCAGCCAGAACTTGCCCTCGGTGATGCGGACGGGCTCGGCGCCCGGCTCCGGGATCTGGATCTTGGGAACCGTCACCGGCCGTCCGAAGCCCTGCGGGCTGCGCAGATTGAAGAAGCCCAGGAAGAACGCGCTGAACGCGCCCAGGGCGAGGGTCAGCCCGGCGAACGCGCTCACCCGCATGAACGAGCGCCGCGAGACCTTGCGCGCCTCCGCCTGCCGTGCTTGCTCTACCCGTTGCGCTGCCATCCGATCCCTACTCCTGCCCCGGGATGCCTTCGAGCGTGCGCAGGTCCCACGGCCAGATCAGATCCTGGCCGGGCCCGCGGAAGGCCGTACCGATAACCGTCAACATCAGGAAGACGCCCACGAACCCGCTCATCAGCGTGATCAGCGCGTCCCGGCGTGTATGCACCCAGTTGATCTTCCAGAAGAAGAAGATGAGCAGGCACGAGAACCCGACCATGAATCCCGTTGGGATACCGATGTCCACCAGCAGCGTGGGCAGGTCGATCTTCTGGAAGGTCGTCACACCTGCCCCCGGACCTTCGTCCAGGATCTTCAGGTTGAACCACAGGTACGGAATCGAGTCCGCCCAGCCGGGCCAGGGCACCACCGAGGGGTCCTTCAGCGCCGCCGAGCGCTCGAGGAACGCGAGCGTGCTGCCGCCGGAGAAGCCGAACCAGTCCTTGGCCCAGAGCGCCGCCTTGCCCGAGTTCCAGATGATGAGCGCCAGCGTGCCCCACAGGCCCACGTTGAGTGAGACCACGGTGTTCTTCACCGAGTTCACGTCGGCGAACCAGCGCCCCTGTCCGTCCGTGGAGCGGTCGAAGTACGGGAAGACTATCAGGATGATCAGCCACACGGTCGGCACCACGATGCCTGCCAGCGCCGCGTTCATGTGCAGCAGCAGCTCCTGCAGGTTCAGCAGGTACCACGGCGCCTTCGCCGGGTCGTTCGTGACATTCGCGTTCGCCTCGTCCAGGAGCGGCGCGTTCATCAGGTACGAGAGCAGGAACAGCAGGACCGTGAACAGCATCGCCGAGATGAACTCGACGAAGACCAGGTCGGGCCAGACCAGCACCTCCTCGTCGCGAGCGCGAGGAGTGGGTCGGGCGGCCGGCCGGGCGACGACGACGGTTGCCATGCGTTAGCTCACCCCGCCGCTACAGCGGCCGCGCCAGGCCGCCATCCCGGCGAATCCGCCAGAAGTGCACGGCCATGAAGATTGCTGCCAGCAGGGGCAGGCCGATGACGTGCAGTGTGTAGAAGCGAATCAGCGCGTCCGGACCCACCTCGAAGCCGCCGAGCAGCCAGAAGCGCGTCTTCGGGCCCAGCACCGGCGCCGAGCCGGCGATGTTCGTGCCGACCGTGATTGCCCAGAATGCCAGCTGGTCCCACGGCAGCAGGTAACCGGTGAAGCTCAGGAGGAAGGTGAGCACCAGCAGGACAACGCCCACCACCCAGTTGAATTCGCGCGGTGGCTTATAGGCCCCCGTATAGAAGACCCGCAGCATGTGCAGGAACACGAGGATCACCATCGCGTGCGCCATCCAGCGGTGCATGTTCCGCATCAGCTGCCCGAACTGCACGTTCGTCTGGATGTTCTGGATGTCCAGGTACGCCCGGTCCACGCTGGGCACGTAATAGAACATCAGCAGGATGCCCGTCACGGTCAGCCCCAGGAACATGAAGAAAGTTAGCCCGCCGAGGCAGTAGGTGTGCGTGATCTTCACGTGCGTGCGGTGGATACGGGTCGGGTGCAGGTGGAGGAACACGTTCGTCGCGACCACCAGCATCTGGTTGCGCGGCGTGTTCGGGTAACCCGTGCGGAAGATCGACCGCCACACGTAGTTGTGGAAGAGCTTGTCGTAGATCAGGTCGCCGAGAGTCGGTTGGGTGGGCTGCTCCACGGCCATGCGTTAGCGCTCCCACCACTTGCCGAACAGAACCATGATGCCAAGGCCCAGGAACATCGTGATGAACACGAAAACCAGCTCGAGGAATTCGCCAACTTCCACGGCCCAGCGCCCTCTCTGTTCCGCGCCAGCGGGCCCTCTTCGGCCGCGGCGACTTTGTGAATCCTGTAGCAAGCGAGTTATACCCTGCCCCTCTAGGGGGGTCAAACCTGAGCGCCCTCCCGAGGCCCACCCTGAGCGGCCGCCGCTCCCCTTACAGTCGTAGCCCGAAACGAAGCCTCACCAGCCCCCGCAGATCCTCCAGCGCTGTGCTGATGATGTGCACCTTCGTGTCCGGATCCTCCAACCAGCGAACCGGCAGTTCCCCTACCCGAAATCCCTGTTGCTGCGTCCGGATCAGGAGCTCCGTATCGAAGAACCAGGCGCGGTCCTCGATCCCCGGCACCACGGCGTCCACGGCCTTCCGGCTCACCGCCTTGAACCCGCACTGTGCGTCCGTGATCCGCAGTCGCGGGAAGAACGCCCGGATGATGAACACGTAGCTCCGCGAGATCACCTCCCGCTTGAGCGAACGCTCCGTCGCCGACCCGCGCGCCAGCCGGGAACCGCTCGCAACGTCGTAGCCGCCCTCCGCCACCATCCCGATCAGCTCTGGCAGGTGCGCCAGGTCCGTGCTCAGGTCGACATCCATGTAGGAGACCACGTCCGCATCGCTTCCCAGCCACGCCTCCCGCAGCGCGATGCCCCTCCCTTTGATAGTCAGCACGAGCGCCCGCACGCGTGCGTGCGCCGCGTCCAGCTCGCGCGCCAGCTCGCTCGTCCCGTCGTTCGAGCCGTTGTCCGCGATCACCAGGCGCCAGTCGTAACCGGGATGCTCATCGAAGAGCGCGAGGGTTCGCTCCACGCTCTCGCGCAGCACTGAGACCTCGTTGTAGCAGGGGATGACCACGTCCACCGTCGGGCGGCCGCCACCTTGCTCGGTCACGGGCTCACTTCCCGAGGTCGTGGATCGCGAATCCGGCGTGTGGCAACTGCTGCTCACGCCGTCCTCCGGGTCGGTTCCGGGAAAGAGGTTACTCCGGGCGCAGCGCCGCCAGCCGGCGCTTCGTGCGATCGGCGCGCCCCGTGGGGATGGCGCCTTTCCGCGCCGCCCGGTCCAGCACCGAGTACGCGCGACTCAGCGCCTCCTGGTAGGCATCGCTGTCGCCTGCGGCCGCAGCCTCGCGCGCTGCCCGCACGGCCGTCCGCGACTCGGACCGGTTCGGCCGGTTCCGGGCCCGGCGCTTGAGCGACTGCCGCCAGCGCTTCATCGCTGATTGCTTCGTAGCCATGAACGCCGATCGTAGGCGCGCCTCCGGCTCCGCGCAAAGCCAACCCCTACTTGCCCCGTTTCCAAAGCTCTCGTATTCTGAATTTGCACTGGAACGAAGCCCGGTATCCTGCCGATGCGCTCACCAGGCACACCTCAGAGTTCGAGGTCTCTCCGCAACCCATATCGCCCGTACCTGACGAGCGCCGCTCGCAGCGGGCAACAGGATCGTTGCCATCACACGCGCACCAGAATCCCCGCCGGCTGAAGAAGCCACCGCTCCCTCCGAGCGAGAGGACAGTGTCCCCACGCTCAACATCTCTGAGCTCGAGGGCAGCACTCGTGGCGAGCTGATTAGCCTTGCCCGCGACCTCGGCGTCAGCAACGCCTCTACCCTGCGCAAGCGCGACCTCATCTTCCGCTTGCTGCAGACCCAGGCCGAGCGGCGCGGCAACCTCTTCTCCGGCGGTTTCCTCGAAGTCTCCGACGACGGCAACTACGGCTTCCTCCGGGGCGAGTCTCTCCTGCCCGGACCGCACGACATCTACGTCTCCCAGTCCAACCTCCGTCGCTTCGCCCTCCGCCCCGGCGATTACGTCACCGGCCAGATTCGCGCCCCGCGCGACAACGAGAAGTACTACGGCCTGCTCAAGGTCGAGGCTGTCAACGGGATCGATCCCGAAGCCGCCAAGCGTCGCCCCTTCTTCGAGAACCTGACGGCGGTCTTCCCCAAGGAGCAGCTTCGCCTCGAGACCACACCCGACAACCTCACCCACCGCCTCATCGACCTCATCGCTCCCGTCGGACGCGGTCAGCGCGCCCTCATCGTCTCTCCGCCCAAGGCCGGCAAGACGATGCTCCTCCAGAACATCGCCAACGGCATTACCACCAACCACCCCGACGTCCACCTCATGGTCGTGCTCATCGGCGAGCGCCCTGAGGAGGTCACCGACATGCGCCGAAGCGTGCGTGGTGAGGTCGCCAGCAGCACCTTCGACGAGCCCGTCGAGGACCATACTCGCGTCGCCGAGATGGCCTTCGAGCGCGCCAAGCGCCTCGTGGAGGGCGGCCAGGACGTCGTCATCCTTATGGACTCCATCACGCGCGCCACGCGTGCCTACAACCTTGCCCTGCCGCCCAGCGGCCGCACCCTTACCGGAGGTGTCGACCCCGTCGCCCTCTATCCGCCGAAGCGCCTCTTCGGCGCCGCCCGCAAGTGCGAGGAGGGCGGCTCCCTCACGGTCATCGCCACCTGCCTCATCGATACCGGCAGCCGCATGGACGAGGTCATCTTCGAGGAGTTCAAGGGCACCGGGAACATGGAGCTCCGGCTCGACCGCAAGCTTGCCGAGCGCCGCTTCTATCCCGCCATCGATATCCAGGCCAGTTCCACTCGTCGCGAGGAGCTGCTCCTCGATGAGAGCACCCTCAAGGGCGTCTGGCTGGTCCGCCGCATGACGGCCATGATCTCGCAGAACTCCCCCAACTCCCTCGAGGCCACCGAGCGCTTGCTCGAGCGGCTCGGCCGGTCCGACACCAACGAAGAGTTCCTCGCCAGCCTCCGCACCGAGGTCTAGAGGCGGACGAGAACCCTTATCAATCCTTGCTTTTCACAGCCGGTTGCGGCAGTTTAGGTCTTAACAATCGACGTCAGCGTCGGCGTGGGACCCTGTCACTCCCGACACCACGAAGGGACTGGAGACCGTGCTGAGGGATTGGCTCCTGGGCCTCCTGTATGGGCGCTCTTCTCCGCGCGCCCGCTCTCACGCTCACGGTCATCTCCCCCTCCGCGCCGGTCTCCACCTGCTCCTGATCGGGATCGCTGCGCTGGCCGCGCTCCTCACCGCCCGGCTCGTCACCGACACCGAGGCGGCCCAGGTCTCCAGCATCCCGCCTGTTCCCCTCTCGGGCGTGCGCGCTATTGCTCCCACGGGCGAGTCGTTCCTCCGCCCGGGCGTCAGCCATGGCACCGTCGAGTCCCCCCTCAGGGCCGCGCTCGCCACGCCCCAGGTCCCGCTTCGCCCCACCAACCCCGTGGCCGAAGGGGAGACCATTTCCGATAGCGTCGGCCGCGCCACCGCCGCCGGCCAGGATGCCGGCTACGACGTCCGCGCGCTGACCGACCAGATCGACCCCGAGGAGCCCTACGTCATCTACGAGGTTCGCGGGGGAGACACCCTCGGCGAGATCGCCGAGACCTACGACACAACCGTCGATAACATCCTGCTCAACAACGCCGAGGTGGTCGAAGGCGACTACATCCCCGTCGGCCAGAAGATCCTCGTGCCTCAGGGCAGCGTTCATGGCATTCTCTACCTCGTCGGCCACGCCGAGACGCTCAGCGGCATCATCGACAAGCACCTTGATGTCACCATCGACGACGTCCTCAACCACCGCCCAAATAATCTCCTCAGTGGCGACGACATCCAGCCCGGCGAATACATCCTCCTTCCCAACGCCAGGCTCAAGCCGCCCCCCGTGCGCAGCCCCAACGGGTGGATCATTACCCCGCCGCCGCCGGTTTCCCCCGGCCGTTTCGGTCTGCCCCTGGCGTCCTGGGACTTCGTCAGCGACCTCTTCGGGACCGACCGCGGGGGCGGCCGCATCCATACGGGGATCGACCTTGCCCTCGGGTCTCAACCCGCCTCATCCGTGTACGCCGCCTGCGATGGTTGGGTGTCGCGCGTCGAGCACCTCACCTACAGCTACGGCTTTTACGTCATCGTCGATTGCGGCGACGGCTGGGAGACCCTCTACTCGCACTTCCGCGAGATCATCGTCAACTGGGGTGACTCTGTGAGGAAGGGCGAGACCATCCTCGGCATCTCCGGCTCCACCGGCTACAGCACCGGCGAGCACCTCCACTTCGAGATCCGCTACAACGGCCAGTACCTCGACCCCGCCAACTACCTGAACTTCTGGTAGACCGTCCCTGCCCGCCCGGCTCCTCGGCCGCTAGTCGCCACCCGCTATCGACTGCACGACATCCCCAAGCCTCGTCTCCACCAGCCTCGCGATCACCACGTCGCGATGCACGTAGTACCCCGACCCGTCGTCCTCCGTCGGAATGAAGTCCCCTCCACACGTGATAAGCGTGACCCACTCCTCGTCCGCCGGACGCAGCAGCTCCTCGTCCTCGGCCTCGTGCGGCCAGATCAGGTCGGCCATCGGCATCTCGCCCGTGACGTAGCGCCGCTGGAAGAAGACCTCGTACACGTACTCGCGGCCGTCATCCATCACCACGATCACGAGGTCGCCGTCCTCGAGCTCGGTCAGCGCGTAGAACGGCCCGCGAATGTCTGGATGCCAGTCCTTGTGCGCCGAGAAGAGCGAGCTCGTTCCGAACCCCGGCTTGTCGTAGATGTCGTACCAGCCGACGTTGCGGGGCTGGGGCACGTCCAGCTTGTTCGCCCCCGGGATCTTCCCGATGGCCTCGATTGGCGCCTCCACGCCCAGCGAGGGGATGCGCATCAGGACCAGTTCCCCGTCGTAGGGCGTCGGTTCCGGCGTTGGCGCAGCACGTCCTGCGGGCGCCCCGGTGGGTGCTTCGGTGGGCGCCGCCGTGGGCGTTGCGGTCTGCGCCGGCGTCGGTGTCTCCGGGACCTGGTCGGGCTCGGCCGGGACGTCGATCGCCGCGCACCCTGCTCCCGTGAGGGCAACCACGGCTGCCAGCACCCAGGCCCCTGCCGCCCTTCTCCCGCGGCCCATGGCCCGTTCCCAGAACCCCGGCATGGTTCTCAGCTTACCGCTGGTCGCCTTCGAGCGTCCCCACAGCCGGCGGCGGGATTGTCTCGACGAGCCTGCCAATCACGACGTCCCGGTGGAGGTAGTAGCCCGCCCCGCCTTCGGTTCTCTCCACGAAGTCGCCACCGCACGTGTACAGCGTGATCCACTCCTCGTCCTCGGGCCGCAGCAGCTCCGGATTCCTCGCCTTGTGCGGCCAGATCAGGTCGTACATCGGGATGTCCTCCCTGGTATACCGCCGCTGGAAGAACACCTCGTAGACGTACTCGCGGCCGTCATCCATCACCACCACGATCTGGTCGCCGGCCTGCAGCTCCGTCAGGGCGTAGAACGGCCCCTTCTTGTTGGGCCAGTAGTCCTTGTGCGCCGAGTAGAGGGAGCTCGTTCCGAATCCGGGCTTGTCATAGATGTGGTACCAGCCGATGTTGTACCACTCGGGTACGTCGAGCTGGTTGCGCCCCTCCACCAGGCCGATCGGCTCGATCGGCGCCTCCACCCCCAGCGAGGGGATGCGCATCGACACCAGATCGCCGTCGTACGGCCCCAGCTCCGGGGTGGCCTCCGGAGTGGGTCTCTCCGTCGGCGCCGGGATCGTGGCCGTCGGCGCGACTGGTGTTCTCGTTGGTGTCGGCGTCGAGATGGGGGTCGGCTCGGCCGTCGGTTCAGCCGTCGGCTCCGGAGGGTCGGGCCTGGAGCTGGCGCAGCCGACGCTCACAAGAAGGGCTACGGCCAGGACCAGGATTCCACGTGTCAGTTGCCAGCTGCGCACGACGCTCTCCGTGCACCCCGCGGGGATCGCTCCCACGGACCCCAAGTATACGGTTGGGCGGGACCTACGGTCGCTGGATTCTTGACCGAATGCTGTCCCAGAGCGTCGCCAGCCGGTCCCTGACCCCGCTTCCCATGGCAGCGAACTGGGCGCCGCCCGTCTCGCTCCCACCGGCTACGCCACCCGCTGTCGCTGGAGACCTCGCCATCCACAGGAAGAACACGGTGCTAATCGCAGCCAGCCCCGCTACCACTGAGAGCACGACGATGAGCGCGGTGGTACCGGCGCCCGCGCCGCCGGTCTCCTCCGTCTCATCCGGGGCTGGAGGAGCGGGTGTATCCGTTGCCGCGGCCGTGGGTGCTTCCGTCGCCGCAGGGGGCTCGGTCGCCGCAGGGGCCTCGGTGGCGACCGGTGTTGCGGCGGCTGTCGGCGTCGGCGCCGGGGTTGGCGTGGCGGTCGCAACTTCTGTCGCCTCAACGGCCTCGGTGGGTACCGGCGTCTCTTCGGTAGTCTCCTCCGATTCCGTTGTTTCGGTTGGCTCCTCCGTATCCGCGGGCTCTTCGGTCTCAGTCGGCTCCTCGGTGTCGGCGGGCTCTTCGGTCTCCGTTGGTTCCTCGGTCTCTGTGGGCTCCGTCGGCTCCTCGGGCTCTCCTGGTTCTTCGGGCTCGGCAGGCTCCTCGGGCTCCCCGGGTTCCTCAGGCTCGGCAGGCTCCTCTGGCTCTCCGGGATCGGAGGGCGTCTCCGTCGGCTCGACAGGCTCAGGAGGAGCTGCCGGCAGCGTCAGGTGGAGTGTCTGTGGCCGCGCGTCCCAGGAACCCGTTTCCTCGGCGAACCGGTCACCGATCTTGAAGCGCACCTCCGACGCTCCGGTGCCGTCCTCGGCGGCGGCCACGCCGCACCCCGCCTTCCCCTCCTCGGAGAGCACCACCACGAGGTACTTTGTGACCCCGTCTTCGCGGATGGTCTGCTCAGTGTCCGTCTCGCTGCACACGGTGCCGTCGATGTATGCGACGACATCGAGCCCTCCGTCTACGTCGCCGTCCGCCGCGGTCACCTCGCCGAAGAACGTTCCCGGCAAGCCCGGCTGTGCCTGCGCGAATCCCCCCGGCCCCGTCGCCAGCCCTGCTGCCAGCGCCACACCTGCCGCCAGCGTGGCGAGGGCCGCGAATAGCCATCCCCCCCGCTGCCGGTCCATGAGCCGAGCCTACAGCAGTTCTCGGAAATATCCCACTGTGCTAGCGCTTTAACCTTTAGGTTCGGCCGCCTAGTTCACCGAGAGCGTCATCGTCGGCGGCGTCAGCGCGAAGTGCATCTCCACCGAGAACTCGTCCAGCTTGTCCGACCAGCTCGCCCACATCCCTCGCGCGTACGCCGCCTCCGCGCTCCCGAACGATCCCTGCATCGCCCGCGCATCCTCGAAGCAGTACACGCCCAGCATCGTCCCTTCCCGCGTCTCTCCCCACTGCACGCTCGAGATCCCCGGGATCTTCGCCACCTCGCGCAGGTGTTGCGACCGGAACCACGCCGAGAACGTCGCCCGGTCGTCCTTCACACGCGCTCGCAACAGGATGAACGGCTGCTCGCCTCTCATGCGTCCCCCCGGCTGCCTCCCTGGCAGAGCGTTGCCGTCAGGGCCACGCTCGCCTCCACACAGTATCGCGAATCCACCTGTACGCACGGCACCCGAAACGGCTCCTCCTCGCCTCGCATACGGTTGTACACGCCGATGTTCGCTTCGGAAGCGCCCTCGCGTGGCCCTGAGAGCCGCTCTCGCACCACGGCGTCCGGCGCCGTCAGCCGCACCGCCACCGCGGCCGCCCCCTGCCGCTCCGCCAGCTCCAGGAACCCCTGCCGCTCCCAGTCCCGCAGGTTCGTCGCGTCGATGATCACGTCGCGACCCTCCCCCAGCGCCCCCTCCGCCCGCGCCCGCACCTCCGCGAACACGGCTCCGCTCTCCTTGCGCGTGTACCGTCGCTTCGGGAACAGCTCCCGGCGCACGAGGTCGCTCTCGAGCACGCAGGCGTCCAGTCGCGGCGCAAGCTGCGCTGCAAACGTGGTCTTGCCCGAACCCGGCAAACCGCTCAGCAGGACCAGTGTCGGCAAATTGCCGGTACCTCCCCCTCGTGCTACTTTCCTCCCTGAAGACAGGTAAAGGAAGTCGAACGAGCAAGTTTGCTGGCCCAGGAAACGAAAGAGGCCCTGATCCGGGAGTACGCCCAGAACGAAGGCGATACCGGCTCCCCTGAAGTACAGGTGGCGCTCCTCACTGAGCGCATCAAGTACCTGACCGCGCACCTGCAGGAGCACAAGCACGACTACCACACGCGCCGCGGGCTGCTGAAGCTCGTCGGGCAGCGTCGCAGGCTGTTGCGCTACCTCAACAAGCGGGATGTCAACAGGTACCGCACGCTCATCGGGCGCCTCGGGCTGCGCCGCTAGCCCACCCTCTTTCTCCCCGGCCTTGCCCCCGCGCTGGGCCGCAGCCTGCCACTGAGCCCTCCCGAACCGACCTGACACCGCGGCGGACGCCGCAAGAGAAAGTGTGAACACAGACATGACAGCAACCGAATCCAGCATCCGTACCTACGAAGTCGAGATCGGCGGCAAGCCCCTGCTCATCCAGCATGGCGCCCTCGCCGGCCTCGCCAACGGCGCCGTCACCGTGCGCCAGGGCGATACCGTTGTCCTCGTCACGGCCTGCATGGCCGACCCGCGCGAGGGCATCGATTTCTTCCCCCTCACCGTCGACTACGAAGAGCGCCTCTACGCCGTGGGCAAGATCCCCGGCGGTTTCCCCCGCCGCGAGGGTCGCCCCTCTTCCGATGGCATCCTTGCCATGCGCCTGACCGACCGCTCCATCCGCCCCCTCTTTCCCAAGGGCTTCCGCAACGAGATCCAGATTGTCGCCACGACCCTCTCGTCCGACCGCGAGCACCAGCCCGACACCCTCATCACCGTCGGCGCCAGCGCCGCCCTCAGCATCAGCGACATCCCCTTCAACGGGCCCGTCAGCAGCGTCCGCGTCGGTCGCATCGACGGCGAGTACGTCGTGAACCCGACCTTCACCGAGGCTGCCGAGGGCGACCTCGACCTCATCGTCGCCGGCACGAAGGACGCCGTCATGATGGTAGAGGCTGGCGCCACCGAGGTTCCCGAGGAGGCCGTCATCGAGGCCATGGAGATCGCCATGGAGGCGAACTCCGCCATCAACGGCCTCATCGAGGAAATCGCCGCCGCCGCCGCCCCCGTCAAGAAGGACTACACCCCCGCCGTCGACAACGAAGAGGCCATCGAGGCCGTCCGCGACGCCCTCGCCGACCGCCTCGACGACCTCGTCTCGAACGCCGCCAGCGAGCGCAGCGAAGAGAACAAGCGCGTCCGCGCCGAGCTCACCGAGCAGTTCGAGGACCGCTTCGACAAGCGCGACATCGGTGACGCCCTCTACGCCGTCATCAAGAAGGCCATGCGCGACCGCATCCTGAACGAGGGACGTCGCGCCGACGACCGGGAGACCACCGAGATCCGCCCCCTCGATATCCATGTCGGCACCCTCCCTCGCACCCATGGCTCCGGCCTGTTCAAGCGCGGCGAGACCCAGGTGCTCACCATCGCCACCCTCGGCGGCATGAACATGGCGCAGAAGCTCGACACCCTCTCCCCCGACGAGTCCAAGCGCTACATGCACCACTACAACTTCCCGCCCTACTCCGTCGGCGAGGCGCGCCCCATGCGAGGCGCCGGCCGCCGCGAGATCGGGCACGGCGCCCTCGCCGAGCGCGCCCTCCTTCCCGTCATCCCGCCCGAGACGGAGTTCCCCTACGCCCTCCGCCTCGTGAGCGAGGTGCTTTCCTCCAACGGCTCAACTTCCATGGCCAGCGTCTGCGGCAGCACCCTCGCTCTGATGGACGCGGGCGTGCCCCTCTCCGCCCCCGTCGCCGGCATTGCCATGGGCCTGATCATGGGCGACGACGACAACTACGCCGTCCTCACGGACATCGCCGGCCAGGAAGACTTCATGGGCGACATGGACTTCAAGGTCGCCGGTACGGAAGAGGGCATCACCGCCCTCCAGATGGACATCAAGATCGGCGGCGTCTCCCGCGAATTGCTCGAGACCGCCCTCTCCCAGGCACGGGAAGCCCGCATGTTCCTCCTCGAGCGCATGGGCGAGGTCATCGAGAAGCCGCGCGAGTCCGTCTCCGAGCACGCCCCGAAGGTCTACATCATCAAGATCGACCAGGAGCAGATCGGGACGGTCATCGGCCCCGGTGGCCGCGTCATCCGCAAGATCCAGGAAGACTCCGGCGGCGCCAACGTCGACATCCAGGAAGACGGCACCATCTTCGTCTCCGCTGTCGAGGGCGACGCTGCCGATATCGCCATCCGCATGATCGAGGGCCTCACCAAGGAGATCGGCGTCGGCGAGACCTACACCGGTCCCGTTACCCGCATACTCAACTTCGGCGCCTTCGTCGAGATCCTTCCCGGCAAGGACGGCCTCGTGCACATCTCCGAGCTCAGCGAGGAGCGTGTCGAGCGCGTTGAGGACGTGGTCTCCGTGGGCGATGAGCTCACCGTCACCGTCACCGAAATCGATTCGCTGGGACGCGTCAACCTCACCGCTCGCAGCGGCCGCGTCGGCGCCGCCCCCGAGGGGGGCGACCGGGAGCGTCCGCGGGACCGTGACCGTGGCGGCCGCGATCGTGGTGGCCGAGACCGTGGCGGCCGAGACCGTGGCCGGGATCGTGACCGCCCGCGTGGCCGAGACCGCGATCGTGACCGCGACCGGCCCCGCGACAGGGATCGTGACCGCGACCGTGACCGTGATCGCGACCGAGGCCCGGAGGCTCGTGCCCCGCGTCCCCGTCGCCCCGAGCGCGAGCCGGAACCGGAAATCGAGGAAGAGGCGCCTGTCGCCGCCGCTGAAGTCAATGGCGCCGTAGAAGAGGACTTCGACGACAACCTCGACTACGACGGCGTTGAGACCGTCGCTGCCGATGACCGCCCCGACGATCGTTCCGAAGACCGCAGCGATGACCGCGGCGAGGGCGCTCCCCGGCGCCGCCGCCGCCGCCGCCCCCGCAGCGGTGGCAACCGCGAGGGTGGTTCCGGTCAGCGTCAGCCCGAGCAGCGCGAGATCAACCGTGGCGGCAGCAGCCGCGGTGGCGCCAGCCGCGGCTGGACCCGTCGCAGCACCCCCGACAGTGGCGTTCCTCCCGCCCCGCCGCCCCCGCCCCGTCGCGGGCTCGGTGGTGGCGGCGACTACGAGGACTAGCCGGGAACCCGTCCGTGCGCCTCTTCGAGCACGAGGCCAAGGCGCTCTTCCGCCGCGCCGGCCTCGAGACGCCTCGCGGGCTCCTTGCCGGGACGCCCGCCGAGGCCGTCCTCGCGGCGGCTGAGCTCGGCCCCCGGGTAGCCGTCAAGGGACAGGTGCGTTCCGGCGGCCGCGCGAAGGCCGGCGCCGTCCGCCTCGTCGAATCCGCCGAGGTGGAGGAGGCGGCCCGGGCCGTCCTCGCCACCCGCGTCGCTGGCCAGCCCGTCGATGGCCTCCTCATCGAGGAGGTCCTGTCGGTCGAGAGCGAGCGCTACCTCGGCATCGTCTACGACGACCGCTCCCGGGGCCCCGCTACCGTCGCCTCCCTCGCCGGGGGCGTCGATGTCGAGGACGCGGCAGCCGCAGCCGCCCGCGTCCCCCTCTCCGCCCTCGCCCCTACCCAGGACTTCCGCCTCAAGGAGGCCGTCGCCTCCCTCGGCCTGTCCGGCCGCGAGCTTGTCGAGCTGACCGGCATCCTCGGGCGTCTCTGGCGGCTCTTCACCGAACACGACCTGCTCCTCGCCGAGGTCAATCCCCTTGCCCGTACCGGCGATGCCCGCTGGGTCGCCCTCGATGCGCGCGTCGAAATCGACGACGACGCCCTATTCCGCCAGGACCAGGCTATCCGCGACCTCGGCATCGACCCCTCCACCCGCAGCGACCGCGAAGCCAGCGACCTCGAGCTCGAAGCCGCCCGCATCGACCGGTCCGACCACCGCGGAGTCGCGGGTCGGGTCGTCCAGTTCGATGGGTCGCTCGCGCTCCTCATCGGTGGCGGCGGCGCCAGCCTCACCGCCTTCGACGCCGTCCGTGCGCACGGCGGCCGGCCCGCCAACTACTGCGAGATAGGCGGCAACCCCAGCGTGCGCAAGGTCGCTGCCCTCACCCGCCTCCTGCTCGGCCAGCCCGGAATTGAGCGCATCGCCGTCATCATGAACGTGGTCAACAACACCCGCGCCGACCTCATCGCTCGGGGTGTCATCCGCGGCTGCCTTGATGCCGGGCTCGAGCCCGCCTCCGCGATCGCCGTCTTCCGCGTACCCGGCGCCTGGGAAGAGGAGTGCGTCGCCCTCCTCCGCCACTACGGCGTCACCGCCTGCGACCGCAGCGTCAGCATCGACGAGGCCGCTCGCCTCGCCGTTGCCGCCTCGGCCTAGAGCAGCGGCAGGTACTCCGACAGCTCGAAGTCCGAGACGTGGCGCTGGTAGCGCTCCCACTCGATGCGCTTGTTCTTCAGCAGCGTTTCGAAGACGTGCTCGCCCAGCGCCTCCCGCAGCAGCTTCGATTCCGCCGCCGCGTCGATCGCCTCCCGCAGGTTCCCCGGAAGCGTCGCGATCCCGAGCTCGTCGCGCTCCCCGTCCGTCATCTCGAAGACGTTTTCCTCCACCGGAGGTGGCAGCGCCCGTTCCTGCTCGATCCCGTCGAGCCCAGCCGCCAGCATCACCGCGAACGCCAGGTACGGGTTGCAGGCGGGGTCCGGCGAGCGGTACTCGATGCGCGTGTGCACCTCGTCACCCGGCGAGTACTCGGGGATGCGTACGAGGTCGCTCCGGTTGCGCCGCGCCCAGCTCAGGTAGACCGGCGCCTCGAAGCCCGGCTGCAGCCGCTTGTAGCTGTTCACCCACTGGTTCGTCACCAGCGTCATCGCTCGCGCATGTGCCAGCAGGCCCGCCACGTACCCCTTCGCCAGCGCGCTCAGGTGGTACACGTCCTCCTCGTCGAAGAACGCGTTCCGCTCCCCCTTGAACAGCGACTGGTGCACGTGCATGCCGCTGCCGTTCTCGTCCTCCAGCGGCTTTGGCATGAAGGTCGCGTACACGTCGTTCGAGGCCGCGATCTCCTTCACCACCGCGCGGTAGGTCATGGCGTTGTCCGCCATCGTCAGCGCGTCTGTGTAGCGCAGCGCAATCTCGTGCTGGCTGGGAGCTACCTCGTGATGGCTCGACTCCACCTCGATCCCCATCGCGCTCAACGTCAGCACCGTGTCCCGGCGCAGATCCGACCCCTTGTCCGCGATCTGGTCGAAGTACCCGCCCTTGTCCAGCGGGACCGTGCTTTCCTGGTCCTGGAAGTAGAAGTACTCCAGCTCCGGGCTCACGTAGAACGTGTAGCCAAGCGCCTTCGCCCGCTCGAGCTGGCGGCGAAGCACCCAGCGCGGATCGCCCTCGAACGGCTCCCCGTCGGGCCGGTAGATGTCGCAGAACATGCGCGCCACGCCCTGCTCGCGCGGACGCCACGGCACCAGCTGAAACGTCGCTGGGTCGGGCCGCGCCAGCATGTCCGACTCGTCGATGCGGGCGAACCCCTCGATGCTCGAGCCGTCGAACCCCATCCCCTCTTCGAGCGCGTTCTCCAACTCCCCGACGGTGATCTGGAAGCTCTTCAGCGTCCCTACGATGTCCGTGAACCAGAGCCGCACGAACTTCACGTCGTTCTCGCGGCACGCCGAGATCACATAGCTCGCTGACTCGTTCATTCTCTCGTCCCGCGGACAGTTCCGCCCTTCCACCCTACCCGTCCGATGTTACAGGCAGGTTGCGGGTCGCTACTCCCCCGCCGCCTCGCGCTGCCGCCGCAGCCAGTCCTGCACGAACGGGTTGTGGTCCCGCTCGAAGGCCACCGTCGTCTCCTGCATGTGGCCCGGCAGCACGATCGTCTCCTCCGGAAGCGTCAGCAGCTCGTTCGTGATGCTGCGCATCTCCTCGTCGAAGTCGCCGCCCGGCAGGTCCGTCCGCCCGATCGATCCTCGGAAGAGCGTGTCTCCGCTGAAGAGCAGGCCGTCGGCGTAGTAGCTCACGCTCCCCGGCGTGTGACCGGGCGTCGCGATCGCCTTCAGCTTCAGCCCCGCCACCTCCACCTCGTCCCCGTTCGTGACAAAGCCGTTCGGGTCCGGCGGCGCCTGCGACTCGTCGATGCCGAAGCTCGATACGGCCCCCTGCCACCCGTGCCTCAGCAGGTCGAGGTCGCTCTGGTGCAGCAGGAACGTCGCTCCCGTCGCCGCCTGTACCCCGCGAACCCCCAGAATGTGGTCGACATGCGCATGCGAATTCGCGATCGCCTTGATCGTCACCCCCATGTCCTTCGCCAGCGCCAGCACCTCGTCCGGCTGGTCCCCCGGGTCGATGCAGATCGCCTCACCCGTGCGGCGGTTCCCCACCACCCAGCAGTTCTCGGCGAAGACCCCGACCACGATGCCCCGCACCATGATCTCGTTCGCAACGTCCATGCGCGGAGCTTCCCCGCACGCCGCCGCCCCGTCAACCGCGCCGGGGCCGCCCTGTGAGCCCCCTCGACCTCGCGCTCATCAGCGTTCTCGGAGCCGTCGCAGCCCTCCCCCAGAACGTCGCCGGCTTCGGTTTCGCGCTCGTCCTCGCCCCCCTCCTCGTCCTCTTCATCGACCCCGAGGAGACCGTCATCATCGTCAACATCCTCGCCATGCTCTCGGCTACTGCCGTCGTCTGGCGGCTCCGCCACGCCGTCGCCTGGCGCACGGTCGGCATCCTCTTCACCGCGTCCTTCGTCGGGATGCCGTTCGGCCTGCTCGTGCTCCTCGTCGTCGAGCCAGCGGTAATCCAGGTGCTGATAGCCCTCGCCGTTCTCAGCGGGACGCTCGCCCTTGCCCGCGGCCTCACCATCGGCGGCAACACCGCCATCGCCGCCGCCGCCGGCGTCGCGGGCGGCTTCCTGCGCACCAGTACCAGCGCCGCCGGACCGCCCGTCATCCTCTACCTCCAGGCCAGAAGCCTGCCGCCCGACCCCTTCCGCGCGACGGGCTCCTTCTTCCTCATGGCAACGGGCGCCGTCGCCATCGTCCTCTACGCCGCCACCGGCAGCCTCGATGCCGATATCGGCCTCGCCGTCGGCGCCGCCACCCCCGGTGTCGTCATCGGCACCGCCGCCGGCGCTCTCTTCGCCGGACGCGTCAACGAGCGCGCGTTCCGCCGTCTCGTCACCGTCCTCCTCATCGCAACCGCCGTCACGGCGCTTGTCACCGCCTTCCTCGGCTAGCGTCGAACCCCTCGCACCGCGCCCCCTCCCCCGCGTACCCTTCCGCCCATGGCCCTCGACGACCTCCCCCTCCTCCCTTCCCGCGTCGACGTGCTCGACGAACGCTATCGGGAGAACCAGGAGGCGAACCTCGCCCTCGTCGCCGACCTCCGCGACCGGCTCGGTCGCGTCGAGCAGGCCGGCGGCGAGCGCTACGTCGAGCGCCACCACGCCCGTGGCAAGCTCCTCGCCCGCGAGCGCATCCAGCGCCTCATCGATCCCGACGGCGCCTTCCTCGAGCTCAGCCCTCTCGCCGCCGACGGCGTCTACGACGACGACGTGCCCGCAGCCGGCATCGTCACCGGCATCGGGCGCGTCAGCGGCCGCGAGTGCGTCATCATCGCCAACGACGCCACCGTCAAGGGCGGCTCCTACTACCCCCTCACCGTGCGCAAGCACCTCCGCGCCCAGGAGATCGCCGAGCAGAACCACCTCGCCTGCATCTACCTCGTCGATTCCGGCGGGGCGTTCCTTCCCCTCCAGCACGACGTCTTCCCCGACCGCGACCACTTCGGCCGCATCTTCTACAACCAGGCCAACCTCAGCGCGAAAGGCATTTACCAGGTAGCCGCCGTCATGGGCTCCTGCACCGCCGGCGGCGCCTATGTCCCCGCCATGAGCGACGAGACAGTCATCGTTCGTGGTACCGGTACGATCTTCCTTGGCGGCCCGCCCCTCGTGAAGGCCGCCACCGGCGAGGAGACGACCGCCGAGGAGCTCGGGGGCGCCGACGTCCACACCCGCATAAGCGGCGTCGCCGACCACTTCGCCGAGGACGACGAGGACGCCCTCCGCATCGTCCGCAGCATCATCGCCAGCATCCCCGCCACCAAGTCCCCGCCCTGGGGAGTGCTCGACTCCACCCCGCCCCTCCACGACCCCGAGGAGCTGTACGGCGTCGTCCCGCCCGACTACGGCCGCACCTACGACGTGCGCGAGGTCATCGCCCGCCTTGTCGATGGCTCCCGCTTCCACGAATTCAAGGCGCGCTACGGCACGACCCTCGTCTGCGGTTTCGCCCGCATCACCGGCTTCCCCGTCGGCATCATCGCCAACAACGGCATCCTCTTCGGCGAGAGCGCCCTCAAGGGCGCCCACTTCGTCGAGCTCTGCGGCCAGCGCCGCGTCCCCCTCGTCTTCCTCCAGAACATCACCGGCTTCATGGTCGGCCGCCAGTACGAGAACGCCGGCATCGCTCGCGACGGCGCCAAGATGGTCACCGCCGTCGCCAGCGTCGCCGTCCCCAAGTTCACGGTTGTCATCGGCGGCAGCTTCGGCGCCGGCAACTACGCCATGGCCGGACGGGCCTACTCGCCCCGCCAGCTCTGGATGTGGCCCAACGCCCGCATCAGCGTCATGGGCGGCGAGCAGGCCGCCAACGTCCTCCTCCAGGTCCGCCTCGACCGTGGCGAGGAACTGAGCGAGGAGGAGCAGCGCGCCTTCATGGCCCCCACCGTCGAAACCTACGAGCGCGAGGGCTCGCCCTACTTCAGCAGCGCCCGCCTCTGGGACGACGGCGTTATCGACCCCCTCGACACCCGCCGCGTCCTCTCCATGGGAATCTCCGCCGCCCTCAACGCCCCCATCCCCGAGACCGACTGGGGCGTCTTCCGCATGTAGCGACCCGGCAAGACTGACGCGTTACGGGCGCATGGCGCTGCCTGCTAGACTCGCTGGCGCTCACCCGACGTGAGCCGTCCCTAGCTTCATAATTTGAACGGCGATTGGAGGCAGTGAAGGTGACCGAGGAACATGTGGGTGACGAGGCGGACGCCACCACCGGACTCCAGATGTCGCACGAGCAGATGCTCGAACTCGGGCGCCAGGCCCTCGACCTTCTCGTGGAACGCATGGAGAACCTGCCCGCCGAGCAGGCCTGGGACGGCGAGTTCCGGCAGGTTCTCGATGCCCACCTCGCTGAGGATCCCCCCGAGGGCCCGAACCCGGCTTCCGAGGTCTTGGACAGGCTCGCGCAGAACGTCCTCCCCTTTAGCGCGCGCCTCGACCACCCTCGCTTCTTCGGCTTCATTCCCACCTCGGCCACCTGGCCCGGCGTCATCGCCGACTTCCTGGCGGCGGGCTACCTGTTCAACCAGTGCACGTGGCTCGTCGCAAGCGGCCCCAGCCAGATCGAACTCGTCGTCATCGACTGGTTCAGGCGCTGGATCGGATACCCCGAGGGGGCTAGCGGCCTCTTCACTAGCGGTGGCTCTGCCGCCAGTGTCGACGCCTTCGTCGCCGCCCGCGAGGCCGCCGGCCACCCCGAAGTCGCCACCGTGTACATGAGCGACCAGAGCCATAGCGCCCTCCCCCGCGCTGCCGTGATCGTCGGCGTCCGCCGCGAGCACATCCGCAAGGTCCCGAGCGACAGCAGCTTCCGGCTGGACATGGAAGCCCTCTCCCAGGCTGTCGCCGACGACCGCGCCGCCGGCCTGAACCCCATCGCCGTCTGCGCCAATGCCGGTACCTCCAGCACCGGCTCAATCGACCCGCTTGAGGAGTTGGCGGACTTCTGCGAAGCGGAAGGCCTGTGGCTTCACGTGGATGCCGCCTACGGTGGTTTCGCGGTGGTCACCGAGCGGGGCAGGGAACTCCTGCGCGGCCTCGAACGCGCCGATTCGGTCGGCCTTGATGCCCATAAGTGGTTCTTCCAGCCGTACGAGGCTGGCTGCCTGTTGGTGAAGGATCGGGAGACGCTCAGCGACGCCTTCCACATGCCGCATGACATCCTCCAGGACACCGTCTGGGGGGCGGATCACCCCAACTTCGCGGACATCGGTCTGCAGCTGAGCCGCTCCGCCCGCGCCCTCAAGGTATGGATGTCCGTCCAGACCTTCGGCATGGACGCCTTCCGCCGAGCCGTCGAGGGCGGCATGGAACTCGCCGACCGCGCCCAGGAGTACGTCAGCGCGAGCCCGACCCTGGAGGCCCTCAGCACGCCGGAGCTCGGAATCGTGTGCTTCCGCGTCAATCCCGGCGGCAACCTCCTCGATGAGGCTGCCCTGGAGGGTGTCAACCGGACCGTCCTCGCGCAGATGTTCTGGGACGATCCCGCCTTCATGTCCTCCACGATGCTGCACGGGACGTTCGCGCTCAGGATGTGCATCATCAACCACACCACCACGTGGGACGACGTGCGCGAGACCCTGGAAGCGGTCGAGCGTTTCGGGCAGAAGGCACTCTCGGAGAGGGGCGCCCCTTCGGGTTAGGCCTGCCTCGATCACCGGGCGCCACATGGTGTGACGCTCCCACAACCTCGGACCGGCCTCTGACTCGCCCTACAATGCGCCTCGTGTTCGACGCCGTCCTCGTGGCGAACCGCGGCGAGATCGCCGTGCGCATCATCCGCACCCTGCGAACGCTCGGCATGCGCGCCGTGCTCGCTGCCTCCGTGCCCGACCGCCACAGCCTCGCCGCCCGCCTCGCCGACGAGGTGGTGCTTCTCGAAGGACACACCGCCGCCGACACCTACCTCGACGTCGACGCCGTCATCGCCGCCGCGAAGGCAACCGGCTGCGAGGCCGTCCACCCCGGCTACGGGCTTCTCAGCGAGCGCCCCGACTTCGCCCGCGCCTGCGCCGATGCCGGCCTCGTCTTCGTCGGTCCCACCCCCGAGACCCTGACCCTCCTCGGTGACAAGGTCGCCGCCCGCGACCTCGCCGTCGCCAACAACGTCCCCGTCGCCCCGGGCGCCGAGGGCGCGACGGATGCCGAGCTTGCCGCGGCCGCCCGCGAGGTCGGCTTCCCGCTCATGCTCAAGGCCCGCGGCGGAGGCGGCGGCCTCGGGATGCGCGTCGTCTCAGACCCCGACGACCTCGCCCCCGCCATCGAGGCCGCCCGCCGCCAGACCTCCGCCGCCTTCGGCGACGACCGCCTCTTCGTCGAGCGCTACGTCGAGAACGCCCACCACGTCGAGGTCCAGGTCCTCGCCGACGCCCACGGGAACGGCCTTCATCTCGGCGAGCGCGACTGTTCCGTGCAGCGCCGGCACCAGAAGCTCGTCGAGGAGACGCCCAGCCCGGTCGTCGATACCACCCTGCGCACCGAGCTCACCGGCGCCGCCCTGCGACTCATGCAAGCCGCCGGCTACGTGAACGCCGGCACCGTCGAGTTCCTGGTCGGTGAGCCCGAGGCCGGGCGCCGTCCCTTCTATTTCCTCGAGGTGAACCCCCGCCTCCAGGTCGAACACCCCGTCACCGAAGCCGTCACCGGCCTCGATCTCGTCGCCCTCCAGCTCGCCATCGCGACCGGCGACCCCCTCCCCTTCGCCCAGGACGACGTGCGCTTTGACGGCCATGCCATCGAGTTCCGCCTCAACGCCGAGGACCCCTGGGCCGGCTTCCTCCCCGCCGCCGGACGCCTCACCGCCCTCACCACCCCCGGAGCCCGCCTCGACACCGGCTACGAAGCCGGCGATGCCGTCCCCAGCGAGTACGACTCGCTCATAGCCAAGCTCGTCGTTCGCGGTCCCGCCCGCACCGAGACTCTCGGCCTTGCCGCTGGCGTGCTCGGCCGCGCCTCCGTCGACGGTCTCCGCACGAATCTGCCTCTTCATCGCGCCGTCGTCGCCGATTCCGCCTTCGCCGCAGGCGAGGCCAGCGTGCAGTGGCTCGAACGTGAGTTGCCCGCCCTCCTCGCCGCTGCCCGTCCCGTCCCCGCGGCCCTGGCCGCGGCCGCCACCCTGCTGGTCTCCCGCGAGGAGCCCGGCTTCCTCGGCTCCGCGTGGCTCGCGCCCGGCGCCCGCGCCCTCTGGCTGGACGACGGCGCCGGATCCCGCGCCGTCTCCATCGCCGGGGATGCGGCTACCGTCGAGGGCGAGCCCGTCGACGCTGCGGCCCTGGCCGCGGCCACCGCGACTCTCGAGTACGACAGTGCTGTCGTCGTCGAAACCCCGGCTGGAGACGTTCGCTTGCGCCTCGTGGCGCCCCCCACCGTCTCCGCCGCCGCCCGCGCCGGCGAAGGCCCCGCCGGCGAGATACGCGCGCCCCTCGCGGGACGCGTCGCCGCCGTGCATGTGCGTGAAGGCGACGCAGTCGGCGACGGCGACGTCGTCGCCGTCCTCGACGCCATGAAGATGGAGCATGCCATCACCGCGCCAGGTGCAGGCACCGTGCGAACCGTCCACGTCGCCCCCGACGAGGTCGTCGAGGCCGGGGCGCTCTTGGTCGAGCTGGAGTAGCCCGCCCCTAGTCGCTGCTGAAGGGCAGGTCCGCCTCCACGCGGCGACCCTGGCTCTGGTGCACCCGCGCGATCGCTTCCGGCTCGGACTCGTGCACCGTGGTGGTCTTCTGCCCGCGCGTCATCGCGATCGTGCCCGTCCGCGAAAGCTCACGGATGCCGTACGGCTCGCACATCTTGATGAGCCCGTTGATCTTGTCCTCGTCGCCGACCACCTGGAGCATCAGGGAGTTCGTGGCCATGTCAACCACGTCGGCGCGGAACACGTTCGCGATGTCCAGCAGCTCGTGCCGGTTCACGTTGTTGCAGCGCACCTTCAGCAGGGCCAGCTCCCGCGTGATCGCGTCTTCGTGCGTCAGGTCGCTCACC
The DNA here is from genome assembly GCA_009841435.1 of Dehalococcoidia bacterium. Lineage (GTDB taxonomy): Bacteria > Chloroflexota > Dehalococcoidia > Tepidiformales > Tepidiformaceae > UBA2991. The sequence continues at coordinate 3,021 of VXLW01000017.1, read as the reverse complement.
TTCACCACGTCGATGAGCTTGTAGAGCTGCTTCTCCACCTGCTCCACCGGCGCGCTCGCCCCGTCGACGATGATCGTCATGCGGCTGAGCCCCTCGAACTCGGTCGGCCCCACCGCAAGCGACTCGATGTTGAAGCCGCGCCGCCGGAACAGCCCCGCGACCCGCTGCAGGACGCCCGGCTTGTCCTCGACGATGGCGACGACGGTGTGCTGGCCTGGCTTCGTTCCGTTGGTGGTCGTCATCGCACGAGCTCCTTCTCCGGCATCTCGATCGTCTCCGAGAGGGCGGCGCCCGCCGGAACCATCGGCCACACGTTCTCGTCCTGGTCCACGTGGAAGTCGAGCAGGATCGGTCCGTCGTAGTTCCGTGCCTCCTGGACGGCGGGAAGCACCTCCGACTTCGACTCGATCCGCAGTGCGCGGATGCCGTACGCCTCCGCCAGCTTGCAGAAGTCCGGCTGCGTCACCGCCACCGAGACGAAGTTCTCGTCGTAGAACAGTTCCTGCCACTGGCGAACCATGCCCAGGTAGCCGTTGTTCATGATCGCGATCTTCACCGGCAGCCGTTCGTCCACGCAGACGGCCAGCTCCTGCATCGTCATCTGGAAACCCGCGTCACCGCAGATCGCCCAGACCTCCGAGTCCGGCATGCCCATCTGCGCCCCGATCGCCGCCGGCAACTCGAACCCCATCGTCCCCAGGCCGCCCGACGACACCAGCTTCCGCGGACTGTCGTAGAAGTAGTGCTGGCCTGCCCACATCTGGTGCTGGCCAACGCCCGTCACCAGCGTCGCCGTGCCGTTCGTCTCTTCGTACAGCGTGCGCACGATCTCCTGGGGGATGAGTCGCCGCGTTTCCCGGATCTCCAGGCTCGGGTGCTCCTCCTCAACCTTGTCGATCCAGCCCAGCCACTGCGAGCGGTCGTGCACCTCGAGGCGTTCCGTCAGCTCCGGCAGAACGCGTTTCACGTGCCCGACCACCGGGATCGCCGTCGGCAGGTTCTTCCCGATCTCCGCCGGGTCGATGTCGATGTGGACGATCGTCGCGTCGGGGTTGAAGTCGTTAAACCGCCCCATCGCTCGGTCGTCGAACCGCATCCCGATGCCGATCACGACGTCCGCTTCGTCCGCTGCCATGTTCGCGTGATACATGCCGTGCATGCCGAGGAATCCGTAGCTCAGCGAGTGCGTCTCGGGGAAGCCTCCGATCCCGAGGAACGTCGTGATCACCGGGATCTGCGCCTTCTCCGCCAGCGCCACCAGCTCGTCCGAGGAGTCGCCCCAGATGATCCCGTGCCCCGAGATGATGATCGGACGCTTGGCCTTGTTGATGGCGTCCGCCGCCCGCCGGATCATCCCCGCGTGCCCCTTCGTCGTCGGGCGGTAGCCGCGCAGGTTGATTTCCTCCGGCCACTCGAACTCCGCTTCTTCCTGGAACACGTCCTTGGGAATGTCGACGTGCACCGGGCCGGGGCGGCCCGAGCGCGCGATGTGGAACGCCTCGCGGACCGTCATTGCGATGTTCTCGGCCCGCATCACGAGGTAGTTGTGCTTCGTGATCGGCTGCGTGATCCCGGTGATGTCGGCTTCCTGGAACCCGTCCTTGCCCAGCAGCGTGCGCGCCACGTTCCCCGTAATCGCCACCATTGGCGTCGAGTCCAGGAACGAAGTCGCGATGCCCGTCACCAGGTTCGTCGCGCCGGGACCGCTCGTGGCCAGGCAGACGCCCACTTCGCCCGAGGCTCGTGCGTAGCCGTCGGCCATGTGCGCGGCGCCCTGCTCGTGCCGGACGAGCACGTGCCGGAGCGCGGGGAACTGCGGCAGTGTGTCGTAGAGCGGCAGCACCACCCCGCCGGGGTAGCCGAATATCGTCGATACGCCCTCCCGCTGGAGGCACTCCAGCAGGATCTGGGATCCCGTCATCCGAACCATGGTTGAGTCCTTCCAAAGGCTCTGATTTGCCGGCCTGTGCCCTGGTGGGGGCTGACCGGTGCCTGCCACGCCATTCGGTCGTGGCGGCCAGGGGTCCGACGGTGGCGTCTCGCCCCAGGCGTTTCAGCGAGCGGAGGCGCGACCGGTAAGCCGCGGTCCCTCCAGTGAGCCACCCTGAGTGTAGGCCCGTTCCGTTCTTACGTGAAGCCGCGCCCGGTTACAGAACGCTAGGCCAGCGCGTCCCCCACCAACTCCTGCCCCGCCGCGATCACTGGCCCCACCTTCGACTCCTCCCGAAGCTCTGTGTAAATGCGCAGCAGCGGTTCCGTGCCCGAGAGCCGGAACAGCACCCACCCCTCCGACAGGAGGAAGCGCCACCCGTCCGTTGTGTCGACCCCCGTCACCGGCAGCCCCGCGAACTCGTTCGGCGAGGCCGCGTCGAGCGCGGCCTTCACCGCCGCATTCGCCCCCGCCTCCAGCTCCAGGTCCACCCGCTCGTAGAAGTGCGGTCCCGTGATTGCGAACACGTCCTCGAGCAGCTCGGCCGGACCCTTTCCGCTGATCGCCATCGCGTCCAGCAGGTAGAGCGCCGAGAGGACGCCGTCGCGCTCCGGCAGGTGGCCGCGGAAGCCGTAGCCCCCGCTCTCCTCGCCCCCGATGAGCGCGTCCTCGCGCATCATCACCGGCCCGATGTGCTTGAACCCCACCGGCGTCTCGATGCAGTTCACGCCGTAGTGCTCAGCCAGCAGACGCGCCATCGCCGTCGTCGTCACCGACTTCACCACCGCCCCTCGCAGCCCCCGCGCCCCCAGCAGGTACTCGACCAGCAGCGCGAACGTCCGCAGCTGGTCGACGTACGACCCCGACCCGTCCACCAGCCCCACCCGGTCGGCGTCGCCGTCGTTCGCGACGCCTGCGTCGAAGCCCCCGCCCGCCACGAGCGACAGCAACGCGTCAAGGTTCGACGCGATCGGTTCCGGCGCCCGCAGTCCCGGGAAGAGCGGGTTGCGCTCCGTGTGTATCTCCTCGACCTGCGTGCTGCCCCCATCGAGCAGCTCCGGCAGCAGCCCCGCCCCCGCGCCGTACATCGG
>VXLW01000083.1 GCA_009841435.1 Dehalococcoidia bacterium | reverse complement strand
CCCCAGCCCGACGGCCACGCCCGCCCCCGCCTGGTGGGAGGAGGAAACGCCCGAACCCACGCCCGACATCCCCATGTCCCGGGTCTGGAACGTGCGCGTCGAGGCAACCTCCGCCGAGGAGGTCACCCTGACCTTCGACTACCACCTCGACCTCGCCCCCGAGGCCAACGTCTTTGTCCACATGGGCCTGCTGCCCAACGTGAACATCGGCCTCCTTGACTCGGAAGGCGACACTATCGACTGGGTCGGCGGCGAGCTCGACCCCACCGAGTTCGGCGACGACACCGTCGGCGGCCAGGGCGTCTTCACCTTCGCCACCGCCCGCTTCGCTGACGTGGTGGCCGTGCACTTCTGCATCAGGGTGGTAACTGGCAACTACGACGACTTTACCGGGCGCACCGAAATCTTCTGCGAGCCCATCCCCGCCGAGCGGATCGAACCGTAGCCCCTACAGCAGCACGTAGTCGGCTGGGTCCATCGTCTTCGTCTGCTGCCAGTACTCCAGCAGCGTGAACGGCCAGTTCTGCGCCACCCGCCCCGAGTCGCTCTTGTACCAGCTGGGCACGCTCGAGACGCCCCAGGCCCGCTTCAGGTTCCCCGCGTCGATGCGCTCGTTGTAGGCGTCGTGCACGTCCGTGCGACAGTCGATCGCCTGCTGCCCGCTCTCCAGCAGGAACTTCAGGCACTCCAGCACGTACTGCACCTCGCACTCCGAGAAGTACACGATGCTCCCGTTCACCACGATGTTCGTGTTCGGCCCGTACAGGAAGAAGAAGTTGGGGAAGTTCGGCATCGTGATGCCAAGGTAGGCGCGCGCGTCGCCGTCCCACTGCTCGTGCATGTCCGCCCCGCCGCGCCCCACCACCTTCATCGGCGTCAGGAACTTCGAGGCCTGGAACCCCGTCCCGTAGACCAGCACGTCCAGCTCGTGCTCCTCGCCGTCCTCAGTCAGGACGCCCCGCGGCGTGACCCGCTCGATTGGCTCGGTGATCAGGTGCACGTGCTCTTTCAAGAGCGTCTTCGGCCACGTCCCGTTGTCGACCACGATCCGCTTCGAGGCCGGCGGGAAGTCTGGCAGCGTCTTCTCGATCAGGTCCGGGCGGCTCTCCAGGTAGTTCCGCATCGAACCGGCCAGCAGGTCGCGGAGCTCTCCGTTCAGCTTGCCCGTCACCTCGTCGCCCGGCTGCCAGTCGTCGTCCACCTCCACCATCGGCAGGAACCCGTCCGAGATCGCCCAGAACAGCCAGAACCGGTACCACTGCGCGTACGTCGGCACGTGCGTGGCCAGCCAGAGGAACCCCTCCGACACCCGCTCGTGGTAGTTCGGCGCGGGCGCGTACCAGTTGGGCGTGCGCTGGAAGATGCGAACCTCCCCCGCCATGTCCGACAGGTGCGGGATGAACTGCGACGCGCTCGACCCCGTCCCGATGACCCCCACGGTCTTCCCCGCGAAGTCGATCGAGTGGTCCCACTGCGCCGAGTGGAACGCCGGCCCCTCGAAGGCCCCCACCCCCGCGATGTTCGGCATCTTCGGCCGGTTCAGCTGCCCCACCGCGCTCACCACCGCCTCTGCCTCCAGCGTCTCGTCGCCCCCCGGACCCCGCACCTTCACCGCCCACACCGCGCGCCCCTCGTCGTACGTGACCGACTCGACCTCCGTGTTGAAGCGGATGTTGCCGCGGATGCCGAACTCCGTCGCGCAGTCGCCGAAGTACTCCAGCAGCACTTCCTGCGGCGAGTGGTGGTAGGGCCAGTCGAACTTCTGCATGAACGAGTAGCTATAGGCGTGGTTCGACGAGTCCACCCGCGCCCCCGGGTACGTGTTCTCGAACCAGGTGCCTCCCACGTCCGCGTTCTTCTCGATAACCACGTAGGGAATGCCCGCCTGCTGCAGCCGGTGCGCCGCCAGGATCCCCGACATCCCCGCCCCGATGATGAGCACGCGCATCGAGCGCTCCGCGTTGATCGCGTCCTTGTTCCACTCCGGCGCTCGCGCGTCCTTGTCCGCGAAGGCCAGCTCCTCGAGCAGGAGGGGCAAGTACTCGTCGCTCACATGCTCCCCGATGAGGTAGTCCATCATCCGCCGCACATCCGGCATCGACGGCGGCGGCGCCACCACCGACCCCGCATCCCGCCACGCGACCAGCGTCCGCAGCGCCAGCTCGCGCGCCTCCGCCTGCGCCTCCGCCGAGAGCCCGCCCTGCGGGTCCGTCAGCAATACCGTCTCCGGCACCAGGTCGTCCCGAAGCAGCGACAGGTCGCCCGTAATCTGCGCCAGCGCCGGCAACAGCGACGGCAGGTGCGCGTCCTCCAGCGCCTTGCGAATGGGCGCCTCGTCGAGCGGAAGCGGTTGAATCTCGCGGCTAATCGTCATAGCCCGTCAGCCTAGCGGGACAAGGGGAGTCGGGCCAGCGTTCCCAACACCCACCCCCGTACAATCCCCCTCCCCAAGGAGGCCCCGCCATGATCCACGAGCTCCGCATCTACACCGCCCACCCCGGCAAGCTCCCCGCCCTCCAGGCCCGCTTTCGTGACCACACCCTCGGCATCTTCGAGCGCTGCGGCATCAAGAACGTCGCCTACTGGACAAACTCCATCGGCGGCCGCAGCGACGAGCTCTGGTACGTCCTCGCCTTCGACGACATGGCCCAGCGCGACGAGGCCTGGGCCACCTTCATGAGCGACCCCGAGTGGCGCCAAGTCCGTGCCGCCTCCGAGGAGGACGGCCCCCTCGTCCACCACATCGAGAACCGCATCCTCGCCCCGACCGACTACTCCCCGCTGCAGTAGAAGCCGGCACACTCGTGCTGGCGGTCGTCGCACCGGCGGTGTGCTAGGGTTGCGCCGGGTGGGGAGGCTGGAGGCATATGCCATGAAGAACTGGATCATCGCCGCGCTCGTCGCCGTGATTGCCATCGGGGGCGCGATCGGCGCCTTTGCCGCCACCCGCACCGTCGACCGCGTGGTCGAGGTCCGCGTCTGGGAACACGCCGACGACCCTTCCCGCAACTACATCAGCGTCCGCACCCAGGGCGGCGACTGGAGCGAAACGCTGCCCGTGGCCGCCGACGCCGGCGAGACCTCCGACGGCCGCTTCCGTTACGGCGACCTCACCGTCGTCCTCCCCTTCAGCGTCGCCACCGTCGACCAGTCCGCCCTGGGAACGCAGGAGTCATCCGGGCACTGGTCCATCAGCCGGCTCTACGACCCCATCTACGACGTCGAGACGGTCTCCGCCATCCTCGGCACCGAGGCCGTCATCGACAAAGTCTGGACGACCGCGTTCTACGACGACCCCTACATCCAACTCTACTGCCGCGGCGACGAGCTGCAGGCGCTTGTCTACTGGGACCAGCCGATCTTCGCTCCCGTCCTCCACAACCCCATCCCCACCATCCGCAGCGTCTACACCGTCTGGCGTGTCGACGGCAGCGAGCCGATCATCGAGCGCTGGCTGCCGGCCACCCACGGCATGGGGACCTTCGCGCAGCACCCCAACGACTTCATCTCCCGCATCGTGGGCGGCGAGACGCTCATCTTCCGTGTCGTTCCCTCCAACGGGGAGGAGCACACGCTCACCATCGACGTCTCCGGCCTCGCCGACGTCCTGGGCAACCTCACCTGCTACCCCCGCTAGAAGGCTGCCCCTCCCCCTCTGCGCCCCCACTCCGCTACCGTAGCGCCGCATGACCTTCGAACCCCTCCCCCTGACCGTGCTCGTGCGCACGCGTTCGCGCGTCGCGACGCCGCTGAGGCGCCTGCTCGATGCGCTCGACATCGCCACCGAGCCCACCGCCGGCAACCTCACGGTCTGCGTCTACGACGAAGGCGACACACCGGCTCCGGAGGCCGGCGCCTCCGTCGTCCTTGCTGCAACCGAGGAAGGCTTTGCTCGGGCCCGCCGCACCGTCGGGGCCCGCAACCCCACCCTCGACCACCCTGGCCAGGGCCTCATGCCCCCTGAGGGACACGTCGCCACCGTCACCGCCGAGGTCGCCACCTCGGCGGCACTCCTGCAGGCCCTCGCGCTCGCCGCCGGTGGCCGCCCCGGCCCCGCCCGCGTCGATGTCGAGCAGCTCGCGCTTCACATCATCATGCCCGTCGTCTCCGCCCTCTCCGTGGGAGTGATGCGCTCCCCTGTGCGGCCCCCCAGCCGCACCACCTACCCCCTCGGCATCGTGCCGTGCGCCGACGGCGAGGTCGGCGCGTACCAGGCCGTCCCCACCGAGTGGTCCCGCTTCTGCGCCATGATCGGCCGCGAGGACATCGTCGAGGATTACCCCAATGTCGAATCCCGCCGGGAGCACGGGGCCGCCATCTGGGAGGCCGCCGCACCCTGGTTCCGCGCCCGCCCCGTCGACGAGGTCGTGCGCATCGCCCAGGAGGCGGGCCTCCCCTACGCCGCCGTCCTCCCCATCGACGCCCTTCCCGCCTCCTGGGCGCTGCGCACGCCCGCGTCGACGGGGCGGGCGCGGAGCCCGGGGGCGGCGGCCTCCCAGATG
>VXLW01000111.1 GCA_009841435.1 Dehalococcoidia bacterium | reverse complement strand
CCCCCCCCCCCGCCGGCGGGGGCGGGGGGGGGGTGGGGGGGCCGCGGGCGAGGGGTGGTTTCTCCACCCGGGGGGGGTGGGGGGGGGGGGGGGGCAGGGAGGAGACAACGATGATGGCATCGCAGCGACCAAGCTGACTCCAGGTCTTCTGGGCGAAAGCGCCCATCTGCTCGGGATCGGAGGCCTCGATGACGTCGGCGAAGTGGTCGCGGCCCAGGGCCCAGACCTCGTTGGCGATGGAGTTCACCGAGAACTCCTGGTCGGGGATGGCGTTGAAGGTGGCAAGAGCGACCGAAGCGCCCGCCTCCGCGACGGCGACGGCGACGGCGCGGTGGTGGGCGTCCCCCCCACCGATGGTGGCAATGACCTGTCCAGAGAGCGCGTCGTTGGGCATGGCTTTCGTTACCGGAGGACGAACAGCAGCGTGGGGAGGAGCATCCCCATCAGGAACAGGAGGGCAACGCCGATGCCGATCGTGTTCCAGTCGCGGCGGCGATGACCGCCAGCGTAGTACTGCTGCTCCCAGGAGCCATCGAGGAGGTCCCGGTCGCGCTCGTCGGGGCCGAACACGACATCTTCGGCTTCGTCATCGAAGTCGTCGTACTCGTCGTACGGGTCAGCTTCGGGCATCGGCCCATGCTAGCGAACGGAGGCGCTGTGGTCGTCCGAACGGAAGTCCCACTCGATGCGGGCGGGGCGGGGGATGCCGAAGAGGCCGAAGTGGAGCGTGCTGGCGACGAACGCGAATACGGCGATCCAGTAGCTGCCATCGAGCACGACCATGAGGACGGCGGCGGCGACCCATCCGAGGATGGCGAAGAGGCCGGCGGTCGTGTCGTCGCGGGAGTTGGCAACGGAGCCGGCCGTGAGGAAGGCGAAGACGGCAATCCAGGCGCCATCTCCGGTCACCGACAGGGTGACGCCGACGGCCGCCCAGCTGACCGCGACCGCGAGGCCGGTCAGGAACGAGTTGCGGTCCATGGCGCTGTAGACGACGGCGCCCGTCGTGAGGAAGGCGAAGACGGAAACCCAGGCGTTGTCGGGATTCGCCGCGACAACGGCGGCGGCCCCGCCCCAGGTCCCGGCGATGGCGAGGACGCGCGCGAGCCCGACGCTGCGCCTGAACCCCACGGCGCCCGTCGCGAGGCCGGCGAAGATGAGAATCCACCAGACATCGCCCTGGAGGACGGCGCCGGTGACGGCCCCGCCCCAGATGGCGGCGATGGAGAGGAGCGCGGTCGCCTTAAGCGTCACGGAAGAATCCCTTTTCGTCGCGGAGCTCGGGGCGGTCGACGAGTGCACGCTGGTCTCCGAACTTCGTGTCACGCCACTGGAGAGCGGCCTTGAGGCCGTGCTCACGCGAGCGGGCGCCGAATTCGGCGACGCTCGGGGCGAGGTGGGCGCGGGCGTCGTTCTCGGTGGCGATGCGCTGAAGGGTGCGGGCGCCCATGAGCTCAAGGCCAATGTTGATGATGCGCTTGTTCGCCGAGAGCAGCTCCGTGTCGATCATGGCGAGGCGATCGGCGAGGCCCTCGACCTCCTCTTCGAGCAGATCGAGGGGAAGAGCCTTCATGACGAGGCCAATCTTGGCGGCGTCGGCGCCGGTGACGAAGTCGCCGGAGAGCATGAGCCGCTTGGCCCACTGCGGGCCGACGTTGTAGAGCCACATGTTGTTGGGGAGGGCGCCCTGGGCGCGTGCGGGCGGGAAGCCGATGAGGGTGTCATCAGCGGCGATGATCATGTCGCAGAGGAGAGCGACATCGGTGCCGCCGGCCACGCAGTAGCCGTGGATCTGGGCGATGACGGGCTTGTGCATGTCGAAGATGGCCATGCGCAGACGCTGGCCCTGCTCCATGCGCCAGGCGTCATCGTCGAAGGAGCGGCCCTCGCGGGTGTGGTCGTCGGGGTCGCGCTCGGCGAGGGGGCGGGGGGTGAGGTCGTAGCCGGCGCTGAAGGCGCGTCCGGCGCCGCGCAGGATGACGGTGTGGACACGGTTGTCGTTGTCGGCGTCCCAGAGGGCCTGGTTCAGCTCCTGCTGGAGCTGGATGGAAAGCGCGTTCAGCTTCTCGGGGCGGTTGAGGGTGATGCGGGCTCGTCCGCGTTCGACTTCGTAGATGATCGTCTCGTAGTCCATGCGGACCTCCCGGAGGCGCCTGGTCGGCGGGTGCGTGAGGGCCATTCTAGCGATCGTTTCGGGGCGTTAGCGGGGCGTGTGGTATCGTCAGGGAACAACGGGCGCAGCGCCGGTGCTGCGAAGCGGGCGGAAGAGCCGCCGCCAGGCCCGGCGAACGAACATCAAGACGCCCCTACCGACCGCGCACGGATGCGCGGCGACGAGAGGATAGTTTCCCCCTTTGCCTTTGCGATTGTTCCGACGTACCAGCACCGAGACCGAACGAGAGACCCAGGACCAACCGACCGAGACCGAGAGCTCCCGCAGCGCCGCAACAGCGACGCTGGAGGCTCCCGACTCGCGCACGAGCGAGGACGAGCGCGATCCGTCGCAGCCGCGACGGAGGCGTCGCCGCTCACGCGGCGGCCGCCGGCGCAGGCGTCCCGAGGGAGCGGAGGCTGTCCACGAGAACGGCTCCGCCGCACCTGCCAGGCGGCAACCCGTGCCCGCAGCCGACGACGATGACCTGACCGAACCGGCGGCGTTCCATGCCGCCGGTGTGCGCGGCGCGGGGCTGCGCGCGATCGGCGACCTCGGCTTCGAGCAGCCAACACCCATCCAGGAACGCTCGCTGCCACTTCTCTACGAGGGGCGCGACGTGGTGGGACTGGCGCAGACGGGGACGGGCAAGACGCTCGCCTTCGGCGAGCCGCTGGCCCGCTCGATCGACCCCGGCCGGAACGAGGTCCAGGGCCTCGTGCTGGTTCCCACGCGCGAGCTCTGCGACCAGGTGACCGAGGTCATCGCGCACCTGGGTGACTACTACGGCTTCACGACGATCCGGCTGGTGGGCGGCAAGCCCATCAACCGCGACCTCGAGGCGCTTGAGCGGGGCGGCCACGTGATCGTGGGCACACCAGGACGCGTCATCGACCACCTGCGACGGCGGACGCTCTCGCTAAGGCGGGCCCACTTCGTGGTGCTCGACGAGGCGGACGAGATGCTCGACATCGGGTTCGCCAAGGACATCGACCAGATCCTGCGGCAGGCGCCGCTCGACCGGCAGACGGCGCTCTTCAGCGCGACGATGCCGATGAGCATCAGCCGGCTGGTGTGGCGCTACATGCGCGACTCCGAGCGGATCGAGGCCGCACCGACGCAGTTGCAGCCGGTCGACACCGTCCGGCAGCTGTACGTGGAAGTGGCCTCGCGGGACAAGTTCCACGCACTGGAGCACCTGCACGACACGATGGACCTGGGCCGCTCGCTGATCTTCCGGCGGACGAAGGTCGGCGTGGACAAGCTGACCGCGGGTCTGCGGCGCGACGGCATCCAGGCGCGCGCCATCCACGGCGACCTGCGCCAGGGCGAGCGCGACCGCGTGATGCGGGACTTCCGCAGCGGCAAGCTGGAGTGGCTGGTGGCGACGAACGTGGCCGCGCGCGGGCTCGACATTCCCGACATCGCGCATGTGGTGAACTACGACGTGCCCCAGAACGCCGAGGAGTACATCCACCGCGTGGGGCGCACGGCGCGCGCGGGCAAGGAAGGCTCGGCGATCACGTTCGTGGGCGAGTGGGAGCTGGGGGAGTGGGAAGCGATCGTGGAGCGCGTCGGCGACGACGCCCTGGAGCACCTCGACATCCCCACCCGCTTCGACTAGCGACAGGCCGGGGCGTCTAGCGCCTAGACGTCCTCGATGGTGATGGCGCCGCTGGGACAGATCTCGGCGGCGTCTTCGGCCGCCTCGATATCGTCGTCGCTCTCGGGGTGCTCGATGAGGATGTCGGGCCAGCCCAGGGAATCGGCCTTGAAGATGCTGGGCTGCAGGTAGTAGCACTGCCCAGCCTTCAGACAAATCGCTCGGTCGACGACGACTTTCTTCATTGCGACACACCTCTTGCGGGTCGGTGAAGCATAGCCGATGCGACGCTCAGGAACCGGCGACGACGGGATTGCTGAGAGTCCCCGCGCCGGTGACCTCGACCTCGACGGTGTCGCCGGGGCTGAGGGCCTGGGGCCGGCCAGGCGTGCCGCTGTAGATGATGTCGCCGGGCAGGAGCGTCATGACGGCGGCGGTGTAGCGCACGATCTCGGGAATGTCGAGGATGAGCTCGTCGGAGCGCCCGTGCTGGGTCTCGACCCCGTTGGCGCGGGTGCGGACCTCGATCGCATCGTGGTCGAGCCCCGTGGCGATTGAGGGGCCAAACACGCCGAAAGTGTCGGCGCCCTTGGCGCGCCACCACTGGCCGTCGTTCGCCTGCCAGTCGCGGGCGCTTACGTCATTTCCGGCGGTGTAGCCGAAGATCCCGGCAAGGGCCTCCTCGCGGGTGGGAGCGCTAAGCTCGCGCCCGATGACGATGACGATCTCCCCCTCGGGGTCGACGCGGGCGGAGGCGGCGGGGAGGCGGAT
>VXLW01000084.1 GCA_009841435.1 Dehalococcoidia bacterium | reverse complement strand
CCCGGCGCCCCCACCCTCCCGCAGGCGCACCGCCCCCAGCGGCAGGTCGAGCTCGTCGTAAATCACGATGGTCTGCTCCAGCTCCGCCCCGCACGCCCGCAGCGCCTGGTCCACCGCCCGGCCGCTCTCGTTCACGTAGGTCCGGGGACGCACCAGCGCGACCCGCTCGCCCGCGATCTCCCCGTACCCGATGCGGATCGAGCGCCCCTCCGCCTTCAGCTTCACGCCAAGCCGCCGCGCGAGTTCGTTCACGGTCCAGATGCCGGTGTTGTGGCGGTTGCGGCTGTACTGCTCTCCGGGATTCCCCAGGCCCACGACCAGCCAGGCGGCCGGTTCCGCCTTCTTCCGTCCCAGCCGAAGCGCCCGTCGCAGCCGCATGGCCATCCTCGCGCGGGTTGCGCACGTCCTACGCTAAGCGAAACCGCCGAACGTGGTAGAGTCACGCACGGCCATGCTCGTCGACCTCCATTCGCACACCTGGCCCAAGTCGCACGACAGCGTGCTCAACCCCGACGACCTCGTCGTCCGGGCCAAGGCTGCAGGCCTCGACGCCATCTGCTTCACCGAGCATGACACCGTCTGGGACCAGCGCGAGGTCGAGGAGATGCGCGCCAAGCACAACTTCCCCATATTCGCCGGAGTCGAGATCAGCACCGACGACGGCCACATCCTCACCTTCGGCATCGACCGCTACGTGTTCGGCATGCATCGCGCCCCAGAGCTGGCGAACTACGTTGAGCAGGGTGGCGGGGTCATGGTTGCGGCCCATCCCTACCGTCGCCAGATGCCCTGGTTCACCAGCAGCGAGGACAAGTACGAGGCGGCCCTGGAGAAGGCCAGCCGCAATCCCGCCTACGAGTACTGCGTGGCGCTTGAGTCTCTAAACGGCCGCGGCAGCGACAAGGAGAACGAGTTCTCCCGCCGCCTCTGCGAGCGCATGGAGATGCCCGGCACCGCCGGGACCGACTCCCACGCCATCGGCGACATCGGCAAGTGCGCCACCTACTTCGAGCGCGACATCGAGGACGAGCGGCAGCTCATCGAGGAGATCAAGGCCGGTCGCTTCTACTCGGTCGACCTCCGCACCGGCGACGCCGTGCCCTTCGTGGCCGCCGTCGGCGGCTAGCCGCCCACACTTCGATTGCGCCTCGCTTCACACATACCGGAACGGGTTGTACTATGCGTTTCGGTCGCTGAGGGCGGCCCGTAGCAGAAGCCGAGAGGATCAAAGAGCATGACCTACGTCATTACGACGCCGTGTATCGATGTCCAGGACCAGTCCTGCGTCGAGGTCTGTCCAGTCGACTGCATCTACTTCGATGAAGACGGCGACCGCATGCTCTACATCCAGCCGGACGAGTGCATCGATTGTGGCGCTTGCGAGCCGGCCTGCCCCGTGACGGCCATCTTCGCCGAGGACGACGTGCCCGAGGAAGAGACCGAGTACACCGCCCTCAACGCGAACTGGTTCGAGGACAAGGAAGGCGTTCGCGCTCGCATCAACGAGCTGAAGCCCGCCTGAACCACCACCCGGTCACCGCTCCCCGGTCAGTGAGCGCGTAGACGCGTATCGAGCGCGTCGCCCAGGAGGCGCCATGCCAGACCGACTCACCCTTTCCGCAGCCAGCCGCACCGTGCTCGGCAAGAAGGTCAAGCGCCTTCGGCGGGAGGGGCTGCTGCCCGCCAACGTCTACGGCCGCGGCGTCGAGTCCACCGCCATCCAGCTCGACAGCCGCGACTTCCGTCGCGCGATCCGCCAGGCAGGTATTCGCAGCATGTTCGAGCTTGCCATCGATGGTGAGCAGGACTCCCGCCATGTGCTCGTCCGCGGTCTCGACCGCGAAGGCGGCACCGGCGACCCCATCCACGTCGACTTCTACCAGGTCGACCTGAATCACCCGATCCAGACCACCACCAATATCCGTCTCGTGGGTACGGCGCCCGCCGTCACCGACCTCGGCGGCACGCTCCTCCAGAACCTCGAGACGGTCGCCATCCGCTGCCTGCCGCTCGACATCCCCGAGGCGATCGAGGTCGACGTCAGCTCCCTTGTCAGCTTCGAGCTCAGCCTCAGCGTCGCCGACCTGGCCGTGCCTGAAGGCGTCGAAGTGCTCGTCGCGTCGGATATCGGCGTCGCAACCGTCGATGCGCCTCGCCTCACCATTGAGGGCGAGGAAGAAGAAGGCGACGAGGAGCTCGAGGGCGAAGAAGGCGAAGTCGCCGAGGGCGAGGAAGGCGCCGAGACCCCTGCGGAAGGGGCCGACGACGAGGCCTAGCGCCCCGCCGTGCCCGACCGCCTCTACCCCTCCGACCCCGGCGAAGCGGCGCTGCTGCTGTTCCTCGACTGGTTTGGGCATCGCTACGCCCGCAGCACGCGCGTCACCGAACGATCTGCGGAGGGAGAGCCCGTCCGTGGCGTCCGCATCCAGGTCGGGCGACGCTGGGAGCTGGACTGCACCCTCATCAACTCGGTCCACGGCGATGCGGACCTCCCCTTCGAGGCCGCCCGCGCCGCCATCGAGCAGCGCCTCGACCTCGAAGGCCTGCCCTACGCACTGTGGCTGCCCCGCGGGGCCGAGCTGCCCGTTGGCGAGCCCGGTCTGAGCGAGCTTGCACTTGCCGCCAACGAGGCGCGCCCCGTCGACGGCGACCGCCTCGAAATGCGTCGTGGCGTCAACCTCTATCTCCGCCGCACCAGCCTCGACGGTTCCGTCGTCACGGTGCTCGGTGGGCTTGCACCGCTCTGGGCGCAGTTCACGAACCGCGTCGCCGGCTCCTTCCAGCTCAACGCCAGCGACCTGCACCGCCTGCCCGAGTCCGAGGAGGAACGCACGGAGCTCATCGAGCGGGTCGTTCTCGCCGCGGGCCAGCCCGACGTCGACGACTCCTGCGTCATCCCCGCCGACGACGTCTGGACCGTGAACCGCCTGCCGGGAGAGCGCGCCTACGTCGTCGGCTCGCCCGTCGCCGAGGGCGACGAGGCGAGCGTCGGCCTCCGCCGCTCGCTCCGCAAGCTCTTGCGCGAGGCGCAGGGCCTCTCGACTGCTCCCGCGGACGCCCGCGCCCTCGTCATCCTCGCCGCCGCCACCGAGCTCGCCGGGGAGAAGGTCTCGCTGACACTCCGGGGGATGGACCCGACCCTCTACTCCGGCTACGACCTCATCGCGGTCGTCGCCGACGGTCAGGTCAGGGTCGTCCTCGATTCCCGCGCCGGCGCCCTCCCCTGGGACGCCCCGCTGCCTGGCTGAACAGCGCCTAGCTGAACAGCGGCCCTCCGGGGTCCAGCACCTCGCCGCCAACCCCGATCACACTCGGGCGCTCCTCGCAGTAACCCTCGTTCTCGCACTTGTCGAACACGAACGCGCCCTTCGCCTTGTCGAAGCTGATCGTCCAGCTCCCCAGCACGTGGCTGTCGGTCCCCAGCTCGTTTTCGCGCGCCAGGATGTCGATGAGGGCGGTGATCTCCTTGCTTCCCATGCGGTTGCTCCGTGTCGTTCGCCCAGAGGGCGGTCGTGGTTCGATGCCCCTCCATCGTACCGCCTTGCCTCACGCCTAACCGCCACACCTGGGGGCGCCACGTACAATCGTTCCCCGTGGGCCACGTCTTCGTTACCCGCCGCGTGCCCGGACGCGCCATCGATCTGCTCGAGGAAGCCGGGCACGATGTCACCCTCTGGCCCGGCGACTTTCCCCCCGACCCCGACTCCCTCCGCGAGGGCGTCCGGGATGCCGATGCCGCTCTCACCCTGGTGACCGACCCCGTCGACACCGCCCTCCTCGATTCGGCTCCAGGGCTGCGCGTCGTCGCGAACATGGCCGTCGGCTACGACAACGTCGACGCTGAAGCCGCCGCCGCCGCCGGCGTGTGGGCCACGAACACCCCCGGTGTCCTCCACGAGACCACCGCCGACCTCGCGTTCGCCCTCCTCCTCGCCGCCGCCCGCAACGTTGTCCTGAGCGAGCGTGACACGCGCGACGGTGGCTGGCAGACCTGGTCGCCCACCGGCTTCCTGGGTCACGACCCTCACGGCGCCACCCTTGGGATCGTTGGCCTCGGCGAGATCGGCCGCGCCGTCGCCCGCCGCGCTCGCGGCTTCGGTATGACCGTGCTCACCGCCACCCGCACACCCCGCCCCGAGGTCGAGCAGGAGCTCGGCGTCGAGCGCGTATCCCTCCCCGAGCTGCTCGCTCGCTCCGACTTCGTCACGCTCCACGTCCCCTACGGCCCCGAGACCGAGGGCCTCATGGGCGCTGCCGAGTTCGCTGCGATGAAGGAGACCGCCATCCTCGTGAACACCTCCCGCGGCGGCGTCGTCGACCAGGATGCGCTCGTCGAAGCCCTCCGCGCCGGCGCCATCGGCGGCGCTGCCCTCGACGTGACCGTCCCCGAGCCCCTCCCCCTCGACCACGCCCTCTTCGCGTTCTCCAACGTGGTCATCACGCCCCACATCGGTAGCGCCAGCCACGCCACCCGTGCGCGTATGGCCGAGATGGCGGCGCGCAACATCATCGCGGTCCTCGCCGGGGAAGAGCCCCCCAACCCCGTGAACCTGTCTATTATAGAAAACTCCGAGCCCACGCCCCAAGAGCC
>VXLW01000010.1 GCA_009841435.1 Dehalococcoidia bacterium | reverse complement strand
GGATCTCGCGGAAAATCTCTTCATTCATACCCCGATCCTGACGCCCCCGGCCCGCCCCCGCAAGCCACCGCCCCGAACGGGCCCGAATTCTCTACCATCGCACGCATGACCCCCCTCGCCATCGACCACGTCATCCTTGCCACGGCCGACATCTACGCCACCTCCGCACGCCTCGAGCGCGACCACGGGCTGGTGTCGTTGCCCGGTGGCAGGCACGCCGGACACGGCACTGGAAACCGCATCGTGCCCCTCGGCGACTCCTACATCGAGATCATGGGCATCGTCGACGAGGACGAGGCTGCCGCCAGCCCCATGGGCGCCTGGCTCCGCGAGCAGACCGCCGGTGGCGACCGCGTCGCCGCCCTCTGCCTCCGCACCGATGCCTCCGGCGTCGACGCCACCGCCGAGCGGCTCGGCCTGCGCCCCCTCCCCATGTCCCGCGACGCTCCCGGGGGCGTGACGCTTACCTGGCGGCTCGCCGGCCTCGCCGAGGCCATGGCCGACCCCTCCCACACGTTCTTTATCGACTGGCAGGTTCCCCCTGACCTGCACCCCGCCCGCGGAGACGCCCGTCACCGGGTTCGACCGACCGGCTTCGCCCGGGTCGAACTCGCCGGCGACGCCGACGCCATCCGGGCCTGGCTGGGCGGCGAGGTCCCCGGGGTGCACATCGTGCCCGCACCCGAGCCGTCCGTCCGCGCTGCCGTTGCGCTCGCAAGTGGCGGGGAGGTTCCGCTGGACTAGTCGACTGCTACGACTGTCCCACCCGCGCCCCGATGAACGCGAATACGCGCTCCCGCGCCTGCTGCCCGATCGGGATCGGCGCCGCATCGAAGCCGTGCGGGCCGCCGGGGTAGACCGCAAGCTCGGACTCGTTTCCCGCTGCCAGCCAGCGCGCGTGCATGAACAGCGAGTCGTCCAGCAGCGGGTCGTACGACCCCACCGTGAAGAGCGCCGGCGGCATGTTCTGGAGGTGCGCGTTCAGCGGCGACACGTCCGGGTCGGTCGTATCCACGCCGGGGATGAACATCTCGTAGAAGCGGTCGATCGCAGCCCGGTCGAGGCCGCCTTCCGGCCCCACGCCCAGCCGCTGGCTCGGCGTCATCGAAAGGTCGTACGGACCGTAGACCAGGTTCGCTCCGAGGAAACCCGTGTAGCCGTGCCGGTCCCGCATCCGAAGCAACGTGACCGCCGCCAGGTGCGCGCCCGCTGACCCGCCCCCGATCAGCAGCCGTTCCGTCCCGAACTCGGCCGCCGTGTTCTCGACGAGCCACGTGGCCGCCGCCTCGCAGTCGTCCGGAGGCGCGGGATAGGGGTGCTCCGGCGCGAGCCGGTAGTCGACGCTCACCGTCGCGAGGCCGAACGCCTCGACCAGGGCCAGGTTGGCCTGGTCGCTCATGCGCGCCCGGCCGATCACCCAGCCGCCTCCGTGGATGTCGAGGTAGACGCCCGTGGGCTCGCGTCCCTCCGGCCGGATGATGCGGATCGACGCGCCCTCGCCCATGCCCGGTACGTCGCGGTCCTCAGCGCGGTCGACGGGCGGGGGCACAGGGAAGGCGCCGCCGCCCTCCTCCATCAAACGTCGCAGCTCGACGAGGTCGGTGTTCTCCATCGAGGGCATCTGCTCGCGCATCGCCATCGAGGCCGCCACGAACTCGCGCGTCTCCTGGCTGATGGCGTCTTCGCCGAAAACGCTCGAATCGAAGGTCATTGCGGTTCTCCTCAGGAGGGTTTCAGGCCGAACGAGTGGATCAGGCGCCCGTAGCCCATGTAGCTCACGACCGCCCAGCCGATCTCGAGGATCTGCTCCTCGGTGTAGTGCTCCGCCAGCTCGTCGAACAGCTCGCCGTCGATGTTGGCGTGGTCGACGAACAGCCGCTCGGCGTAGTGGAACGCCGCCTTCTCAGCCTCGCTGAAGTCCTGGTCACCCCACGTCGCAATCTTGCCGACGGTGCTCTCCTCGAGGGTGTCACCTTCCCCTGACAGGGGAAGCCGTGCGGCCTGTCAGAAGTCGCACGCGTTCAGCTGCGCGACCCGCAGCCGCACCATCTCCTTCAAACGTGCCGACACCGCCCCGTCCCGAATAAGCGGGCGGTACCACTCATTCCACCGCTCGAACAGCGCCGCGTTGTGCCCGAACACCCGCGTGAAGTCGTCGCCACGCCCACGCAGCCCCTCCGGGAGCTCGTCGTCGGTCGCAAGTCGGATGTGTGGGGCAGGTTGGTCGCTCATAGGCGGCAGTCTACCCCCAGCCAGCGGCAGCCATGGTGGCGAGGGTCCTTGGCGATGCCCCATCGGCTACGCTAGAGTTGCCAACCGAAACAAGGCAGCCACCTAGGTGACTGCCTTGGAAGAGCTATTGGTCCCCGGGGAGGGATTCGAACCCTCAAGCTGCGAAGCAGCAGTGGCTCCCAAGGCCACCGCGTTTACCGGTTTCGCCACCCGGGGCCAGTAGAAAGAGGGCGGGTCTGCGCTTCGACCGCGGGCCCGCCCTTGTTCCTCAACTCACGTTCCTCCTCTACTCGAACGGCAGGTCGTCGACTGCAGTCGGATCGCTGTCCGTCCCTTGATCCTCTTGAGCAAGCGCGTAGCGTGTCTGGCCCTCTTGATTTGAGTAACGGGCAATCCCCGCCGTGTTGATGAGGGCAGCATTGACAGCCCGGGCCGAAACCGGATCAGGGAAGCCAAGCCCCCCTTCCGACAACGCTTGAGTAATCTCGCTGAGGGTCATGGTCCACGAGAAAATGGGCATTTGCGCCTGATACTCGGGACTCTTCGGGGAACCAAGTCGACTCTCGAGGACTTCGAGCACGGCGTCGCCTACCTTCATTCCCACGTAGCGATAGCGTCCCCACGCCCAAGGATCGCCGTTGTCTTCTGGCCACTGGACTTCGTCGGAGTAGGGGCTGCAGCCTAAGGCCTCGGCCACAAAGTCCCGCAGCGACTTGTAACGCAGGAGCGCGAGGTCAATGCGAGCACGTGCTCGTTGGTACTCCTCGCCAGCACTCTGGATCTCTGCTTCGTCGGCCTGAAGCGCTTGGAGGTAGCTCTCAACCAGCTCTCTGCTGATTACATTCATCGCCATAGTCGTGGAACATTCCTCCTGGTTCTAACTCTACCACGGGGTCGCTACCGAGGGAAGTGGAATTAAATGTATCTCCGGATGTAAGAGGTTTTGTTAACACGAATGTGGACCCCTACCCCAGGTACGCCGACCCCGACCGACGGCCCTTCGGGTCCGTCAGCACGTTGACCAGCGCGACCGTGTTCGCCGCCAACGCCTCCTGGACGGCGGGCGCGATGTCCGCCGGATCCTCGACGCGTCGCGCCCAGCCGCCCACCATCTCCACGGTCTTCTCGTAGGCGACGGGGAGGAGGGCGGCGATGGGGGGCGCATCCGGCGCGAACGTCCGGTCCTGGATCGAGTGGCCCGCGATGCCCCCGTTGTTCGACACGACGATGACGACGTTGCAGCCGATGCGCGCGGCCGTCTCCACCTCCATGGCCGCCGCACCGAAGGCGTAATCCCCGAGCACTGCCACCACCTGCTGGTCCGGGCGCGCGAGCTTCGCCCCGATGGCGTAGGGCAGACCTGTGCCCATGCAGCCCGTCGTGCCCGAGTTCAGCCGCAATCGCGACCCGAAGCTGGGCATGACCGCCCGCGCCACGCCCATCGTCAGTTCCGCGTCGACCGTCACGGTCGCGTCGCGGTCGAGGCAGTCGCGCACGTCGCGCAGCAGGCGGAAGTGGTTGATGGGCACCTCGTCCGAGGCCATCGCCTCCGCCGAGCTCGCCTCGTTGCGCGAGCGCGACTCCTGTAGCGTTCCGACCCAGTCGCTGCTCGCGACGCGCAGGCTGCGTCCGTCGAGCAACCCGTTGAGCTGCTCCACGGCGATCGCGCAGTCGGCCACGATGCCCGTCTCGACTTCCGCCCCGCTGTAGAACTCCTCCGCCACGATGTCGATGTGCGCGAGGCGCGCCCCTTCGGCGAACCGCGGCGGTTTGCCGAACTGGAACACCCAGTTGAAGCGTCCACCCACCATCAGGACGGCGTCCGCCCCACCCAGCGCTGCCGAGCGGGCCGCGTTCATGAACATCGGGTGGTCGTCGGGAATCGCGCCCCGCCCCATCGGCGACGACACGAAGGGGATGCCCCGGTCCACCAGCCGCTGCAGCGGCAGGCCCGCCTCCGCCCAGCCCGCACCCTTCCCCATGATGACGAGCGGCCGCTCCGCCTCCGCCAACATGTCGGCGACCGCTTCGAGGGCGGCCGGGTCCGGGTGGGGCCGCGAGATCTCCGGCTCGCTCGTGCGCCACTCGACGTCCGCTTCCTCGAACGGCGTGCGGATCAGCTCGGCGGGGAAGTCGAGGTAGACGGCGCCGGGGCGTCCGTTCAGCGCGCGCCCCAGCGCGAGATGTACGTACTCCGCGATGCGCGCCTGGCTGTCGACCTGCGTCGCCCACTTGCAGCCGGGCGCGGCGAATGCGACCTGGTCCGCCTCCTGGAAGGCCCCCAACCCCCGCTGATTCCCCGCCGACGCGGTCCCCTATACACATCAGTCGCAGCCGACGATCATACGCTAGTCGGAATAGGTGTTCGCACTCTATCTAAA
>VXLW01000127.1 GCA_009841435.1 Dehalococcoidia bacterium | reverse complement strand
CCTCGACCGCCTCCGCCTCCGGCCCCTCGTCCTCGTCCTCGCTCGCCGCGAGCAGCCGCGCCACCAACGCCGTCAGCGCCGCCCCCGCGCCCGCCCCCAGCACGAGGAACGCCGCCTCGGTGCCCGGGATGTCCGCGAAGCGCGTCGCGATCCCGTACAGCCCCGCGACCCCCGCCACCGCCAGCGCCCCACCCGCCAGTGCCGGTGCCGTGCCTGCCCACAACGCGATCGCGAGTGCCTGGCGCAACGTCCGGTCCGCGGCCGTCGCCGCCCGTTCGCTCGCGCGCTGACCCAGCGCCAGTCCTGCCGCCGCCGTCGCTGCCGCCGCCAGCGCTCCGGCCAGCACAGCCAGCCCCGCGACTGCGCCCGACTCCACGCCGTCGCGATACGCCCCTACCGCCGCACCCACCCCTGCGCCGCCCGCCAGCCCCAGCGTCACGCTGAGGACGACGAACCGCCAGATGTACGAGCTGCCCAGTTCGCGGGTGCGCTCCGCGGCCGCGGATACGCTCTCGCTCGGGCGCGTCCGCAGGAGGATGTCGAGGGCGAACCAGGTGGCGAAGACGGCGGCCACTACCGCTGCCAGCGGAATCGCGAGCTGCGCCACGATCACCGCTCGCCTCCTCTCGACCCGCCCCGTAGGGCCGCGGGCCGGCGGCTACGCTAGATGAACAGCGGCCCGAACACCACCGCCACGATCGACATCAGCTTCAGGAGGATGTTGAGCGAAGGCCCCGAGGTGTCCTTGAACGGATCGCCCACGGTGTCGCCCACCACGGCGGCCTTGTGGGCTTCCGAGCCCTTGCCGCCGAAGTTCCCCTCTTCGATGTACTTCTTGGCGTTGTCCCAGGCCCCGCCCGCGTTCGCCATCATGATGGCGAGCATGGCGCCGGCCGCGATCGAGCCGATGAGCAGGCCGCCGAGCGACTCCGCGCTGATCACCGCGCCCACGAAGATGGGCACGGCCACGGCCAGCAGGCCGGGAATGATCATCTCGCGCAGCGCCCCCGTCGTGGAGATGCTGACCGCGCGCTCGTAGTCCGGCTCCTCGGTGCCGTCCATGATGCCGGGCTTCTCGCGGAACTGCCGCCGCACCTCTTCGACCATCGCCTGCGCCGCGCGCCCGACCGCGCCCATCGAGAGCGCGGAGAAGACGAACGGCATCAGGGCGCCGATGAGGATGCCCACCATGACCTCCCAGTCGAGGAGGTTGAACATCTCCACACCCGTCGTGATCGAGTAGGTCGCCAGTAGCGCCAGCGCCGTCAGCGCCGCTGAGCCAATGGCGAAGCCCTTGCCCGTCGCCGCCGTCGTGTTGCCGAGCTGGTCGAGCGCGTCCGTGCGCTCGCGCACCTCCGGCTCGAGGCCCGCCTGCTCGGCGATGCCGCCGGCGTTGTCGGCCACCGGGCCGTAGGCGTCCGTCGCGAGTGTCACGCCAAGCGGGGCGAGCATGCCCACCGCCGCCAGCGCGATGCCGTAGAACCCGGCGAACTCGTTCGCGAGGATGATCGCAACCACGATCGTGATGAGGGGGATCGCCGTCGAGAGCATCCCCAGGCTCATCCCGCCGATGATGACCGGCCCGGAACCCGTTTCAGCCTGCGCTGACAGGTTCACCGTCGGGCTGTAGCGGAACGGCCCGATGGCGAAGCCCTCGGAGGAGGTGAAGCCCTCTGTCACTGTCCCGATAATCTGCCCCGCGATCAGACCCACGAGGATCGCCCAGAAGATGTCCCAGGGCAGGTCGAGGATGGGTATCGCGATCGCCGCGCCCACCAGAACTAGGCCGGAGGCGCCGTACACGCCCGCCCGCAGCGCCCAGAGCAGCCGCCCCTGGGTCGCCTGCTCGCCGGTGCGAACCAGGAAGGTCGAGAGGATGGCGGCGAAAATACCCGTCCCCGCCACCAGCAACGGCAGCATCACCGCGTTGCCCTTGAATGAGTAGGCCCCCTCTCCGAAGAGACCGATCGCGCCGGTGTATTCCACGCCCACGATCGCGACTGCCGCCAGCGCCATCGTTGCCACGATCGAGCCTACGTACGACTCGAACAGGTCTGCGCCCATGCCGGCCACGTCGCCCACGTTGTCGCCCACGTTGTCGGCGATCGTGGCGGGGTTCCTCGGGTCGTCCTCGGGGATGCCCGCCTCGACCTTGCCGACGAGGTCGGCACCCACGTCGGCCGCCTTGGTATAGATGCCGCCGCCCACGCGCGCGAACAGCGCGATCGAGGAGGCGCCGAAGGCGAAGCCCGCGAGCGGTACCGCGCTTTCCCAGATCAGGTACAGGATGCCGAGGCCGAGGATGCCCAGCCCCACCACCGTCATGCCCATCACGGTGCCTGAGTTGAAGGCCACGCGGAGGGCCGGATTCAGCCCCTCCTGCGCCTTCGCCGCCGTGCGCACGTTCGCCCGCACCGCAATCGTCATACCCAGGTAGCCCGCGCTCGCCGAGAGAATCGCCCCGATCAGGTAGGACAGCGACATCGCCGGGACGTCCTTGTCGAAGTCCCAGAACTGGCTCGTGAGCGGGTCCTTGTCCAGCACGTCCAGGTCGATGAACAGCAGCAGGATCACGAACACGATGGCGACGAACCCTGCGAGCACCGCGTACTCGCGCTTCAGGAAGGCCGCCGCGCCGAGCTGAATCGCGTGGGCGATGTTCTGCATCGTCTCGTTCCCCTCGCCTTCCCGCACCACCGCGAACACGCGGAAGGCGGAAAAGAGGAGGGCGAGCACGCCCGCGATGATGGCGAAGATCAGGATCTCCATGGTTCCCCCAGAGACAGATGCTGCGCGTCCTCGCGCTCCCTCGGGGAGCCCCCAACGGAAGGCAGTCGCGGCAGGATATGGGCCGCAGGCACTCTAGCGTCCCGCCCCACTCCGTTCAATGTGACGGCTGTGTTTCGCGTGCGTGGGCGGGCTCAGCCCTCGGGCGTCGCCCGCCGCTGCACGATCGCCATCGTCAGGTCGCCCCGCGTCCGCTCCAGGATGCCCCGCGTCTGGTCCGTCGTGCGCCGCAGCCCGCCCGTCATCGCATCGGGGAAATCGATCGTGACCAGCAGCGAATAGATGTCGTCCATAGCCTCAAGCAGCGCCTCGCACCCGTCGAAGTCGCCCTGCCGCAGCCGGTCGAGGATGACCCGCCGCAGCTCTCCCGCCGCCTCCGCGATGCCGTTCAGCCAGGCCGCCGCGTTCACCCCCACCTCCTCCGGCGAGGGCAGCGGCGCCCCCGAGACCAGCGCCAGCGTCGCCCGCGCCTCGGCGTACTCTTTCTCCGCGTCGTGCACGAACCCCGCGTGCTCGATGTCCGGGTGTCCCCCCAGCCCAGCGAACCCCTCGTCCGCCGCCGCCCGCGCCGCATCCAGCCGCGCCTCCGCCTCCGCCATCTCCCCGCGATGCACCTCGCGGATGCTGCGCGCGCTCGCCTGGATCAGCGCCCGCGAGGCCCGCAGCGCCTTCTCCCGGGCGGCGTGCTTCTCCTCCAGGTGCGCGACGACTCGCGGTGCGATCTCCCCGAGCGGCGATGTGTCCGGGCGGGGCGCGTCTCCGCCTCCGCTCATAGGTTCTTGACCGGGTCCGGCAGGTCGCCCTCGCGCGCCGCGTCGATCATCTCCCGCGCGCTCTCCGGCATGTCGACGCCGTACTCGTCGAATCGCTTCTCTACCCATGAGCCAATCTGGCGGGGATCCTTCAGGTCCGCCTTGTCGTCGGTCGCCGGGTCGCCGTAGCGCTCCAGCACGTCCTCGCGCGAATACGTCCGCGCGAAGCTCGAGACGAGCCGATGGGTCGACTTGCTGCCGCAGTGCTCGCAAACAGCTGTCGCCTTCGGGTCCGGCTTGCGCGAGAAGTGATTCGTGATCTTCTGGCAATCGTCGCAGCGGAACTCGTAAATCGGCATAACGTGGCGATCCTAGCACGCCCCGGCGCGCTATTCGTCCGGAATCTCGAGCCCGCGGAAGTGCTCGATGTGCGCCACCGAGTCGCGCGCCCCGATGTCGAGGCTGACCAGGTCGATGCGCACGCACTCCGGGTCGAGGCCCTGCGCCTCGCAGTACTCCATCGCGCAGCGCCACATCCGCTGCAGCTTGCGCGTGTCCAGCGATTCCGCCGCCGTACCCCGCTCCGCCCGCCGCGTCCGCACCTCCACGAAGGCCACGTCCTCGCCGTCCCGCGCCACCAGGTCGATCTCTCCGCTCGGCGTGCGCGCGTTGCGATCCACGATCGTGAGCCCCGCCGCCTCCAGCCGGTGTGCCGCCACGCGCTCACCGAAGGCGCCCAGCTCCTTGCGGCGGTTCACAGGTCGAGCTTGCCCTGCGCGAACGGCGCCCAGCTCACGCGGTGTGCCTCGCACGGACCTCGCCGGTCGATCGCGGCCCGGTGGCCCTCCGTGTAGTACCCCTTGTTCTGGCAGAACCCGTACCCGGGGAACCGCTCGCACAACTCCGTCATCCAGTGGTCGCGCGCGACCTTGGCCACGATCGATGCTGCCGCCACGGAGACGCTGCGAGCGTCCGCTTTCGGCTCCACCCGCACCCGGGGAAGCGGTAGGGGCAGCGCATCGGAGATGACCAGGTCGGGCTCGCAGGGAAGCGCCTCGATCGCGCGCAGCACCGAGAGCCGCCGCGCCTCCACGATCCCGCGGCTGTCGACCTCCGCGCTCGTCGCCCACCCGATGCCGTATGGGATCGACGCCTCAATCTCGGCCGCCAGCTCCTCGCGCGCCGCCGCCGTCAGCACCTTCGAGTCGCGTACGCGCCGGAACCACGGCCGTTTGTCGCCAGGCGCCAGCAGAACCGCCGCCGCCGTCACGGGACCGGCGAGCGGCCCCACCCCTACCACTGTATGTTATAAACATATCCAAGCCCCCCACGCAAAAGGGAAAATGGGAGTGCGGGGTGGGGGT
>VXLW01000006.1 GCA_009841435.1 Dehalococcoidia bacterium | reverse complement strand
CCAGATATCCGAGCCCCCGTCCCCCGCAGCACCCCTGCCTCGCTTGCCTCGCCGGCGAGCGGCCGTCCGAGGACCGGCGGTGGCTGCACCGCCCGGAAGGCCGCCTGCTCCCGGCGGCGCTCCTCAAGGGCGCGGCTCTCCGGAGCGCTGCCGCTCTCCAGCGCCTCGCGCAACTCATCCAGCGTGAAGTAGAAGACGTCCCCGGCCTCCTCCGCGAGCCCCCGCTCCAGCAACAGCCTGCCGATGCTCAGCCAGCGGTAGCGCGAGGCCGCCCCCAGCCGCTGGTCGCAGAGCGTGTTGTGGTCCTCGCGAACTGGCAGCAGCTCCTGCGCCCCCGGGAGCCTGTCCAGCAACTCGCGCACGCGCTGGTCGCTCATCACGAGCGCCTCCAGCTCCGCCTCCAACTCTTGCCGCCGGGCCACCTGCGCCTCCGCGGCCCGGAATGGGGACGCATCTTCGGGCCCGTCCGCATAGCGAAGGACGAGGTCGAGCGCCGGACGCGGATCTTCCCGCCACGTGGGCGCATCTGGAACCTGCGCGTCGATCGTGTGGCCGAACTCCTCGAGGAAACCCTCAAGGCGCCGGTTGAACGCGGCATGCCCAACGCCTGTGCCCTCCTCGACCACCGCCCGCAACTCAGCGTCGGCACGAACCTCTCGTCCGAGCTCCCACAGCGCAATCGCACGGTCGAGGGTCTGGTTCGGGAAGCCTTGCAGGATGGCGTGGCCGTCGTCCCGTCGGTCCTCGCCGAGGACCTCGCAGTACGCATCGACGAAGTCCCGGGCCAGCTGCCCCGAGGTCAGGACGCACTCGCCGTGGACCCCCGCGAACACTCGCCGGAACTCGGACGCCTGGCCGTCGAGAACCTCCTGCCACGCCCCCTCCCCGACTGCGGTGGCGTCGAAGCCGGACAGCTCGTCGAACAGCGCGTCCACCTGCGGCAGCCACTTGTCGTTCCAGGCCTCGAGCGCGGTCGCCCCCCCGAGATCGGGCAGGTCGAAGGAGCTCGGCATCTCCCCCGTCGGACCCGAGCGGAAGTAGTTGTAGCCGTTGATGATCAGTCGGGAGGGTGGAGCGCCCGGCTCCGGCGGGGGTCCAAAGCCCGGCTCCCGCGTGAGTGGTGGCTGGGAGGCCGGACCGTGCTCGTTCTCGTACACCCAGGTGTACTGCTCGAGCTCCGGGTCGGGCAGGACGAATTCGATCTCGGTCATCTGCTCATCATCCTCCGGCTGCCCAACTCAGAACATCGGGCCGGCGAGCGCCTCGTACAGCGGCGCCTCCCGCTCCCGCTGGCGTTCGAAGTACCGACGGAGTGACCCCAGCAGCTCCTCGTGAACCCCGTCTCCCAGCGATCCCCGGTCTTCGTGAACGACCCGCACCAGCCTTTCGGTCTGTTCGTTCAGGGCCCTGCTCGCTTCCTCCAGCAGCGCCACCGTTGCCACGCCGTCTGTGCCCCGCGAGTCCATCTCCAGGAGCAACGCCTGCATGTCCGCTCGCATCGAGGGACGGCTGGGCGTCGCCCGACCTTCCAGCCGGTCGCAGGCGTCCGCCAGCACCTCGCGAAGGTCGGCGTTCCCCTCCGCGAGGATCGTGAGCTCGCTCTCGACGCGGACGGACAGATGATTGAGCAGCGTGCCGATGCTCCGCAGCGAGCTCGCCGCCCACGGGTCCGTCACGGTCGGGGCCACGCGCGAGTCCAGCGCCTCCGCAATTGAGTCGAGCAGTTCCTTCGTGCTGGGTCTCACGATCGTTCCCCCCTGATGTACGGGCTGCCGTCCGGTCCTCGCGGCGCGAGCGCGCGGGCCGCCTCTTCGAGCTCCATCCCCACGACGGACGCGAGCCTCCCGGCGGCGTTCCGCGGGCTCGAGATGCCCATCACCGCAACCCCCGGACGGCGGTCGCGGCCGTCCATGAACCCCCGCAGCGCACTGTTCAGGCAGACCGTCGACTTGAACGCGATGAAAAGCTGGCTGAACGCCATCGTGCGAGGCGACAGCTTGAAGCCTGCCGCCTCCTCGTAGTGAGCCAGGGTTTCGTCGGGGTCCCAGAGGCCGAGCATCCCCTGTGAGAAGGCCCAGTCCTGCGCGGCGTCCCCGAGCGCGGCCAGCTCCCAGTCGCTCATCGCCACGATCTTCCCGTCTCGCCAGATCTCCTCGCCGATGCCGTTGTTCCCCTTGATCAGCGAGGTGCGCGGGCTATCCGTCGGGATCTGCTCCTCCAGCCAGTAGAGGGCGTCGGTGATCTCCGGGTACGGGGCGGAACGGCACTCGAACCAGATTTCCTTCCACATCTCGAAGTCCTGCCGGATGGCGTCCGCCGGCGACTTGGGTGCGGCCAGCACCTCGTCGAGCCCGTACTGTTTCCAGTCCAGCGAGTGCACCAGGGCGAGCTTCTCCGCATGCTCGAACGCCACGCTGCGCCGGAGTGCGTCCCCCTCCGCGCCGGGCGCCATCAGGTCCGGGACGTTAGTGGCCCCCTCGACAAGCTCGCGGACCATGTGCGGCCGCCCTTCGGCGAAGGCGAGCCCCTCGTCGTACCAGAGGGGCTCGGCCACGGGAACTGGCGACGGCCACAGCCGTACGTAGACCTCCCACTCCGTCTTTAGCGGCAGCGGCACGATCCCCCCGCTCGGCAGGTCGATGCGCAGCACGAGGTCCCGGCGCCGCTTCGCGGCCCGTTCACCCACCTCCGCCTCGACGATCCACGTCTCCCGCGACATCCCCGGGAACGTCTGCTTGAGGGAGCTGACCGTGACTGCCTCGTCGAGCCGTTCGGCGAAATACCCCGCCACCGCCCCTGCGTCGACCATCGCTACTGCGCCTGGAGCCCGTACCGCTGGTTCGGTCCCATCACCATGATGGGCAGGTGCCCGAAGCCGGGCTTCCCGTTCACCGAGAGTCGCACCGGCTGCTCGCGGTGGCCCGAGGGGACCTGGGCGCCATCGAGATTCCGCACGATCTCCGGGTGTGAAACGTCGTACACGTCCGTCTCCTCGACGTACTCGCTCCGATACGCACCGAGCCCCTTCTCGTCGTTGTAGCCGGTGCCGTACCCCGTCCCCTTGTACGCCCAGGCGGTGAACAGCGGCTCCGCCTCCACCTCCCAGCGCTTCTCGTCCTCGGTCGTCAGGACCAGCCGCGCATGGCTGAAGGCGCGCGTTCCCTCGTGGAAGGTCAGGTCGTGTTCCATATCGACGATACGAAGCTCCGGCCGCCCCGCCTCCGCGGGCCAGACCAGCGCACCGTCGAGCGACTGCCGTCTCCCCATGTGGTCCTCATGGAGCTGCACATAACCTCCGAACTCGTCCACTCGGAACGCGAGCCAGATGAACAGCCGTCCTCCCGCCCCGCCTGCCGCACCGCTCGTCACCGGCTCGAAGCCCCCCACACCGGGACGCACCCCCCACGAGTGGTCCCGCGCCCCGAACCAGTCGGCCGCCGCGAAGTCGTGACCGTCGATGCTCAGCGAGCCGCCCACCGTCCCCACCTGCGCGAAGCGGTACATGTCCGAGACGACCCGCCCCTGCGAACGGGAGAAGCTGTGGTCCTCCAGCCGCGCCGGGAGGCTGCCCGTCCACGTCAGGTCGCAGGAGAGGGGATGGTCGCCCTCCTCTAGCCTGAGGCGAAGCACCCTCAGCGGCTCGACCAGCGATACGCTGAGACCCCCAACCTTCGTCTCCGCGAAGGCCGGCCGCAACTCTCGCGAGAAGCGGACGTTGTATTGCTTGCCCTCCGTCTGTGCGGCCACGAATCCGTCGAGGACGTTCATGTTGGGGTAGCGCCCCATGCTCACGAGCGCGCCCGCCCCACCGTCCGGCGCTACCGCCTCGAACCAGTAGCGGTCGTAGAACCGGTGGTCGCTGGTGCCCACGAACGCGAACGGGAGTGGGGCCTGGTGAAGGAGGGTGTCGTCGAGGTCGGTCAGCATGGGACGCTCCTGCTGGGCTTGCTGTCTGGGAATCTTCTACCAGAGCGGCCACGCTCTAGCCGATCGGCGGGAGCCCCTCGACGCGCCGCACTTCGTTCAGGGTCTCCAGCACGCGCTGCCGGAACGGGGCGTACTCGACCTCGAACTCCTCCACGAGACGGGAGTTGTCCATCAGGAAGAGCCCCGACGCATCACGTCCGCCCTCATCCTCGTCGAACGCGATCTCCGCGTCCGGCAGGAAGTCTCGCACGATGCCTGCCAGCTCGCCCAGGCTCGTGGAGTTCCCGCCCGAGTTGTAGATCGGGTAGGCCGTCTCCTCCGCCAGCGTCACCCGCAGGAACACCTCGGCGATGTCCTCGACGTTCAGCGGCAGCGTCATCGTGTCCCGGTAGGGGAAGCTGACGGGCTCGCCCCGCGCCGGCAGCACCTGGCACTGCACGTGGTTCATCGACCCGCGAACCTTGTCCGGCCCCGTGATATTCGCGGGCCGGACGCCCGTGATCGCCATGTCGAAGGCGCGGTTGTACCACTCCGCCTGGTGCTCGTTGAAGATCTTCGAGACGGCGTAGATGCCCGTCCCGAGGCAGAGGTCGTCCTCGGTCACCGCGCGCTCGCCGTGCAGACGCTGCGGCCCGTAGACCGCCAGCGAGCTCGCGTACACCACCCGCCGGATTCCCAGGATGCGGGCTGCCTCGAAGCAGTTGTCCATCCCGAGAATGTTCAGCCGCACCTGCGGGTGGGGGTCACTCTCGCCCGCCCCCAGCGCATACGCGAGGTTCAGGACCCGGTCGGGCTTGCTCAGCGTGAGCGCTTCGACCACATCGTCCATGAGCGTGATATCGCCACGCGTGATCTGGACACGGTCACGCAGCAGGTCGAGCGCCGGCGCCTCCGGCGCGATGTCCATGCAGTGGACCTCGTGCCCGTGTTCCACTAGCCGCCGCATCACCCGCGGCCCGATGAACCCGCTTCCGCCAAGAACTGCTACTCGCATCCCGCTAACCCTCCGCTGCCGCTGACGACCGCAACCTACAGCTCCCTGCCGAGGAACGCGCCGGTGTGGATCGCGTTGCGAATGCTGTTGCGACCCTGCGCGTCACCGACCTGGTGCACCTCGATGCCCTCGTCCTCAAGCTCGGTCGCGAGGTACCGGTTGGGCTCGTGGTGCGTCACCAGGATCACCGTGTTGGCCGGGATCGTCCGCACGCGGTCCGTGTGCAGGACGCCGATGTCGACCTCGCCCGGACGGATCTCCTGGAGGTAGTGCCCGCCGATCAGGTCGAAGTCGCCCGACATCAGCCGTTCGCGCGCCGCCCCCACCGTCACCGGCGGGTAGGGCAGGTTCTCGCCCAGGTCCTTCAGGCGCGAGACGAGGGTCACATGTACCCCCGCCTCCAGCAGCACGTCCGCCGCCGAGATCGCCTCGAACGAGCCCGTGTCGTCGAAGACGAGCGCGGGCCCCTCGATGTTGACGGGGTCGCCGTAGCCGAGAAGGTCTTGCGCGTTGTACACATGCGGCAGGTCGTGGCCGGTCAGGGTGACCGCCGGCGTCGCCACCTGGAACCCGTCCGCCCGGGGACTGGCCCCGGCCGCCAGCACCACGACGTCTGCGTCCGCTTCCATGACAGTCTCGATGTCCACCAGCGAGTTCAGGCGGACGTCGACCTGCAGGCGCTTCAGCTCCTCCCCCAGCCAGTGGGTGATCGCGCCGACGTCGCCCCGCTTGGGAGCGCTCGCCGCGATGTTCACCTGGCCGCCCAGCTTCTGCGTGGCTTCGTGCAGTTGCACGTGGTGCCCCCGGATGGCGGCCGTCCGCGCCGCCTCCATCCCCGCCGGGCCTCCCCCGACCACGAACACCCGCCTCGGCTCCTCCGCGGGGATCTCGGGCTCCTGCGTCACCGTCGCCTCCTGGCCGGCGGCCACGTTGACCACGCAGCTCAGCCCCTGCCCGCTCATGAGTCGCCCGACACACCCCATGTTCGTCCCGATGCACGGCCTGATGAGGTCCTCGTTCCCGTGTTGAGCTTTGTTCACCAGCTCCGGATCGGCGATCAAAGCCCGCACCATCGAGACCATGTCCGCCTGACCCGATTCCACGAGCGCGTGCGCGTGGTCCACCGTCAGGATGCGGCCGACCACGATCGTCGGCTTCGTGATCACGGGGCGGATGGTCTCGTTCGGGGCCATCTCCACGCCCAGCGGGTCGTCGGTCGGCGCGATCAGCTTGTGGAAGCGCCAGTACGAACCCATGTGAAGCGAGACGTAGTCGACCAGCGGGTCGACGGCCTCCGCGATCTGGCGGTTCAGCTCGGCCGTGAGGCCGCCGGGCACGTAGTCCTCGTTCGGCAGGCGCACCCCCACGGCGAAGTCGCTGTCGCCCACCTCGCCGCGGATCGCGTCGATCACTTCGAGCACGATGCGCATGCGGTTCTCGGGCGAGCCGCCGTACTCGTCGTCGCGCTGGTTGAGCGCCGGGGAGAGGAACTCGTGCAGCAGGTAGCCGCTCGACGCGTGGATGTCGACGCCATCGAGCCCCGCTTCGCAGATGCGCCGCGCCGCCCCGGCGAAGTGCTCGACGAGGTCGCCGATCTGCCCCTTGCTGATCGCGACCGGTACGACGGCCCCCCCGAGGAAGTTCGGGATCTCGCTCGCCGACCACGCTTCCGCCCCACCCACCATTTCCGCCTGGGAGGCGCCGGGGTGGTAGATCTGGTGGAACATCTTCATGCCGTGTTCATGCACGGCGTTCGCCAGCTTCGACAGGTAAGGTTTGCAGTCGTCAGACCACACCGGGATCGCCCCGGGAGCGTTCGGGTGGACGCTCGTCGCCGATACCGTCGACATGCCCACCCCGCCCTTCGCCCGCGCCACGTGGTAGGCGATGAAGTCGTCGCCGAAGAGCCCCGTGCCGTGCGGGGACCGCACGATCCGGTTCTTGATGGTGACCCCGCCGACGTCGATCGGCTCGAACAGCTTGTCGTACATGTCGCCCTCCCTCGAAGCGCTATGGAGCAGTCAATGTGTAGCGGATCGGCAGGCTCTTGATGCCGCTCACGAACGTGGCGGTCGAGGTCGTGACCTCGCCCGCGAGCTCGACCGACTCCAGCCGCGGCAGCAGGTGGCCGAACAGCGTCGACATCTCCAGCCGCGCCAGATGGGCGCCGAGGCAGTAATGCACGCCGTAGCCGAAGGCGATCTGCCGCTCGGCGGCCTTCCTCGTGACATCGAACCGCAGCGGATCCTCGAACGTTCGCGGGTCCAGGTTGGCGGCGGCGTACGACAGCATCAGCCACTCGCCCTTCGCGATCGGCTCCCCTGCTATTTCGGTGTCGTCCTGCGCGGTGCGCATGAAGTGCCGTACGGGCGAGGCGATGCGGATAAGCTCCTCGATGGCGTTCGGGATGAGCTCCGGCCTGCTCCTGAGGAGCGCCAGCTGGTCGGGATTCTCCGCGAGCAGCCGCATCCCCTCGGCGATTGACGCCGAGGTCGTGTCGTGCCCGGCGGTGGCCACGATCAGGTAGTACCCCATCGTCTCCAGAATCGGCATGGGGGCGCCGTCGATCTGGCCATTGGCGATCTGAGTCGCCAGATCGTCGGTCGGGTTCGCCCGGCGGTTCGCGCTCAGCGTGGCGAAGTACTCGAAGAAGTCCCGCAGCACCGCCAGCACGTCCTCAGGGTCGCGGTCCTTGGGGACGAAGTCGGGGTCGCTGGCGCCGAACATCTCCTGTGTCAGCTGGAGCATCCGCGGGTAGTCCTCTTCCGGCAGCCCGAGAATCGCGAGGATGACCTCAAGCGGGAAGGGGAGCGCGACTTCCGTGTTGAAGTCGATCTCGCCCTCGCCTTGCTCCAGCGTCGCGAGCGCCTTGCGGCTCAACTCGTCCAGCCGCGGCTGAAGCTGGCGCACGCTGCCCGGCTTGAACCAGTCGTTCGTGAGCATGCGGTACTTCCGGTGCTCCGGGTCGTCCATGTGGATGAGCGTCTTCGCCCGCGGTCCCCCCTGCGCCCGCATCGCGATGATCGCGTCGTGCGTCAGGATCGGTTCCGGGCCGTTCGTGAAGAGTTCGTGTTGCGCTTCGATCTCGAGGATCTCGTCCCTGCCGATGACTGCCCGGAAGGAGCCAAAGCCCTCCGCTTCGATCGGGTGGAACACTCCACTGGCGTGAAGCGCGAGCGCCTCCTCGCGCCACGAGGTCATGTCGCCAAACCGCTTCGGGTTGCTGAACAGGTCGGTCGTCACGCGCCCTCCCGGAGTGGGCGCAGTCTACTGGCTGAGGCCCCCGGCGGGTGGCCTGGCAGGACGCCTCCGCGACCACATGGCTCCCACAAAGGACTAGGCTTACCGCCTACCCCGACCGAGTGTGACCGGAGGAGGTCCCGACATGCAGGCAATGGTGTTGCGGGGAACCACGCTGACCGTCGAGGAGTGGCCCCAGCCCACCCCCGGCTCCGGAGAGCTGCTCGTTCGCGTGTTGGCGGCCGGGATCTGCGCTTCCGACGTTCACGCCGCCGCTCATCTCGAAGCCATCATCGAGGAAACGGGACACACCTCCTGGTACGAGCTGGCCGACCTCGACAAGGGCATGGTGATGGGGCATGAGTTCGTGGCCGAGGTCGTCGAAGCCGGTCCCGACGTGTCCGGCTGGTCCCCTGGTGACCGCGTCGTGAAGGCCCCCGCCGGCAAGACCGACCGCCCCCTCCCTCCGCGCATGGCAAGCGCCTACAGCTCAGAGCTGAACGGCGCCTTCGCCGACTACATGGTGCTCTGGGAGCCGACCCTCCTCCCCGTCCCCGACAACGTCAGCGTCGAGGTGGCGGCCACCACCGAACCCTGCTCCGTCGCTCGCCACGCAACCCACGAGGCCGAGGCAGAAGCGAGTGATCGAGTCCTCATCATGGGCGCCGGCCCGATCGGGCTCATGGCCCTCATGTGGCTGAAGCACGACGGCGTGGAGCTCGTCGGCGTCAGCGATCCCGTGGCCCTCCGGCGCGATCTCGCGGCTTCACTCGGCGCCGACGTCGTCCTCGATCCCTCCGCCGTCGGATTCGACGCCGACCTCGAAGCCGGGCTCGACGGGGGACCGGACGTCGTCATCGACTGCGTGGGCATCCCCGGCATCATTCGGCAAGCGATGGACGCCGTGAGGCCCCGCGGGAGGATCATCGTCGTCGGCGTCTGTATGGAAGAGGACCTCTTCATGCCCGTCGTCGGCATCAATAAGGCCCTCACCATCAAGTTCTCGGTGGCCTATACCCGCGAGGACTTTCAGGAGACGCTCGCAGCCTTCGGCAGTGGCTCCATCGACACCACCCCGCTCGTCACCCGGACCGTCGACCTCGGGGAACTGCCCGAGGAGATTGCCCGCATTTCCGGAGGCGATCAGCTCAACTGCAAGGTGCTCGTCGACACCACCGGTAGCGCCTGAGAGGAGAACGAAGTGCCGCCTGAGCCGTTCACCGTTGCGATCCCGGACGAGGCGCTGGAGGACCTCCAGGCCCGCCTGCGGCGTATCCGCTGGCCCGCCGACTTCAACAACGAGGACTGGCGTTACGGCGTGCCCCGCTCCTACCTGGAGTCGTTCGTGGAGTCGTGGAAAGAGTACGACTGGCGCGAGACCGAGGCCGAGATCAACAGCTTCGGCAACTACCGCGTCATCCTCGATGACGTTCCCATCCACTTCATGTACGAGCGTGGGAAGGGGCCGAATCCGCTCCCCATCATCCTCACCCACGGCTGGCCCTGGAGCTTCTGGGACTGGAAGGAGGCGACCCGCAGGCTCACCGACCCAGCCGCCTTCGGCGGGGACCCGGCCGACTCCTTCGACGTGGTCGCCCCCTCCCTGCCCGGATTCGGCTTCTCCACGCCCCTCACCGTCGATGGCGTCCAGACCCAGTGGACCGCCGACCTCTGGGCGACGCTCATGTCGGATGTGCTCGGCTACGACCGCTTCGCCGCCGCGGGAGGCGACTTCGGCGCTGGCATTAGCGCCCAGCTCGGCCACAAGTACGGCGACCGCGTCATCGGCATCCACGTCAGCATCGCCCCGATGCTGGGCGGGGCGGGAGGCTCCGGAACCGGCAATCAGAAGCCGAACAGCAGCGCCCGGTAGTCGTCCACCGTCATCGCCTCCGCCGCCTCAAGCACCGCCTTCGCCCGCTCGCTGACCCCGTCCGGGTGCTGGTCGACGAGGTTCCGCGTCGCCCAGCGGTTCTCCCAGCCCGTGATCGCATTGCACACCTCGCGCGCGTTGCCGATGGCGCCCTCCAGCGACTCGACGAGAGGGTCGTCCTGTCGGGACAGGAGCTCGATGCCAAGTCCCCGCAACTGGTCGAGGATGGCTGAGAAACCCTCTTTGCTGGCGTCGTCCAGCTCGGCCCAGCCCTGCGTCTCCAACACGATCAGCCGCTCGGGCTTGACCGGCTCGGGCGTCGTCGAGGGCCCCTCCAGCCCCCGCGCACCCCGGTCGCCTCCCGCCCGTCTCGCGATCTCGATCGCGACCTGCCACATATCCTCGATGCACCCGGCATGGACGCCGTGGGTGCTCATGCTCGTCACCTGGCGCTCGCCGCGGTTGATGCCGCCCTGCGTCGGCTTGAGTGCGACGTTCCCGCAGTACCCGGCGGGCCGGATAATCGAACCGCCCACCTGCGTGCCCAGCCCTGCCGGGAGCATGCGCGCCGCCACCGCTGCGGCCGTACCAGACGAGGAACCCCCAGGCGAGCGCCGCGCGTCGAACGGGTTCGTCGTGGGTCCGGGGTGGGAGCCGCCGAGCTCGGCCGTGACCGTCTTCCCGAGGATCACGGCGCCCGCCTGGCGCAGCGCCCAGACGGCCGCGTTGTCCCGCTTTAGGAAGTTCCCGCGAAACGCCTCGCAGCCGTACTCGGTCGGCATGTCCTTCGTCTCGAGCAGGTCCTTGATCCCCACCGGCATACCGTCGATGGGGGAGAGCGGCTCGCCGGCGGCCCAGCGCGCGCTGCTCGCGTCCGCGGCAGCCCGTGCCAGGTCCCGGTTCAGGTGGGCGAACGCCTGCACTACCGGCTCCCGCTCGGCGATAGTCGCGAGGCAGCGCTCAAGGAAGTCGCGCGGCGTGTCGTCCCCCGTCGAGAACCGGCGGACGGCATCGTGAAACGTCAGGGGCTTGTACGTTCGCGGGTCGTAGCCCGTCGTTGTGGCCTGCGTCATCACGAACCCTCCCCTGACCGCACCCTAGCCCCGCCACCACAAGGTGCCAAGCTCCCCGGGCCCGGCGAGACACACGCCGAGCCCGCGGGGTATCTTCCCACCGAGCCGATACCTCGGGATGGAGCCGCGCGTGGGCCGCCACGCTGACTTGTTGGCGCGACATCGGGGCGTGATGCCCTCCTGGATGACCCTCTACTACGACGAGCCCATCGCGCTCGTCGACGGAGAGGGGCGCCACGTCGTCGATGCCGAAGGCAATCGCTACCTGGACTTCTTCGGCGGCATCCTCACTACCATGACCGGCTACCGGGTCCCGCGGGTCGTCGAGGCCATCCAGGACCAGGCGGCCCGCATGCTCCACACGAGCACGCTCTACCTCATCGAGCCGCAGATCGAGCTGGCAGAGCGCATCGCCGAGCTCTCCGGCATCCCCGACGCGAAGGTCTTCTTCACCAACTCGGGCAGCGAAGCCAACGACGCCGCCCTCATGATGGCGACCCAGTTTCGCTCGTCCGACCAAATCCTCGCGCTGCGGAACAGCTACCACGGCAAGTCCCACTCGACCGTCGCCGTCACGGGCAACGCATCCTGGTCGGCAACCGCGCTGAGCCCGTTCAACGTCACCTACGTCCACAGCGGTTACCGGCTGCGGTCGCCCTTCGGCGGCCTCCCGGAGGACGAGTTCGTGGAGGTCTGCGCAGACGACCTCCGCGACCTCCTCGCCGTCGCCACGGCCGGCGACGTGGCCGCGATGATCGCCGAGCCCATCCAGGGCGTTGGCGGCTTCGTCGTTCCCCCCGACGGCTACTTCCGGGCCCTCAAACAGGTGCTGGACGAGCACGGCATCCTCTTCATCGCCGACGAGGTGCAGACGGGCTGGGGTCGCACGGGAGACCACTTCTGGGGGCACCAGGCGCACGGCATCGTCCCCGACCTCCTCACCTTCGCGAAGGGACTCGGCAACGGCGTCGCCATCGCCGGCGTCGTCGGTCGTGCGGACGTTGTCGACTGCCTGCCGGCCAACTCGCTCTCCACGTTCGGAGGCAACCCGCTTGCGGCGACGGCTGCGCTGGCGAACCTGGAGGTGCTCTTTGAGCAGGACCTCCAGGAGAACGCCCGCGTGCAGGGTCGCGCCCTTCAGGACGGGATTCAGCGCCTTGCCGGAGATGTTCCCGAGATCGCCGAGGTCCGTGGCAAGGGCCTGATGATTGGGGTCGAGTTCGCCGCTCCCGGCTCGCTCGATCCCCTTCCCCAGGTAGCCGACGGCGCCCTCCAGGCGGCCCGGGCCGAGGGCCTGCTGGTCGGAAAGGGTGGGCTCCACCGCAACGTGCTCCGCATCGCACCGCCCCTCTCGATCACCGCCGCCGAGGTCTCCGAAGGCCTGGCCATGCTCGATCGGGCTATCCGCTCCGCGACGCACCCAGGGCAGTCCGCGTAGGGCTGGGTCTCCGGGCCGGCTCAGGACTGGTGGGCGTGGCCGTCCACTCCCTCGCGGCGATGGCTCGCCACTCGGCGCGCGAGGTCGGGGAAGGCAGGATCGATCTCGTAGCGATAGCCGTCCCAGTAGCCATCGCGACCCGGGTCGAAGTGGCGAGGTGGCGTCTTGCTGGCCAGGGCAACGCGCTTCATCTCCCGCTCGATAGCTGGCTCCCGGGCGACGGCTTCCTCTGGTGGAACCGGAGGAAGCACAGCTAGGCTCATCGTCTGGTTGGCCCGCAGCGTGGGAGTGAACGGATGCTCCCAGACCCGGTGGCCGCCCGTCACCACGACCGGGAGGAGTGGGCGGCCGAGGCGCCGCGCCAGGTGGAACGCTCCCGGCTGGAACGCGAGCTCGATGCCGAGGATGGAGCCCTGCGGGAAGAGGAGGATGCTGTCCCCTTCCTCGATGGCTCCCCGCGCCTCGCGATGGAGCGTGCGTGCGCCCTGCAGGGGGCGTTCTGGGCTGACGAGCAGGTGTCGCCCGCGCGCTAGCTGCGCGCCTAGGAGCGGGAAAGTTGCGAGCTCGTCCCGTGCGACGGCCGTCAGCGACATCGGGAGGTGGAGCAGCGCGAGGCCGTCGGCGAAGCCTTCGTGCAGCGAGGCGACCACGTACCGCTCGCCCGGCTCGATGTGTTCCAGACCACTAACGTCGATGCGCAGACCGACAAGTCGCGCGGCCAGTCTCGCCCACCAGCGCTCGACCGCCCGGCAGAGGCCCGGTTCGGGCAGTAGCGCCGCCACTGTGAGAACCAGCCTCGCCGGGCCAAAGAGGATGAGCGCTGCGCACCGCATCCGCACCCACTCCCGGGTGGACTCGACACGGAAGTAACCGCCGAGGAGCGTTCGGGGAGCCGCTGCGGCGCCCGTCGTGGCGCGGCCAACGGCCTCAACCGTCATCGGTGACTAGGGGCGAGGGCGCGACGCAGTGACTCCTCGTCTGGGACGACCCCCTGCGTCGAGACCTTGCCGTCTATCGTCACAACGGGCGGGTGCCAGCCTCCCCGGCGCAGCGCATCGAAAATGTGGTTGAACCACGGCTTGATCCGCACTTCGACATGCGGCAGGTCGGAAGCGACGCGCTCGACAAGCCGCACCGTGAGGTCACACTCCTCGCAGATCGCGTGCGGCACCCTGATGAAGAGCTGCCGCCCGGTCATGGGGTAGACGGTCACAACGGTCGTGTCCTCCGAGGCTCCCGCTGAATCGCTCATGCTGTCGAGGGTACGGCAGGAAGCCGCCGCCTCGCACGCCCGGAGGTAAAGGCCTCGCCGCCTCGCTAGCCCTTTGCCAGCAGGGCGCGCATCCGGTCCACCCCTTCGACGATCTCCTCGAGCGAGGCGGCATAGCTGAAGCGCAGGTAGCCCTCACCGAGGTGCCCGAAGCTGGTCCCGGCGATCACCGCGACACCGGCCTCCTCCAGCAGGCGTTCCTGCAGCGTGCGTGCGTCGATGCCCGTCCCTGAGATGTTGGGGAAGGCGTAGAACGCGCCGCCCGGGTCGACGCAGCTCACTCCCGGCACGCTGTTGAGCTCCTCGACGATGACCTTCCGCCGCTCGTCGAACGCCGCCGTCATGACGTCGACTGCCTCCTGCGGCCCTTCGAGCGCCTCGACCGCCGCGTATTGGGTGGCTGCGTTGGGACAGCTGTAGCTGTTGATCGCGAGCCGCTCGGCGAACGGGAAGAGGTCGGGCGGGAACACGCCGTACCCCAGCCGCCAGCCGGTCATCGCGTAGGCCTTGCTCCAGCCGTCCAGCACGATGAGCCGGTTGCGCAGCTGCGGATAGTTGAGCCAGGAGACGTGCGAGCGTCCCTCGTAGAGGATGCGCGAGTAGATCTCGTCGCTGAGAACAACCACGTCGGGCCAGCGTTCGAGCCCCTCAACGAGGCGCTCGACCTGCTCCCGCGTGTACACCCCGCCCGTCGGGTTCGCGGGACTGTTGAGGATGATCAGGCGGGTGCGTTCGTTGATCTGGCTGAGCACCTGGTCCGGGTCGAACGTGAAGCCGTCGGCTTCGTGCAGCTCGATCGGGACGGGCGTCGCGCCGGAGAAGCGGATCACCGACTCGTAGATGGGGAAGCCGGGGTTGGGATACAGGATCTCGGCGCCGGGCTCTCCCATGAGCAGCGCCGCGAAGAACATGACCGGCTTCGCCCCCGGCGTGATCAGGACCGTCTCCGGGTCCACCTCGGCGCCGTGGCGACGCTTCAGGTCGCGGGCCACGGCCTCGCGCAGTTCCGGGATGCCGGCGCCCGGCGTGTACCCGTGCCTGCCCTCGGCCAGGGCGCGTTTCCCCGCCTCGACGATGTTGTCGGGCGTGGCAAAGTCCGGCTGGCCGATACCGAGATTGATGATCGAGCGCCCCTCGGCGGCGAGCCTGTTCGCCCGCGCCAGGACTTCGAACGCCGTTTCCGTGCCGAGAGTCCGGGCGGCGGCAGTTGGAAGGACCATGGTCAACCTCCGAACGCTGCGATTCGCTTCGGCATCGAGGGTACTCCGCAGTCAGGCGCGAAGGCACTCATCGTTTCTTGACCTCGGACGTGGCCGTCCGCAGCGAATCGCGCGTCTGGCTACCTGTGATGGGTGGCGGGACTCTCGCCTACTGCTCCTTCCCGATGAGGGTGAGGTAGGCCTCCTCCAGCGAGGACGTTCGCGTGGTCATGTGGTCCACGTGCTCGGCGCCGATGTGGGCGACGATCGGGCCTGCGTCCTGGTCGGAGGGGATGTGCACGCGGACGGTCTGGAGCATGCCCTCCACACCGACCTCCACGTGCTGAACCTGCGGCAGTTCGCCAAGCGATGCCTGAAGGCCCTCCCGGGGTTCGCGCAGGGATATCTCGACGACGGTCGCGCTGCCGAACTGGCGCTTGATCGCTGCGGGGCTGCCCTGTGCGACGACCTCACCGCGGTCGATCACGATGAGCTCGTCGCAGAGCTCGTCCGCCTCGAGCATGAAGTGTGTCGTCAGCAGGATCGTCCGCCCGCGCTCCTTCAGCTCGCCCACCAGCTGCCGGAACTCGAAGGCGCCGAGCGGGTCGAGCCCGGACGTCGGCTCGTCCAGGAAGAGCACGTCGGGCTCGGTCAGCAGGGCGCGAGCGAGGTGGAGGCGCTGCTTCATGCCGCGCGAGTACTCGAACACCTTCGAGCCTCCGCGTTCGCCCAGGCCCACGAGGTCGAGGAGTTCGGCGGAGCGGCGATTCGCCTCGCGGGGCGAGAGGTGATTGATGGCGGCGAAGTACTGCAGGTTCTGCTCGCCCGTCAGCCGACCGAAGAGCCCGCGGTCGCCGCCGAGCGCGAGACCCGTGCGGCGGCGAACCTCGCGCGGTTGCGAGGCCACGTCGAACCCGGCGACGCGCGCACTGCCCGCCGTCGGAAGGAGGAGGGTCGAGAGCATGCGCACGGTGGTCGTCTTGCCCGCTCCGTTCGGGCCCAGCAGGCCAAAGATCGTCCCCGGCCGGACATCGAACGAAATGTCGCTCACGGCCACGATCTCGCTGCCCCGCCGGAGGGGCCCGCCGCGCTGGAATGTCCGCCGAAGGTTGCGGCACTCGATCATGGGAGCGTCACTGGTCATTCCTCACCTCCTGCGAGGATGCCGCGCTGTCGGGCGGCCCGGTCGATGAGCGTGAAGACGGCAAGTCCAACCAGCGCATAGGCGCCGGCGACTGCCAGCTCGAGCAGTAAGTCCGGGGCCACGCTCGCCACGGAGTCCCCGGCGAACGCGCCCCGCAACGCCTTCAGCCCGTGTGTGATCGGCAGCCCGTTGGCAACCACCTCAAGGGCCGTGGGGAGACGGTCGACAGGAATGATCAGGCCCGTCAGCCCAAGCAATCCCCCGTACCCGATCGAGGAGAAGAGGAACCAGTCCTGGTAGAGCGCGGCGAAGTTCCCGAGGAGCAGGGAGATCATCAGGATGCCGATGGAGACGACGACGATCGCTACCGCATAGGTGAGGTAGTTCAGATCGCCCACATGCAGGTCGATGAGTAGCACGGCGAGGAGCGTCGTGCTGACTGCGGTGAGCGGGCCGTTGTAGAAGTGGCCGACGCCCCGGGCGAAGTAGGCCGATGCCCGGCTCGCGGGAGAACCGAAGAGCAGGTGCAGCGTCCCGCCGGAACGGTCGTTGGAGAACGACTGCGTCACGCCTCCGACGTAGATCCAGACGATGGCGTACACCACCATCCCGATGCCGAAGCGGTCGACATCGCCAATCGATGCGAATCGCCCGATGAGGATGAAATTGAACAGGGTAAGAAACGGCGCGAGGACGATGTTGCTGAAGTAGGGGAATGGCGTCAGCCAGTGGAAGAGACCGCGGTAGGAGAGGTACGCCTGCAGGTAGAAGTTCTGGACCCTGTCGACCATCTCAGCCCTCCGTCAGCCCGCCGGAGAGGCGGGCGCGCCTCTCCGCTCGAAGGAAGAGTGCGACTTCGACGACGGCCAGGAGGACCAGGAGACCAACCGCCGGCAGCCAGTTGAGGGCGACGCGACCGAGGTCTTCCTTCCCGTTGATGGACCAGATGAGCGCTTCCATGGCCCACGAGGTCGGCAGCAGACGGGCGAGCCACTCGAACCAGTTGGGGAGCAGGGAGATGGGGTAGAAGAAGCCGCTGAGGACCACACCCAGGGGCATGATCGCGTTGAAGAAGCCACCCTGGGCGCCCACCAGGAAGCTGAGCGGCGCGAAGAGGAACTGGAGCGCGACGACCGCAAGCACGACCAGCGTGAGCGACAGGGCGAACGCGGTGGCGTGTTCGATCCCGGCGATCTCACGGGCGACCAGCAGAGCTGCCGCGAACGACAGCAGCCCGACCAGCGCAAAGAAGACCACGTAGGCGAGGGACTTCCCCAGCATCACGAGCGTGAGTGGAGAACGGGACAGCAGGTTCAACTCGAGCGTGCCTGCCCAGCGTTCGTCCAGGAGGGAGAAGCCGGTTCGGAACACGCATACGTTCCAGACGACGACGAACGCCGCGCCAATGGCTATGGACAGGGAGACTCCCTGTTCCACGCTGGCGCGAGCGATCCAGGCTGCTGCAGCGGCGGTCGGGATCTGGCTGATCGCGATCATCAGGATCTGGTAGCGGCTCGCCGTAATGCGCCACTGCTGCAGGAAGGCGCCTTGAAGTGCGTACAGGTGGCCCACGGCGCTCCTTTCTACGAAAGACGCATAGCCCAGCTCCTCTAGATGAGGAACCACGAATCCCGCCGTCCGAGGACGACTCCCCGACGGCTGGGAATGGTGCG
The DNA here is from genome assembly GCA_009841435.1 of Dehalococcoidia bacterium. Lineage (GTDB taxonomy): Bacteria > Chloroflexota > Dehalococcoidia > Tepidiformales > Tepidiformaceae > UBA2991. The sequence goes on along the minus strand of VXLW01000006.1, from coordinate 28,820 downwards.
GAAAAGACTATGAACCCGGCTTCCACCAGACTTGCAGCCGAACCCCGTAGGGTCTAGCTGGAGGCCTGTGGCCCCAAAGATGGTGCCGGGAACATGGGCGCTGGAGCCCGCGCACTACACTGTCCGCGCCGGACCGTCGTTGCCGGAGAGGTGATCGGGGATGAGCTTGTCCACGCACCCCCAGTTCCTGCAGACGCATCAGCCCGATGAACGCTGCGCTGGCTGCTGGACCGCGTTTCCCCGGCCGTGTCGATGCGGCGGGCAGATACACGCGGAGCGCGGGGACGAAAGCGCGAGCGGAGACGTCTGGCTCAGGCGGTGGTGCTCCGAGTGCGGCATCGATTGGGACGAACCGATTCGCGCTAAATCGTAGCCGGCCCCGTAAGGTTTCCAGGCTCCTTACTAGCCGGTCAGGCCTCCGGCTGGAAGTGGGGGTGAGCCACAGCCTCATCGGGCCAGAGGAACTCGAACCCCGCGGCGAGCGCGTATTGGCGGTCGAGGTCCTCGCGGTCACCGATGTGCACGTACACGTCTGCCTCGAACTGGGCCTTGACGTCCGGCAGCATGTGTTTCGACACGACGAAGTCGACCTCGATGTCGTGCGCGGCCCAGATGGCCCGTTGCCCGCTCAGCGTGCGATCGGAACAGCTTCCGATCAGGAAGCCCTTGTCGCGTACCAGGCGGACCATGTCCATCGTCAGGACGCCTGGCGGATCACCGACCTCCAGCGTGCCGTCGATGTCGAAGCTGATCAGAACTACCACGAGCCACTCCTCGTCCTTGCCTCGACCGTTACTAGTCGGGGCTGGCGCTCCAGACGGTGAAGTTCCCCCCGAGGGGCATCGGCCCGCCCGAGACCGCCACTTCTGGCTCGACGCCGGTGACCTGCCGCGCGCCCGCGCGCCCCTGCAGCTGCTGGATGCAGTCCGTGTGCATCCAGACCCGGCTGCGGCCACTCCCGACGTTCCCCCCGCTGGGAGAGACCGGGTTGGGCCCTTCGATGCTGATGTCTGTCTGGTAGAAGTCCAGCGCTTCCCCGAACTTGATCCCGCGATAGCCCAGGCCTTCCAGGTGGAACTGGTGGAAGAGCGAGAAGCCGTCGTACATGTTCTCGAACGAGAGATCGTCGGCGGTGATGCCCGCACCTTCGTAGATCTTGCGAGCGGTTCGCGCAGTCTCGGCTTCCACCTCATCGAGCGTGGGCGTCAGGCTGCGCGGCCGGGCGTTGCTGGACGCGTGATTGAGGATGTAGACCGGCTTCTGTTTCATGTCCGCCGCACGTTCGGCCGTGGAGAACAGGTAGGCGCCGGACATCATGATGGGAATGTCGTTGTCGAACAGGTTGGCGGGCTTCGCGATCCAGCGCGCCGCGAGATAGTCCTCTCGTCCGAGCTCCTCGGGCCGGTGCTGCGCCCAGTAGCCCTCGGGGAACATCAGCCCGTTGCGGCGCGAATTCTCCATGAACGGCGCCATCATCTCGTGCGTCTTGCCGTACTTGCGGCAGTACTCCGCGAACTGCAGGGCCGTGCCGTACGAGGCGGGACCGCCCCAGAGTCGCGTGATGGCGGCGGTGCCGGGCAGCGCGTCCTCGACGTTGGCCCCGCTCTGGTAGTAGCGCCCCTCGAAGTTGTGCCAGCTCTTGACGACCAGGCAGGTGTGGGTCAGACCGTCGCCCACGGCCTGCGCCGCGACATTGAGCGCGTTCGACATGCAGCCGGGGCCGTACATGGTGAACTGAACGTTGGTCAGCTCCGGCATGTTCGCCAGCAGCCACTCGGCGCTGAGCTTGGCGACGCCGTCGAGCGGGTCATCCGTCTGGTTGAAGCTCTCGATCACGTCCATGGGAAGCGGCTTGCCCTCCTCCCAGAACGCGCCCGTCGTCGTCACCGGCACGACCACCAGGCCATCGATCTGTTCGGGCGCGACGCCCGCGTCGGCGATCGCCTTCCGCAGCGCCTGGATCGTGATGGCGCCCACGCAGGTCTCGGGCCGGCCGTCCCAGCGCCGGGAGGTCGGCCCGTGGCCGATACCGAAGGCAGCGACCTTGCCCCGGTGTTCCCAGATGCCAAGCCCTTCGTCGTTGCGGTACATCGCATCCGGTGCGGTTGGTGTCGTCATTGCGCGCACTCCTTGCCGTAGGGGCCGTCGGATAGGTCGGAATCAGTCGTCAATCACGCGCCACTCGGGCACGAGTTGACCGTTCGCGGTGGGCTCGAAAATCACCTCGACGGCCGCGCCCACGGGCACGTCGTCCACAGGCACGCCGGGGAGGTGCGAGAACATCTGGATGCCTGGATCGTCGTCCAGCATGATCACGGCAAGGTTGAAGGGCTGATCCTCCTGGAGCAGCCGCACCGGACAGTCATGCACCACGCCGTAGTTGTAAATCGTGCCGCGCCCGCTCATGGGCTTCCACTCGAATGAGTCGCTGGCGCCGCAGTCGCGACAGGTCTCAGCCGGTGGATGCTGCAGCCGGTTGCACTCGAGGCAGTTCTGGATCACGAGGCGTTCTTCACTCGCGGCGTCCCAGAACGGTTGACTGAAGTCGTCCGGTACGACGCCTTGCTTGCTCATCGGTTCCCCCTGCCGCTGGGCAGCCCTGCTCGACCGCCCACGGCGTTGGTGCAGAATAAGGGGCCAGAGCATTGTCCGTCGAAACTGAGAACGAGAACGTCCGCTACGAGCCCGAGGAGCGTCCTCCGGGGCTCGTCACCGTTGGGTCGGGGTTGCAGGCCGCGATGGTCATCGTCGCCCCCGTCGTCCTGACCGTCGTGATCGTGGCCCGCATCGCGGAACAGCCCGACTCCTACATCACCTGGGGTGTCTTCGCGGCGCTGGTTGTGAGCGGCGTTACGACTGTCCTGCAGGCCGTTCGCGTCGGTCGCGTAGGGGCGGGGCACGTGCTCATCATGGGCACGTCGGGCGCCTTCATCGCCGTCTGCGTAGCCGCGATGGTCGAGGGAGGACCCGCCCTGATGGCGACCCTCATCATCATCTCGGCGCTGTTTCAGTTCGCGCTGGCAGCGCGGCTCTCGCTGCTGCGCCGCATCTTTACGCCCGTCGTCTCGGGAACCGTAATCATGCTGATCGCGGCCACGGTCATGCCGATCGTCTTCGACACCATGACTGCCGCGCCCGAGAACACCTCGCGGGCCGCCGCCCCGCTGGCTGCCGCGGCCACGATCGTGACGGTAGCGGTCCTGGTCCTCAGGGCCCCGCCCGCCTGGCGCCTCTGGTCGCCCATCATCGGCATCGCCGTTGGATGCGCGGTTGGGGCGCCCTTCGGTCTCTACGAGGTCCAGCAGGTAGCCGATGCAGCCTGGATCGGCGTCCCCGCCAGTTCCTGGCCCGGCATCGAAGTCACACCGGGTACCGAGTTCTGGGCGCTCCTGCCGGCCTTTGTGGTCGTGACCATCGTCGGAGCGGTCGAGACCATCGGCGATGGCATCGCCATCCAGCGAGTCTCGCGCCGCCGACCGCAGGCCACGGACTTCCGCGTCGTCCAGGGAGCCCTCAATGCCGACGGTGTGGGGAACTTCCTTTCGGGGCTTCTCGGTACCCTCCCGAACACGACCTACTCCTCCAGCATCTCCATCGCCGAGGTAACCGGCGTCGCCGCCCGGCGCGTTGGCGTCGTCATCGGCGTGGCGTTTGTGGTCGTGGCCTTCTTTCCGAAGATCGCAGCGCTCCTGATCGCCATTCCCGGCCCCGTGGCCGGCGCCTACATAACCGTCCTGATAGGGCTCCTCTTCGTACAGGGAATGCAGCTCATCATCCGTGACGGCGTCGACCACCGGAAAGCGCTTGTCGTGGGCGCCGCGTTTTGGATCGGTACGGGCTTTCAGAACCAGTGGATATTCCCCGACTTGATCGAGGGGGGATTCCTCGAGGTGTTGCTCGGCAATGGCATGACCGCAGGCACCCTCGTCGCGGTCATCCTGGTCGCGTTCCTGGAACTGACGGGCTCCCGTCGAAGGCGCCTCAACCTGGCCCTCGACACCAAGGCCGTGACGGCCCTTGAAGAGTTCCTGCGCGCCTTCGCGGCCAGAGCCCGGTGGGACTCCGCCTCGACGGAGCGTCTGACCTCGGCGGGCGAGGAGACGCTATCCATCCTCCTGCAGGAACAGACCAACACGTCCGACAGCGCATCGCGACGGCTGGCTCTGACCGCACGAATGGACAGGAATACAGCGGAGATGGAATTCGTGACGGTCTTGGAGGGCGAGAACATGGAAGACCGCCTCTCCTACCTCACCGAGCTGCCCCCGGTCCCCGACGAGCACGAGGTGTCGTTCCGGCTGCTCTGGCACTACGCCTCCGATGTCCGCCACCAGAAGTACCACGGCGTCGACATCGTGACCGTGACCGTCGAAGGGCATCGCTAGCCTCGGCCGCGCGCAGGGCACGCTAGTCGATTAGGTCGTACCGTCGCTTCAGTTCCAGGATGCGCTCGACCGACTCGTAGATTCGGTCCTCCGAAATCTCTCCCGCGGCCACGGCATCGAGAATGGCTTGCTTCACGCGGTAGACCTCGGTTCGGTCATCGGACAGCTGGTTCGCGATGAGGATCACGTCCACCCCGGCCTTGATCGCCTCGATAGCCGCACGCTCGAGACTGTATTGCTCGACGATCGCGCCCATCTGCATGTCGTCGGAGAGGATCACACCCTCGAAGCCCAGCTCTTCACGCAGGAGGCCCGTCACGATCTCGGTCGACAGGGTGGCAGGGCGGCCGCTCGGGTCGAGGTCCCGGTTCACGATGTGCGCCGTCATGACCGCATCCTCGTAACCGTCCTCGATCAGCCGTTGATAGGGCGCCAGTTCGTCTTCCCGCTCGAAGCTGCTCGTGACGTCGGTGACCCCGAGGTGGGTGTCCCCCGCGGCGCTGCCGTGGCCGGGGAAGTGCTTGAGCACGGAGATGACGCCGGCCGCGCCGTGCGCCTCCGCGAATGCCTCGGCGTGCGCGGCCACCACCTCCGGGTCGGCGCTGAAAGAGCGCTCCAGGGCGCCGATCGCCGGGCTCTCGGGGAAGACGTTGACATCCACCACGGGGGCGAGATTCCAGTTGATGCCGACCTCGCGCAACTCCGCCGCCGACGCCGACGCTGCCGCTCTTGTGTCCGCCGCCGTGCCGGCGCCCAACTCCTGATGGCTGGGCAGATCGATGCTGAACCCGTAGCTGGGCTTGAGCCGGTTGATCAGCCCGCCCTCGACATCGATCGCGATGAAATAGGCGATCTCAGCCTGCGCCTGCAGCTCCGCGATGAGTGCCCGTAGCTGTTCGGGTGAGGTGATATTGCGGGGTTTCGCGCCGCCGGACGGGAGGTCGTAGTCGAACAGGATCACGCCGCCGGGCGCGATGTCGTCCAGGAGCGCAACGGTCTCCCCGTCCAGCCGCTCGCCCGGGAACCCGATCAGGAGCATCTGCCCGACCGCATCTTCGAGTGACAGCGAGCGGGCGTCGTCGTCGGAGCCGCACGCGCCCAGGGTCGCCAGGAGAGCCGCAAGGATGAGTCCGGTCAGCCAGCGCGTCACGGGAATAGGCACCGTCAACCCTCGAGTGAGTTTGCCAGGGGGAGGCGGATGACAACCGTAACACCCTGTCCCGGCCCGCCGCTCTCCACGGTCGCGGTTCCCCCGTGCGCCTCGACGATGGCTCGCGTGATCGCCAGCCCCAGACCCGTACCGGGTATCCCACGACTACGAGACTGGTCGGTGCGGTAGAAGCGGTCGAAGACATGGGGGAGGTCTTCAGCGTCAATGCCGATCCCGCTATCAACAACGGAGATGACCAGCGCTTCCTCGCGTTCCTGCCAGGCCCGGATAGCAACGCTTCCTCCCGCCTCGGAGCAGTCAATGGCGTTGCTCACGACGTTCCCCAGTGCCTGGCTCATCCGCAGGCGGTCGAGGTCCATGTCCGGCAGGTCACCGGAGATTTGCAGCGACAGGTCAACCTCCCGAGCTCGCGAATGTGGCTGCCAGCGCTCCACCTCCGCGGTGAGCAGCGAGGAGACCGAAGAGGCCTCGACGGTAAGCCCCAGCTCCCCGTAGTCCGTCTCCGCGAGCGAGTTCAGGTCGGACACGAGCCCGCGCAGGCGGTCGACCTCCCCGATGATGAGGTCGGACGCCTGCTCGGGCGTCTGAAGACCATCGTGCAACCCTTTCGCCTCCAGCTGGATGACGCTCAGCGGCGTGTTCAGCTCGTGGGAGACATCGTTCACGAGCCGCCTGCGGAGCTCGCGCTGGGTCTCCAGGGCGGAGGTCATGTGATTGAAGGCCTCGCTCATCCTGCCCAGCTCATCCGACGACGTGACCGGTAGCTGCGTCGTGTCGCCCTGGGCGATCGCCTGGGTCGCCTCCGTCAGGGCCGTGACGGGCGCCGTGATCCGCCGGGACAGCCAGCCGGCCAGCAGGATCGCGACCACGGCCGTGACCGCGCCGCCAATGAGGGTGATGAGCAGGAGCGTGTTGAGAAACCCGTGCGACTCGCTCGACAGAAACTCTCGATTGACATCCACATAGACGTAGCCGACGGGCTGGTTCGTGGTCAGGTCTGATACTGGTTCGCGGCGTCCTCCCAGGTCGGGCGCCGGCTGCCCCGGCAGCAGCTCGGAGAAGTTGTCCGTCAGGACGCGTCCATCGCTGCCGACGACGACAACCCGAACTGGATCCCGGTGCAAGGCCTCGAGGTGGTCCTCCTCACCATCGTCCGAGCCCTCCCCTCCGGGCGCCTCGCCGTAGCTGTACCCGGCCTCCGATAGCGCCCTGTCCGCTGTGTCCCAACCCCCCGAAGCGGTGTACTCCCGGCTGAGATTCCGAGCCAGCTGAACGGCCTCGTCGTCACCGATCTCGTCCACGAACTCGCCCAGGCGGGACTGCGTCGCGTAGTAGCCCACCGCCACGCTGATCAGAACGGCCAGGACGACCACGAGGACGGTCGCGCCCATGATTCGCCAGCGCAGGGACATCAGACGTCCTCCACCACGAACCGGTAGCCGGCGCCATAGACCGTCTCGATGGGCTCCCGCCCGTCGCGGTTGATCTGCTTGCGTAGCCGGGCGATCTGGCTGTCGATCGCGCGGTCAAAGCCCTCGAACTCGTCGTTGAAGGTCAGCGAGATGAGCTGCTCGCGGGTAAGCACCTGGTTGGGATGTCGCATGAAGGTTCCCAGCAGGGCCATCTGGGCCTGGCTCAACGCCACGGGTTCCTCGTCGACTGTGACGACGCCGGTGGCCTCGTTCAAGGTGATGGAGCCGCGCGTCAGCACCTGCTGAACCTTGCCCTTGACCCGACGCAGCACCGCCTCGGCGCGGGCGATCACTTCCTCCGGGTCGAACGGCTTGATGATGTAGTCGTCCGCTCCGCTGTCCAGTCCCGTGATTCGCTCCGCCGGAGCTTCCCTGGCCGTCAGCATGATGATCGGAACGTCCGACTCACGGCGGAGGATTCGGCACAGATCCACGCCATCCAGACGGGGAAGCATGAGGTCGAGAATCACCAGGTCCGGGGTGAGGTCCCGGGCCAGGGCCAGCCCGCTTTCGCCGTCGTGAGCCATCTCGGCGGAGAATCCGGCCCGCTCGAAGTACACCTTGACCCAGTTCGCGATTCGCCTGTCGTCTTCGACTATCAAGACCGTGCCGCTCATCAGCAGTCCCCGTAGAACATTCCTGGACGCGGCGCCTCCGGAGAGACGCCGCGTCCATTCGCGGGATGCCCGCCGGTCAGCGTACACCCCTGGTCGGCTCCGACCGGACGCTAGACGCCGCCACGCCGCTCGCCCCCGGAGCCATGCTCGCCACCGGCTTCGTTGCCGTCGCCCCCGGAGCCGTGCTCGCCGCCGGCTTCGTTGCCGCTGCCGTTGGAGCCGTGCTCGCCGCCAGCTTCGGAGCTGCCGACCTCGGCATGGGGGACCCAGCCGGTGAAGGGCTCTGCCGTCGCCGGCAGGTTGACCGTTCGCACCTCGCCCGGAGCCATGTCCACCGGAGTCGTCGGACCGAGTTCCACGCCGTTGGAGAGGTGCACTTCGATCCTGACGCGGGTCAGGACGCTGTTCGTCGTGTTCTCGACGGTGCCGGTGAAGGCGTTGGTCGAGGCGTCGTAGCTCATGATCAGCCGGGCGCCGCCACGAACCGTGTCGAAGGTCTCGTCCAGCGCCAGCATGGAGCCGCTGCCTTCTTCGCCACCGGCTTCGGAGCCTTCAGCGCCGCCCTCGGCGGAGCCCTCGCCTCCGGAGCCGTGCTCGCCGCCGGACTCGCCGCTGGCCTCGGCGCCCTCTCCCGAGTGGGGAACGGGGCCGGGGCCGCTGCAGTCGAACACCTCCATGTGCACGACGTAGCCGTCGTAGGCGACTCCAGCCATTCCCGGTTCATCGGCGACTGCCAGGACGGAAGTCGCCTGCTCACCTGGGTTCAGGTCGCCCAGCTTGTCGGGGCCTAGCTCGCCCACGGTCCGTGTCCCCATCTTCATGTGAGGCTCGGACTGGACGTAGCAGAGCTTCTCCGAGGTCGTGTTCTGGACCGTCGTGTAGACAGTTCCGGTTGCCTCGTCGAACCGAGCGGAAACGGCCAGCCCGCCGAGGTCGCCTTCCCATGACTGCCCGAGCGGAGTGATCGGGCTCGACATGGCGGCTTCGTTGCTCTCGGAGCCGCCCTCGCCCTCGGGGCCGTGGCCTTCGCCGCCGGCGCCCTCGGACCCGCCTTCGCCACGGCCTTCGGAGCCGCCCTCGTTGCGGCCCTCAGAACCGCCTTCGCCCTGGCCGCCATGCTCCCCGGGCCCTTCGCGCCCCGAGGACACCTCGCTTGTCTCGGAGCGGTCGGAGTCGTGACCGTTTCCGGCCTCGCCATCGCCCCCGCAGGCAACCAGGACTCCCGCACCGAGTACGGCCGCAAGGACCGACCCAATCAGGAATGTCTTCGTGAACCACTTCTTGAACATCATCACATCAGTCCTTTCATCTGTGATGCTGCTCAGGCTAGGAACGAAATGTCGCAGAAATATGTCGTGGGCCAGCTACCGCGCCTTGCCTGTTTTGGGCCCCTCACGCGACGGCGAAGGTGGGACGAGCAGCGGTTGGCGCGACGCCATCGCAGAGCGCCTGGACGGCGCCGGCGGGGTGTAGGTGCTAGCGTCGGAGGGCGCGTGTACGATTCGGGCATAGCCTGACAGCGCCCGTAGGCAGGCATGACGGAGGACGCCACCATGCGCGGCAAGGCCGCCATCGTGGGCATCGGCGAGACGACCTACTACAAGCACGGGCAGTCGCCCGAACCCGAGTTCAAGCTGGTGCTCGACGCCGTCCAGCTTGCTGCCGAGGACGCGGGCATCGACGTGCGCGAGATCGATGGGTTCGCGGCCTACGCGAACGACCGCAACGATCCGTCCCGGCTGATGACGGCGTTCGGCAGCAAGGACATGACCTTCAACAACATGGTCTGGGGCGGAGGTGGCGGCGGCGGGTCCGCGGCGGTCGCGAACGCCGTGGCGGCTGTGCTCGCGGGGTACTCGAAGTACGTGGTCGTCTACCGGGGGCTGGCGCAGGGCCAGTTCGGACGGTTCGGGCAGGGGCCGCAGACGCCGATAGCGCCCGGTCCGGCCGCGTTCACGGCGCCGTACGGGCTGCTCTCGCCGGCGCAGTCATTCGCGATGCGCATCCGGCGCTTCATGCACGAGCACGGCGCCGAGCAGAGTGCGCTGCGGGCGATCTCGATGGCCACCTACCGGCACGCGCAGTCGAACCCGCGAGCGGTGATGTACGGACGCGAGTTGACCGAGGAGATGTACGACAACTCGCGCATGATCGTGGAGCCCTTCCATCTGTTCGACTGCTGCCAGGAGAACGACGGAGCGGCAGCCCTCATCGTGACGACGGCGGAGCGTGCCAGGGACATGAAGCAGAAGCCGGCGTGGGTGCTGAGCGCGGCGCAGGGGTCGGACTACCGGCAGGCGGCAACGGCGCACAACTCGCCCGACTACGCGACCTCGAACTTCAAGACACTGGCGCCACGGCTGTACGCGATGGCGGGCGTGGGTCCGGAGGACGTGGACGTGCTCCAGAGCTACGAGAACTTCACCGGCGGCGTGTTGATGAGCATCGTCGAGCACGGGTTCTGCGAGCCGGACGAGGTGAACGACTTCTTCACCCTGGAGAATTTCTCCGCGCCCGACGGGAAGCTGCCGCTCAACACGAGCGGGGGGAACCTCGCGGAGTGCTACATGCACGGCCTCGAGCTCGTGCACGAGGCGGTGCGGCAGGTGCGGGGCGAGTCGACCTGCCAGGTGCCGGACGCGAACGTCTCGATGGTGACGTCGGGGCCGATGGTGCAGCCGGTGAGCGACCTGATCCTGGCGGCGGACCGGGGGGTGGACGGATGAGCGCGGAAGCACGCAGCTACCTGCCGGAGGGTCTGCCCCGACCCGGCCCCGCGATCGACGGTCTGGGGGCGGAGTTCTGGGAAGCGGCGAAGCGCCACGAGCTGGTGGTGCAGCAGTGCCGCGCCTGCGACGCCTTCCAGTGGGGTCCGGAGTGGATCTGCTACCAGTGCCACTCGGACGACCTGACCTACACGCGCGTCTCGGGGCGGGGGATCATCTACAGCTGGGAGCGGGTCTGGCACCCGGTGCATCCGGCGCTGCAGGAGGCGACGCCCTACATCGTCGTGCTGGTGGAGCTGCCGGACGCGGGCAACGTGCGCATGGCCGGCAACCTGCTCGGCGACCGCACGCAGGACGTGGTCATCGGGGCGGAAGTCGAGGTCGTGTTCGAGGACAAAGGCGAAGGCGACGAGGCGTACACGCTCGTGCAGTGGCGGGTAGTCGAGTAGAGCGTAAATCTACGGCCCGACTGCATCGTGAGGCGTGGGCGCTAACTCAGAAGGGCGGCGTCTCCCGACCGAATGGGCCTACCGACAGGGTCGACTCGGGTATGAGGGGCGGGGGCCCAGCGGCGAGGGTGTCGAGGACTCTCAGCTCGTGCGCTGTTCCCGATTCCGAAGTGAGCAACCCGAGCGAGGCAAGCTGGGACGCGCTGCGCCACCCCGTGAACCAGGAGGCAAGTGAGCGAATGTCGACGTGCCACGTGCCAGGTCCGCCCGGCGCCAGGGTTCCCTCACCGTCGATAACCTGGAGCTCGAAGCTACCGTCGTTGTGTGACAGCGTGGAGTCGCTGACCTGAAGAGCCACCGTCGCGGTGACGGGGGGCCAGCCCCGCTGCTCGATAGCCTTCGCGAGGTCCACGAGGCGCAGCATCCAGGGGATACTCTCCCTCGCCTTCCAGCGCTGCCCATGGTCGGTGAGCGCTTCAAGCACCCACGGCGCCTGAAAGGCGGTCACCGTGCCGGTAACTGTGCCGAAGCGAGTGATCGCGGTCCCGAGAGCACGAAGGACCGTCCCGTTCTCGGCCCCGAGGTCGTCGATCCTCAGATCCATGAAGCTGCGTTCGGAAGGCTGAGCTCCCATCACGACATACCCGAAGCCATCAGCGACTTGCACCTTGACGAGGAAAACGCGCACGTCGGCATGCTCCGTCCGGCTCCGACGCCGATCCCACCAGTCCTCCCCGCGCGCCACGGAACCCGATGAGAGTCGGGCCAGCGCATCGTAGGCCGGCGCCAGGGACTGGAGGCCATCTGCTGCGAATGACTCGACGTCGGCCTCAATGTTCGCCGTGGCGAGGTCGGTAAGTGGGATGGTTCGCTTGACGTAGTCGCCGGCCATCTCGTAGCCGGCCGATCGGTAGAGCGAGGCGGTCGTCGGAAACAGTGTTGAGATCGCCGCACCACGCTCGTGCATGAGGTTTAGGGCCTCCGCCATCAACGCTTTCGAGATCCCCTCGCCGCGACGATGGGGTGCGACACCGACGGCACTCACCGCTACGCCATCAACGGCGCAGCCCCCAAACCATTGGCCCCCGGGAATGAGCGTCGCGGTAGCAACGAGTTCGCTCTCGTCGTAGCCGGCGAGAACCTGGTCCGGGGGTAGAGCGCGTTCAGGGTCGAACGCACGCGAGGAACCGAAGGCCGCGCCGACCAGATGGTGATTCGCCTCAAGGTCACCATCACGCAGCGGGCCAAGGGACAGGCTCATTGAGGACTCCGTCCGTAAGTGGGCAGTGCGCTACAAGGCTGAACTACCCCGTCAGCCTGACAGGACTGGCCGGACGTTCGTGGCGGCATGACTCCCCTCCTTCTAGGCGGACCGCAATCGCGGGTCCAGCTCGTCGCGAAGCGCATCGCCGAACATGTTCGTAGCGAACACAACAAGGGTGAGGGCGAAAGCCGGGGCGATGAGCAGCCACGGGGCGGCGAGCATGTAAATCCTTCCGTCCACACTCAGCATCCCTCCCCAGGATGGAGTGGGAGGCGGCACGCCAAATCCCAGGAAGCTCAGCGCCGCCTCGGCAACGATCAGGCCGCCGATGGTCGTCGAGACGAGGACGATGATCAGCGCGAAGATGTTCGGGAGAACGTGGCGGGCCAGGATTCGGGCGTCGCTGGCGCCGAAGGACCGTGCCGCCTCGACGAAGTCCTCGGCCTTGATGTCGATGACTGAGCCACGCACGATGCGGGACAGGCTAAGCCCCGTTCGAAGGCCGAGCGCCAGGATGATGTATTCCGTACGAGGACCGAGAACGAGCAGGACGCCCAGGAGGAAGATGAGCGGCGGGATCGCCTGTGCTACATCGACAAATCGCTGCAGGAAGTAATCGAGCTTTCCGCCCAGGTAGCCGCTGACCGCGCCGAGTAAGGTGGCTGCGAGCACTCCCAGCAGGGTCGCCCCCATTCCGACATAGAGCGATGTCCGGGCCCCGTACACGATGCGGCTGAAGACATCCCTCCCGAAGTGGTCGGTGCCGAAGAGGTGGGTGCCATCCGGCCCCTCCAGGTTGGGACCTACGTTGTTTCGAATCGGATCGTAGGGGACGACTACGTCCGCCAGCGTGGCGGACAGCACCAGCACGATCAGGACCACTGCGGAGAAGGCTCCAAGCGGCTGACGGCGGCCGAATCGCACGATTGTCGATGGCACCCGACCCAGGCCGGATGCACCTGTGGCGCTACGGCCACTGGTCGCTTCAAGGACCGGTGCCGTCGTCATGCACCTACCCTCACCCGCGGATTCAGCCACCCATACGAGATGTCGACAAACAGGTTCGCGAATATCACGAACATGCCCGAAACGACGGCGATCCCCTGAATGACCGGATAGTCACGCTCGCTGATAGCCGTCAGCAGCAGGCGGCCCATACCGGGAAGCCCGAAAATCGCTTCAATCAGAACCGCACCGGAGATCAGGGTGGCTACCTCGAGACCTAGCGTGGAAACCACCGGGATGAGCGCGTTTGGCAACGCATGCCGGAGCACGGCGGTGCGCTCCGGCAGGCCTTTCGCTCGCGCCGTCCGGACGTAATCGTGGCCGAGGACTTCGAGCAGCTGGGTGCGGGTCAGCCGCATGACCACTGCGCTCAGCGCGAGCCCCAGGACCAGGGCCGGTGCAAAGAACTGTGAGAAGTACGTCCACAGGGCTGAGGCGTCGAACGAGGTATAGGTGACCGGCGGCGACCACTTCCACCAGATGGTGGACATGACGATGACAAGTGTGGCGAGCGCGAAGTTCGGGACACTGAGTCCAAGGATGGAGATGCTCCGCAGGACGTAGTCCATCACCGATCCGCGGATGACGGCGGAGATGAGCCCAATAGTCATCCCCGCCACTGTGGCCCAGACCAGCGCCATGATCCCCAGCACCAGGGTCACCGGCAGCGTGCGCTCGATCATGTTCGTCACCGGTTCCCCTCTCAAAACCGATTGACCGAAATCGAGCTGCGCCGCGTTCCACGTGTACTCGACATATTGCAGGGGCAGGGGGTCATCGAGGCCGAGGCGCTGCTCGAGCGCTGCCCGTGCCTCCCCCGTGATACCGCTGGTTCCGGCCACGGCCGCCTGGGCCTCGAGCGCATCGATGGCGCTGCCGGGCAGCAAGCGAACGAGCACAACAACGGTGAGCAACAGCAGCAGCGTCGTGGGAATGATGCCGGCGAGGCGGGCGAGGATGTACTTCGTCATGCCTCCCCCACACACAGCGCGCAGCCCTTGATGGAGGAGCCGCGCGCGTCGGATCGACGAGGCGGCTCATCCCACATCAGATTCGTCGCAATGCTCCAGCAGCATACAGTCTGCCGTTGGTGCGGGGACGCTCGTGTTCGGCATCCGCTCGTCGAATTCCCAACTGTTCCACTTTGATCGACGTGGCAATCCACGGCCTTGACGGCAGGCCTACAATACGGAAAACGAATATTGGCAATCCGAATATCGAAATGCCAGCAATTGCGGGTCTTGAGAGGGGGACCATGACATGAGGGACGACAAATCGTATTGGAGCCGGCGCTACCCGGGGACACGCCTGGGGCGACGCGCCTTTCTTGGCGGTTCCGCGGGTCTGGGCTTAGGGGCGGCTGCTCTTGGCCTTGTGGGCTGCGGCGATGACGACGATGACGACGACGTAGAAGAGCCCGCGGCGCCGGCAACCGAAGCGGCCACGGAAGCGCCAACGGAGGCGCCGACAGAGGCGCCCGCGGCGGATGCTCCCCAGCAGGGTGGCTCGTACATCTGGGAGGGCGACGGCATTCGATTCGTCCCCGCCGTGGTCGATCCTCACCTTGCCGGTTCAGGTGGTGTCAGGCTGTGGCTCTTCGCCGGCAATATCGCCGTTCGCCGGAACTTCGATGGGAGCGCGCTCACCCCGGAGCTCTTCAGCGCCTGGGAGACCGTCGACGGCCTCGAGCACATCGTGACTATCAGGCCGGGCGTGAAGACCCACGACGGAGCGCTGACCGGCGGCCGGTTGTTCAACACCGAGGACGTCGCCGTGAACCTCGAGCGCATAGCCGGCCTGCTGGCTCCCGACGGTGACGCCAGCGCCTACTGGATGGCAAACCTGCTGCAGGGACTGGTTTCCGCGGAAGCCGTCGATGACAGCAAGGTCACGGTGTCGTTCTCCAGCCCGCTGGCCTTCCCGTGGGGCCTCACGCTTCCCTACGCATCCCTGATGCCGGTGGAGAATTTCGAGTCTGGCGGTCTCCAGAATGCGCAACCGGACACGATATCGGGCACCGGACCGTGGAGGCTCTCCGAGTACAAGACAGACGAGAGCTTCACCGCCGATCGACACCCCGATTACTGGGACGGCGCACCGTACATGGACAACATGATCTGGAGGCCGACAGGGGACCGCGTCAGCCAGGCGTCTTCCTTCATTCAAGGAAACGGGACGTTCTTCAACAATCCGTCGAAGGTGGAGCGCGAGACCATCCTTGATGCGCGCGAAGGCTCTCAGCTGTTCCACTGGGCTGGTTCCACGTGCGCCTACACCATCTTCAATTGCCGGAGCGGAGCCACGTTCGAGGACAAGCGCCTGCGGCGCGCCATGCACCTGGCCACGAACTACGTGGCGAACCAGGAGGCTTTCTGGGGCAAAGGCTTCTTCCACCTGGGCGGCGTCCTGAACAATGCCCACGCCGAAGGCATCTCGCAGGAGGAGCTCCTCACACTGCCGGGGTGGCGGGTGGACAAGACTGAAGACCTGAAGACGGCGAACGAGCTGATCGCGGCCGCCGGCTTCCCCGAGGGCGAGGGCCTGTCCTTCGAGTTCATGGGGAACACGGTCTGGGAGGCCTACGGCTACAACTTCTCCATTCGACAGATGGACGATTGGCGAACCGCCTTCCCGAAGATCGATGTCGAAGGGCGCCTCTCCGCAGATCCAACCGCCCATATTGAGGCGTTGACCAACGGTGGCTTCGATGTCTCCCACCTTCCCATCGGGTCTTCGTCGCCGGCGTCCTCGGACCTCGGCCAGTACAGGACGGGCGCTGGGAACAACTTCTCTGGCTACGCCAACCCGGAGCTGGATGCGGTGATCGCAAGAGCCGATGCCAAATACATTCCCTCGGAGGCGAGCGAGGACGTCCTGGAGGCGCAGCGCATCCTGTTGGAGGACATGCCGCAGCTCATCGACCACCGCCTGCACCAGTCGGGCATTTATGCGCCCGACGTGCGGGGCTTCCCCATCCTCCCCGGCGGCACCGAGCCGCTCGCAGGCAACTTCGAGAACTGGGACACGATAGCCCGTCACGCTGCCGACCTGTGGTTGGCGTAGCGGGGCCGGTGTCATCAAGGAAGGGAAGTATCCGCAAGCGTCGATTCGCTTTCTCGCTCGGGTCGCTGCGCTGGCCCGTTACCGGTGACCCGCAAATCCGGTAGCGGGCCCGTCGCTGCCGACGGCGCGCTGTCCCATCTCCGTTTCTGCGACTTCACCGGGCAGCTGGCCGGGGCCGGCGCAACCCGGTTCCTTGCCGCCTTCGGGGCGCAGGTCATTCGCATCGAGGACCCGGTGCCTGAAGGGCGCTGGGACATTCTTCGCGGCAACCCGCCGTACATCGACGAGCGCCGTGGCATCGACCTCGGGGGCGCCTACAACAACCACAACGTCGAGAAGCTGGGCATCACGCTCAACCTGCGTTCCGAGCGCGCCCGTGAGCTGCTCCGGCAACTCGTCGGCATCTCCGATGTCGTGTCCGAGAACTTCTCGGCGGGCGTCCTCGACCGCTGGGGGTTCGACTACGAGGCGCTCAAGGCGATCCGCTCCGACATCATCTACGTGTCGAACTGCGGCTTCGGCCACTCGGGCCCCTATCGCGACTACAAGACCTGGGGGCCGATCGTGCAGGCGCTCTCCGGGCTCACCTTTGGTTCGGGGTTGCCCGACCAGCCGCCGGCAGGCTGGGGCTACAGCTACATGGACCACACCGGCGGCTACTTCATGGCCATCGCCATCCTCATGGCCCTGCACCACCGGAATGTCACCGGCGAAGGTCAGTGGGTCGATCTGGCTTGCACCGAAGCGGCCTGCACCCTCAACGGTCCGGCCCTGCTCGACGCCACCGTGAACGGCCGGCCGTTGCGCCGGGAGGGGATGCCCCACGCCAATCGCAGCCAGTTCCCGCATATGGCGCCGCACAACATCTATGCTGCCGAGGGCGAAGACAACTGGATCGCGGTCGCCTGCCGCTCCGATGAGGAGTGGCAGGCCCTGCGGGAGCTCATCGGTGAGCCCTGGGCGAAGGACCCGCGCTGGGACAGCCTCTCGGGCCGGCTCGAGTTCGAGGACGAACTCGACCGCAACATGGAACGCTGGACTCGCCGGCACGAGCGCTTCGAGCTCGCCGCGCGCATCCGCGATGCCGGGCTCCCGGCGACCGCCGTCCAGCGCCCCGAGGAGCGCGTCGACAAAGACCCGAACACCGAGGGCTGGGGCCTCTGGCCCAGCGTGAACCACACCGCGATTGGCGACGTTCGCGTCGATGGCCTGCCTGTGCATCTGTCGGAGACGGACTGGCGCCTCGAGCGTGGCGGACCCTGCCTCGGCGAGCACAACGACTACGTCTACGGCGAGATCCTCGGTCTCGCGCCCGCCGAGATCGCGTCACTGCGCGAGGAGGGCGTCATTTGAGCGGCCCCCTGGCGGACCTGCGCGTGGTCGAACTGTGCAGCGAGCGCGGCGCCTGGGCCGGCAAGCTGTTGGCCGACATGGGCGCCGACGTCGTGAAGGTCGAGCCGCCCGGCGGCGACATTACCCGCACCTATCCGCCCTTCCTCGAAGACGAGCCCGGCCCGGAACGCAGCCTCTACTTCTGGTACTACAACACCAGCAAGCAGGGAGTCACGCTCGACCTTGAGAACGAAGCCGGCCGCGATGCGTTTCGGCGCCTGGCTGCCCACGCCGACATCCTTCTCGAGGACCGCGACCCCGGCGTCATGGCCACCCTCGGTCTCGACTTCCCGGACCTGCAGCCATCGAACGAGCGGCTCATCTACGTCTCGATCACGCCCTTCGGCCGCAACGCGCCCCGCGCGAACGAGCCCGCAAGCGACCTCACCATCCTCGCGGGCGGGGGCCCCGCCTGGAACAACGGCTACGACGATCACTCCCTCCCGCCCGTGCGTGGCGGCGGCGACCAGGGCTACCACACCGGTTGCCACTTCGCCGTCATGGCTGCGCTGGTTGCCCTCCTCCACCGCGACAACGGAGGCCGTGGCCAGCACATTGATGTGAACATGCACGCCGCCGCCAACGTCACGACCGAGGCCGGCACCTACAACTGGCTCGTGGCCCGCGAGACCGTGCAGCGCCAGACCGGGCGGCACGCCGCCGGGAACCCGACCATGCCCGCGCAGGTGCGCTCTGCCGACGGCCGCTACGTCAACACCGGTGTCTCGCCGCGCCGCCCGCACGAGTTCACGCTGACCCACGAGTGGCTGGAGGAACTCGGCCTGCTGGAGCAGTTCCACGCCGCCGCTCTGCTCCCGCTGGGCGCCGAACGCGAACAGTTCGATCTTTCGAAGCTACCGGACGACGAGGACCTGCGTGCGATCTACGGCGCCGGCCAGGAGGCCATGGCCTGCATCGCCTCGCATCTCACCGCCTATGAGTTCTTCATTGGCGCCCAGAAGCGCGGCTTCCAGGTGGGGATCATCTACTCGCCGGAGGAGGCGATGGCCGACCCCCACTTCATCGCCCGTGGCTTCCCCGTGGAGGTGGAGCACCCCGAACATGGCCGCTCATTCACCTACCCCGGTGCGCCCTACAAGTTCGAGAAGTCGCCGTGGTCGGTTCGTCGCGCTCCTCTGCTCGGCGAGCACAGTGACGAGTGTTTACCGGAGTAGAGCGTGGCCTCTGCCTCGCCCTGATACGGTGGTGTGCGTGACCCCATCCTCCACGGTTTCTGTGTTGGTGCTCATCCTGGTCGCCTGCCTGGGCGCTTGGGGCTGCAGCGGAGTAGGTGGCGATGAGGACGGGTCCGGCGCCAGCCCTTCGCCCGCGGCCGACCACCTCCCGTCCGACCCAACGAAAGCGGCCATTCCCCCTCTTACGCTCGCTGATGGCTCTCAGCCGCCGCCGGCGCCGTCGGTCCCGAGCGGCCCTCTCGACGAGGCGCTCGTCGCCGACCTCGACCGCCTCTTCAGCAACGTCGGCCCGGCGATCGACCGCGCCGCGCTCGCACGCGTCGGAGCGTCGGGAGACGCGCGCGTGGCCTGGCTGCTCGCGGATCTGTTGCGCTTTCTGCAGGGTGGGGACCGCGCCGCTCGCGTGGTCCTGGCCTTCGAGGCGCTGACCGGCACCGATGTGCCGGGGGGATTCGCCTGGCCAATCGTGACCAACTGGCTGATCGCCTGGGATCTGCCGGCGCCGCCCGGTTACGTGGCCTGGAAGCGCCAGCTATTCGAACTAGTCGAGCCCGGGTGGGCGCCCTTCTTCGCGGACGAGGACGCGGCGATCGACTGGCGCCTGGTCAGTTGGGGGGGCGTCCTGATCGACGACCGGCCCTTCGAGCAGATCAAGCTCCCCTGTCTCCAGGGCTGCATCCCCGCGCTCAATGACCCCGGGACTACCGACGTCCGCGGCGGAGCCTGGTACGCGAACAACGGCATCGTTTTCGGAGTCGTCGTCAACGGCGAGGCCCGTGCCTACCCCAAACACATCATGGAAGTGCATGAGATGGTCAACGACACTCTGGGCGGCCGGCGCATTGGCTTGCCCTATTGCACCCTCTGCGGTTCGGCCCAGGCTTACTTCACCGACCGTCCTCCGCGCGGCTTCGCGACAATCGAGCTGCGCACTTCGGGGCTGCTCTCCCGGTCCAACAAGGTGATGTTCGACTTCCACACCTACTCGGTCTTCGACACATTCACCGGCGTCGCGCTCTCGGGGCCGCTCCAGGACGAGCGCTTCGTCCTGGAGATGCTGCCCGTCGTTACCAGCACCTGGGGCGAATGGAAGGCGGCCTACCCCGCCACGACGATAGTGGCGGAGGACGGCGGCATCGGCCGCAGCTACCCCCTCGACCCGCTGCGCGGGCGGGACGCTGGGGGACCCATCTTCCCCATCGGCGAGGTCGACCAGCGCCTCCCCGTGCAATCACCCGTGCTTGGGGTCGTCACGCCGGCAGGAGAGGCGCTGGCCTTCCCGGTCGCGCAGTCGCGAGCCGCGCTTCAGGAAGGCGATGCGGTGGTCCTGGCCGGGGTCCGGCTCGTCCTGGACGGCGGCGGACTTCGCGCCGAGTGGACCGACGGCCGCCCGCTGCCCAGTCACCAGGCGTATTGGTTCGCCTGGAGCCAGTTCCACCCGGACACCCTCGTCTGGACGCCGCTCTCCTGAGGCAGCCGGAGACTCGCGGAGAAATGCGGCCCGAGGGTGGAGCTGCGCACAGGTCGCCGGCAAGACAGCGGAGCGAAGGTTCCCCTGGATGTGGACGACTTCGCCGCCGCCTGCAAGGTCCTGAGGGAGGAGGTCTTGGCGGAAGCGGACGCCGGCCGGCTCAGCGGAGTGGCCCAGGGGATGCAGTTGACTGTCGAGATTCAGCGCACCGACGAAGGCGCCTCCGGTCTACTTAAAGGGCGTGACTCCGCACGACTTGAATAGGTTGGGCAGAAAATTTCTTACCATTGAACAAACATTGGCATGACCACGTGCACGTAGCCGTCTTCCTCGGCCGGGCGGAAGACGCCCTGGCTTGAGGGGCTCGTCGTCTCGAGGCGCACCTCGCCGTCGAGGACGCCCAGGACGTCGGCCAGGTAGCGGCTGTTGAACGCGATCTTCGCCGGCTCGCCGTCTACCTTCACGTCGATCTCGCCTTCGTTGTCGCCCACCTCGTCCGCGCGGGCGCTGATGACCAGCTTCCCCGAGCCGCCCTCGCCCGAGGGCTGCACCTGCAGCCGTACGATGCCGCTCCCGTCCCGCGCGAAGATGGCCGCGATGCGAGCCCCACGCATGAAGTCGTCGACATCCACCACCGTGGCCGTGTTGAACTCCCCCGGGATCAGCTGGTTGTAGTTCGGGAACGTCCCCTGGATCAGCTGCGCCACCAGCTCAACGTCCGTCATCGAGAACTGCACCTGCGTCTGCTTCTCGTTCACCCGCAGCTCGACCGGCGCCGCCCCGTCTCCGATCAGCCGCCCGACTTCCCGGAGCGCTCGCGACGGAACGATCAGGTTCAGGTCGGTCACCGGGAACGCTTGCCGGGCGCCCAGCTCGATATCCGAGACCGCCAGCCGGAAGCCGTCGGAAGCCGCGAACGTCAGCTTGCTCTCCTCGCCCTTGATGCTCACGCCCGTGATCACCGGCCGCGAGTCATCCGTTGCCGCCGCGAACTCCACCCGGTCGATCGTGCGACGCAGCGTCGCCGCGTCCAGCTCGATCGAGGGCCCTTCGTCGATCGCTGCGATGCGTGGGAAATCCTCGGCGTCCATCGTGTTGATGGTCGACTCCGTGCGCGCGCACTCCAGCTTCGCCTGGCGCGTGCGCTCCGGAACCTCGATCGACACCGTCGCCGGCGGCAGCTGCCCCACGAAATCCGTGATCAGCCGCGCCGGGATCGTCGTCGCCCCCTCCTCCTCGATCTTCGCCCCGATCCAGGTGCTGATGGAGATGTCGAGATCGGTGGCCGAGAGGCGCAGCCGCCCCCCGTCCGTCGCCATCAAGACGTTTGAGGTGATGGGGAGCGTCGACCGGGCCGCAACCGCGCGCCCGACGATCGCGAGCCCCCGCTGGAGGTTCTCCTGCAGGACTTGAACCTTCATCCGTTTACTCGCTTGTTCGTGTTGGCCGGGATTATACCCCCAAACGCCGAGGGCGTAGGCACGTAAGCAGTTCTGCTCATGCTCCTCGCGGATGGGACATAACCCCATAACGTCAAGGCCTCTATACTTCACGTTCTCGGGCCCTGCGGGGGGCTACGCTGGACACGTTGTGTATATCACCGATCTCAACCTCGCCAATTTTCGCAACTACGCACAGGTCGAGCTGTCCCTCGATCGCGGCCTCAACCTCTTCGTTGGCGAGAACGCCCAGGGCAAGAGCAACCTGCTCGAGGCCATCTACCTCCTCTCCACCCTCCGCTCGAGCCGCGCCAGCAGCGACTCCGACCTCGTGCGCCGAGATGTGCTCGACTCCGAGTTCCCCGTCGCTCGACTCCAGACCGAGGTCCAGCGAGCAGCTGGCCGCCTCAATCTCGAAGTCGCCGTCGTCGGTCGCAGCGGCGAGGGTCAGCGTGCCGGGAAGCGCGTCCGTGTGAACGGCCTCGCCAAGCGCACCTCCGATGCCGTCGGCGAGCTGGCTGCCGTCCTTTTCACCACGCTCGATATTGAAGTCGTCGCCGGACCGCCCATCCTCCGCCGCCGTTACCTCGACATGATGGCCTCCCAGGTGGATCGCGGGTACCTGCGCGCCATGCAGCGTTACCAGCGCGTCCTCCAGCAGCGGAACGGGCTGCTCAAGCGCATCCAGGCCCGCGAAGCGTCCCCCACCGAGCTCGGCTTCTGGAATCAGGAGCTGGCCCACGCCGGCGGCATCATCATGAAGGGCCGCGCCGATGCCCTCGGCCTGCTTGTGCCCTACGCCCGCGAGCAGATGGCCCGCCTCAGCGACGACGCCGAGACCATCGACCTTACCTACAAGCCCGCCCTCGGCGATTCCGTCGAGGACGACCTCCCCATCGACGAGGCCGAGTGGACCAGCCGCATGCTACAGGCTCTGGGCGATGGCCGCCCCCGCGAGATCGGCGCCGGTGTCACCCTCTTCGGTCCCCATCGCGACGATGTCGAGGTGCTGATCGAGGGCTTCTCCGCTGCCTCCTTCGCCTCGCGCGCCCAGCTCCGCACCGCCGCCCTCTCCCTGCGCTTCGCCGAGGCCGCCTACCTCCAGACCTGCCTCGGCGACGAGCCCGTCGTCCTCCTCGACGATGTCCTCAGCGAGCTTGACGAGCAGCGCCGCCGCGGCGTGCTCGATTCCTTCGAGATCTTCCAGCAGGTCATCGTCACAACCGCCGACCCCGACCGCGTCCGCGATGTCCTCACCAGCGCCGCCGGCCGTTTCGTCGTTGCCGGTGGGGGCATCGGCCGCTTCGAGGGCGAGTAGCCGTCCCTAGTCCCAGAGCACCGGTGTCAGCGGGCCCGCGGGAACGCTCATCCTGATAGCTCCCCGCTCGGCCGTGAGCGTCACCGGCGTCTCCCCCACAACGTCCCCATCCAGTTGCACCGGCAGCCCGGGCGTCGTTACGGCAAACCCCGGCGTTCGCAGCTCGCGTACGCCCTCCACGCCCGAGTGACGCCGCACCACCACCCGGATGGCCTGGCCAAGTGCCTCCGCCGCGGTCCGGGGCGTGAAGATGCACGCGTCCAGTTGCCCGTCCCGCGCGCTCGCCCCCATCGAGAACATGAGGAACCCGCCGTAGAGCCGCGTATTGCTGACCACAATCAGTCCTGCGCGCTCTTCTGCCGACTCCCCCTCCGCCGACCACGCCACCTCCGTCGTCCGCAGCCTGGGCAGCATGGGAATGCCGTGCAGGACGTAGGCGAGCACGCCCAGCTTCCGTTTGAGCGCGGGTGTCACGGTCGCCGCGATCTCCGCGTCCCAGCCGATGCCCGCCATCAGGAGAAACGGCTCGTCGTTCGCCCGTCCCAGGTCCATCGACACCTGCTGCCCGTCGAGGTGCGCATCGAGCGCCCGCATCAGGTTCCGGGGGATCCCTGCCTCCTTGGCCCAGACGTTCGCCGTGCCTCCCGGCAGAACGGCCAGCGCCGACTCCGATCCCGCCATCGCCCCCGCTGCCAGCCGTACCGTCCCGTCCCCACCCAGCACGAACACGAAGGCGTCCCCGCGCTCCGCTGCGCGACCCGCTGCCTCAGCGGTCCCTTCCGGCGAGTCCGGCAGCTCAAGACGCCCCTCGTAGCCGCGCTCATCGAGCCGGCGCAGGGCCTCCTCGGTGTCGAAGCGGCGCATCCCGCGAGCGCGGGGATTCGCCACGATCGTCGCGCTCTTCGCTCCCATCGTTGCCCGGCGGCTCCTGTCTTCCTACCATACCGCCCCACACCCTTCCCTCCGGGGGCTCCGTGCTCACCCTCACCCGGTTCGACCACATCAGCATGGCCGCCCAGGACTGGCGCGAGCAGCGCGAGCGTTTCGAGCGCCTCTTCGGCTTCCGCTTCCTGCGCCAGTTCACCCCGCACCCCGGCACCCCCTTCGAGGGCTGCGTCACTCGCATCCGCAATACGCAGATCGAGTGGGAGCTCCTCCAGCCCGACGGCCCTGAGAGCTTCGTTCAGCGCTTCCTCGACCAGCGCGGCCCCGGCCTCCACCACCTCACTGTCCAGGTTCCCGACATCGAGGAGGCCGTTGCCGAGCTCGAACGCCTCGACGTGACCCCCTTCGGCGGTATCAGCCAGGACACCATGTGGTGGATGGCCTACATCCATCCCCGAGACAGCGGCGGCGTCCTCTGGCAACTCTACCAGCCCAAGAGCGACAACTCCGTAAACGGCACCAGGGGTGAAGCCGGAGCCCTCGGCTTCGTCCGCCTCGACCACGTCTCCCTCGCCTCCCCCGACCTCGAGGCGCAGGCCGCCTGGCAGGAGCGCGTCTTCGGGATGGAGGTCGAGAGCCGCTGGGACGTCGCGGACCAGGGCTACAAGGGCTGCCTCATGCGCATCCCCAACACCGAGCTCAAGCTCGAAATCCTCGAGCCGCTCGGCGATGAGGGCTTCCTCCAGGATTTCCTCGCGAAGCGCGGCAGGGGCCTGCACCACGTTTCCTGCGAGGTCGAGTCCATCGACCGTGCACTCGACGTCCTCGCCGCCGAGGGAATCGAGGCCCCCGGAGGTGTGGGAGGCGAGCGCTGGAAGCGCAACATCTTCCTTTCCCCTCGCGACACCAACGGCGTCCTCTTCCAGCTCTTCGAGGAACCCTCCGACTAACCCTGGGATCTGTCTGGTTCGCACAGGCTGGGAATTCCCGCCCAACCGTCATCCTCTGACTTTCTGTTTACCTGCTTAGGCGCACTAGCGTTAAGATTGTGTATCCCTTAACATATCGGCTGGCGGGGTCGCGTGGGAGAGCGGCCCAATGGCTTGGTCCACAACCCTGGCGACGGGCACGAGGCTGATCGAGGCCTTGTCTGTTGATACGTGTGCGGCAGCACCCAGGTCGTTCTCTGCTCCCCCTCCGACACCACTGTCCCTTACGACCAGTGCCCTGACCGAGACGGCGCCTCCCGGCGCCCGTTCGGTGGGTGCTACGCGCCTGGAGACTGCTGCTCGCTCATGCGCCCGAGCTCCTCAACGCAGTGTCCAGCACATCTCCAGAGACGAGGGGAAAGCTCCATGCAGTTGATCCGACTTGGTTCCAGTACCGCACTCCTTCTTGTTGCGACGGTGGCGCTGCTCGCCACCATCCTGGCGCGTCCCCCGTCTCTCGCATCTGCCCATCAGGTCGAGGCTGCCCTCGATGACTCCAACAGCGCGAGCGGCGCCTTAACTGCCGACCACGCTGACTGGAGCGGCGGCAAGAAGTTCTCTGCCCCTGAGCGGATCACCGTGGGCGACGGCGACACGCGAAGGCCTAACGACCAGGGCGATGAGCCACCCGAGCCCGGAGATGCTGAAGAGCCACCCGAGCCCGGGGATGCGTCCGAGCCGGACGAGCCCCCTGAGCCTGACGAGCCGAGCGAGCCCGACGAGCCGGCTGAGCCCGAAGAGCCACCTGAGCCGGAGGAGCCCGCTGAGCCCGAAGAGCCTGCTGAGCCGGAGGAGCCGGCCGAGCCCGTTGAGTCGGAAGAACCGAGCGGGCCCGTCGGAGAACCCGACACGGGGGCCGGCCTCCTTGAGCAGCAGATTACGGTCTCGCTCTTCCTCGCTGTCGTTCTGGTCATTGGAGCTCTGTTGGCCGTCGCCTACAGGCGCCGCTAGTCGAAACTCCTCTCGCCCCGCATCCCGGCGCCCCCTTCGTGGGGGCGCCGGTGCTCTTGGCGAGCGGGAAGCGCCACGTTCCGCTACTATCACCCGCACGGATGTTCGAGCGTGACCCCGCAGCCGCCCCGCCTCCACCCGCCGGCGACCCCCTCGCGGCCTTCCACCCCGTCGTGCGCGCCTGGTTCGAGCGTCGCTTCCGGCACCCCACCGACGCCCAGGCCGAGGGCTGGCCCCGCATCCACGCCGGCGAGGCGACCCTCATCGCCGCCCCTACCGGCTCCGGCAAGACGCTCGCCGCCTTCCTCGTCGGCATCGATCAGCTCATCCGCGAAGCCGAGGCCGGTGACCTCGACGACGGCACGCGCATCGTCTATGTCTCCCCTCTGAAGGCGCTCAGCAACGATATCCAGCGCAACCTTGAGGAGCCCCTCGACGAGATCCGCGTTCTCGCGAAGGAAATGGGTTACGACCTCCCGCCTATCACCAGCGCGGTCCGCACCGGCGACACGCCCCCCTCAGCCCGCCAGACCATGGTGCGCCGCCCACCCCATATCCTCGTCACCACCCCCGAGTCGCTCTTCCTCCTCGTTACCGCCGAGCGCAGCCGCGAGAACCTCCGCGGCGTCCGCACGGTCATCGTCGACGAGATCCACGCCCTCGCCCGCGACCGCCGCGGCAGCCACCTCGCCCTCACCCTTGCCCGCCTCGACCACCTCGCCGAAAGCACGCCCGTCCGCATCGGTCTCTCCGCTACCCAGCGCCCCATCGAGCTGATCGCGAGCTTCCTCGCCGGCGCCGGCCGCGACGCCTCCATCGTCGACTGCGGCCACCAGCGCGACATCGAGCTCCATGTCGAGACGCCCCCCAGCGACCTTGAGGCCGTCCCCCCCAGGGAGCAGTTCGCCGACATCTACGACCGCTTGGCCGAGCTCGTGCGCGAGCACCGTACCACCCTCATCTTCGTCAATACGCGCGCCCTCTCCGAGCGGGCCGCCAAAGAGCTTGCCGAGCGCCTCGGCGAGGAAGCGGTCGCCAGCCACCACGGCAGCATCGCCAAGGATCGCCGGTGGCAGGTCGAGCAGCGCCTGAAGGCGGGCGACCTCCGCGCCCTCGTCGCCACCGCCTCCCTCGAGCTCGGCATCGATATCGGCGCCATCGACCTTGTCTGCCAGGTCGGCTCGCCCCGCAGTATCGCAACCCTCCTCCAGCGCATCGGGCGCTCCGGCCATGCCCTCGGCCTCCGCCCCCACGGCCGCCTCTTCCCCACCACCCGCGACGAGCTGCTGGAGTGCTCCGCCCTCATCCGCGCCGTCCGCGCCGGACGCCTCGACCGCATCAACCCCCTGACCGCCCCTCTCGACGTCCTTGCCCAGCAGATCGTGGCCGAGACCGCCTGCGAGCCCTGGTCCGAGGACGCCCTCTACGAGCTTGTCCGCGAGGCGGCACCCTTCGCGAATCTCGAACGCGAGCCCTTCGACGAGATCGTGACGATGCTCGCCACCGGCATCGGCGACGGTCCCGGCTCCGCCGCGCCCCTCATCCACCGTGACCGCATCAACGGCATCGTCCGGGGTCGCCGTGGAGCCCGCCTCGCCGCCCTCAACAACGGCGGCGTCATCCCCGAGATGGGTGACTACCGCGTCGTCGCTGAGCCCGAGGACATCCCCGTCGGCACCGTCAACGAGGACTTCGCCATGGAGAGCGCCGCCGGCGACATCTTCCTGCTCGGCTCCACCTCCTGGCGCATCACCCGCGTAGAGCAGAGCACCGTCCGCGTCATCGACGCCCACGGCGCGCCGCCCACCGTCCCCTTCTGGCTGGGCGAAGCGCCCGGCCGCACCATCGAGCTTTCCGAGGAGGCCGGCCGCCTCCGCCGCGAGGTCGCCGGTGATCTCGACGACCCTGAAGCCCTCGTCGCTCGCCTCCAGGAGGAGTGCAGCCTGACCGAGAACGGGGCCCGCCAGGTGGTCGACTACGTTCGCGCCACCCGCGACGGCCTCGGCGTCGTCCCCTCCGACACCGACATCGTCTTCGAACGCTTCTTCGACGACGCGGGCGGCATGCAGCTGGTCGTCCACGCCCCCTTCGGCGCCCGCGTCAATCGCGCCTGGGGACTCGCCCTCCGCAAGCAGTTCTGCAGCACCTTCGACTTCGAGCTCCAGGCCGCCGCCAACGACGACGCCATCCTCCTTTCCGCCGGCCCGCAGCACTCGTGGCCCCTCGCTGAGGCCTTCTCCTGGGTGAATCCCCGCAACGCCGCCACGCTCGTGGAGAAGTCGATCTTCTACATCCCCCTCTTCCCCACTCGCTGGCGCTGGACCGCCTCGCGCGCGCTCGCCATCGCCCGCCAGCGCAACGGCAAGCGCGTGCCCCCCTTCCTTCAGCGCATGCGCGGCGACGACCTCATGGCCGCCGTCTTCCCCGCCCAGGTTGGGTGCCAGGAGCGCCTCGACGAGCCCCTCTCCCTCCCCGACCACCCCCTCATGCGCCAGACCCGCGACGACTGCCTCTACGAAGCGATGGACGTGAACGGTCTCGAGGACGTGCTCATGCGCATCGAGGACGGCGCCGTCCGCCTCCACGCCGTCGATACCGTCGAACCCTCCCCCATGGCCCACGAGATCGTGAGCGGACGCCCCTACACCTACCTCGATGACGCCCCCATCGAGGAGCGCCGCACCCGCGCCGTTACCCTCCGCAAAACCCTCCCCGACTCCGCCCGCGACCTCGCCGCCCTCAGTCCCGACGCCATCGCTCGCGTGCGCGAGGAGGCCTGGCCCGAGCCCCGCGACTCCGAGGAAGCCCACGACGCCCTCCTCGGCTTCGTCGTCCTCGCCGCGGAGCACGCCGTTTCCTGGCGCGAGTGGCTGGCCGAGCTGGAGGCTGGCGGCCGAGCGGCGCGCCTCGCCGTCGGCGAACGCGCCTTCTGGTTCGCCGTCGAGAACCTCCCCTCGATCCGCCTCCTCTTCCCCGACGCCGATGTCATCGGGGTCGCAGCCGACGATGTTGGTCATCAGCCTCGCC
>VXLW01000033.1 GCA_009841435.1 Dehalococcoidia bacterium | reverse complement strand
CCCCCTCGACGCCCACCCCGACGGCTGCATCCCCGCCGAGGGAGCTGCCTACGTCGTCGTAGAGGCGGAGTCGCACGCCCGTGAGCGGGGTGCGACCGTACACGCCCGCATCGCCGCCGCGACCCGCACCTTCGACCCCCTCGCCGAACCGCTCGAGCCCAGCGACCCGGCCGAGGCCGGCCGCGCCATGCAAGCCGTGCTTGGCGCCGCCGGCTACCTCCAGAACCAGGTCGACCACGTGGCCTCCTGTGCGGACGGCCGCGCCAACCGCGACGCTTCCGACGCCGTCGGGCTCACGCGCACCTTCGGCCGCCACGTCTACTACGCGAGCGTGACCGCCCCCGCGGGTGCGCTCGGCCAGACCCTTGCCGCCAGCGGCCCCCTGGCCCTCACCTACGCGCTGGAGGCGATGCGCCGCCAGCAGGTCGCCCCCGCCGCCGGCTTCCGCGAGCCCCCCGAACGCTCGGACCTGAGCGTCGTCCGCGAGACGCGCGAGGAGCGCCTCGACTGCGTCCTCGTCACGAGCCTCGGGCTGGGCGGCTCGAACGCGAGCGTGCTCCTCCAGCGCTAGCGTCCGCGTTTCCTTCCGCGTTTCCCGCCCCGCCGGTAGCATGCGGTCGGTGGAGATCAGTTGGCTGGGACGCACCTGCTTCCGCCTCCGTGGCCGCGAGGGCGCCGTCCTCACCGACCCCGTCGCCCCCTCGACCGGCTACAGCCTTGGGCGCACGACCGCCGAGATCGTCACCCTCAGCCGTAACGAGGACCCCGAGATCAGCAACCACGATGGCGTTAGCGGCGACCCGCGCGTGTTCGAGGCGCCGGGCGAGTACGAGGTGCGCGGCATCCTCGTGACGGGCATCCCCATCGCCCGCGAGGACGGCCGCACGATGGCCTTCCTCTACGAGATCGACGGCGTCAACATCGTCCACCTCGGCCTCCCCGACGCCCCGCCCGACGCCACCATCCTCGAGCGCTTCGAGAACGTCGACGTCCTCCTCATGCCCGTGGGCGGTGGCGGTTCGCTTGCCGCCTCCGTCGCCGCCGACCTGATGCAGCGCATCGACCCCAACATCGTCATCCCCATGAACTACCGCACCGACCTCGACAGCGCCCACCTCGACCCCATCGACCGCTTCCTCAGCGAGGCCGGCGCCACCCCCGAACCCCGCCCCCGCCTGAGCGTGACGCGCGGGTCCATCCCCAGCGAGCTTACCGTCGAGGTCCTGAAGCCCCGCGGTAGCTAGCCGCCACCCCTACCGGTCCGCGACGAGCGCTCCGTACGCCTCGGGCACGCGATCGCGCAGGGCGTGCGTTCCCGGCGCCATGTCCTTCCAGCGCGCCTGCGAGCGGTTGACCTGCGCCGCCATCGCCATGTCCGTGCCCGCCGGCACGGCCGTCAGCGGCGCTCCCGTGGGCGACGTGATGACGCCGCCGGCGCTCCAGGCGGCGGCCGTGTAGACGCGGTTCTCGTCGCTGCGGGCGCGAGCAATGCGCTCGTTCATCGCGTGGTCGCCGAATGTCGGCCAGGCAATCACGTCCGCCCCCTCCAGCGCGAGGCAGCGCGCCACCTCGGGAGCCAGCCCCTCGTCCCCGCAGACCAGCCCCACGTTCCCTGCCTCCGTGCGCGTCACCGGTGCCGTCGACTCACCCAGGTCGATACCGCGCCCGTGCGTGGCCCGGTGTTCGACCGTCTCGTCCGGGGTCACGAGTACCGCCGCCTGCTCCATCGTGCAGCCGTTCGTCGCGACCGCGAATGCAACCGCCCCACCGTTCGCCCGTACCGCCTTCTCGACCGCAGGCAGGGCGCCCTGCCACCCCTCGTTTCCCACCTCGCCCCCGAACACCGTCAGGTCGCAGTCCTGCTCGCGCAGCGCCTCGTAGCGCGCGATCACGGTGCCCGTGTCGAACAGCTCGCCCGAACCCGGCACGACCGCGATGCGCCGGTTCTCGTCGGCGGGAACCATCGGCTCCTCCAGCAGCGCCCTCGCCGGAGCGCGCTCCCACGGTTCCGTCAACCGCCCGTACAGGCTGGGCCGGCGCGGAACGGCCGTCGCCGACGCATCCGCGGGGTCGATCGTGTAGGTGACCACCTGGTCGCCCGTGCTCGGCGCGGCCACGCGCGTCTTCCCCTCGGGGTCGATGACGCATGAGCGCCCCGCGTAGATGAGCGTGTTGTCCTCCGGCCCCCACTTGTCCGCCGCCGCCACCCAGACGCCGTTCTCGAACGCTCGCGCCGGCATGAGGTACTCGCATTGCGTCGTGCTGAGCTGCTCGACGCTGCTCGCCCACGAGACCCACGCCGTCAGGTCGAGAATGACCTCCGCCCCGTTCACCGCCAGCGACCGCGCGATCTCGGGCTGCCGCCCGTCCGCGCAGATGAGCACGCCGAAGTGCGCGAACCCGGCGTCGAACACGGGAAACGCGTCGCCTCGCCGGAACCAGAAGTTGTCGAAGTGCCAGAGGAAGCCCTTGTCGTACCGCCCTACCATCTCGCCGCTCGGGTCGAAGATGACGCCGCTGTTCGTCAGCGAGCCGTCCTCGTGGGGAACCGCCATGCCCGCCGCCAGCCAGTAGCCGTAGCGACGTGCCTTCTCGGCGAACAGCGCGGTCACCTCGGCGAAGGGCCGCACTCCGGGCCGGGCGTACGGATCGGAGTCGCGCACGTAGTAGGCGGGGTACGCGCACTCAGGCAGCGCCACGAGCTGAGCGCCCGCGTCGCCCGCCTCATCGAGGGCGCGCAGGAGCCCCTGCAGGTTCTCCTCGGCGTCATCGAGGGCATGGGCCCGGACCTGGCAGCAGGCCACAACAAACGGTTCCAACGGCGCCTCCTGCCCCCGTTTCGCGCGCATTCGGGGACGTTGCTAGACTCGCTCTCGGAGAGGTGTCCGAGTGGCTTATGGTACCGTTCTCGAAAAGCGGTGTGCAGCAATGCACCGGGAGTTCGAATCTCCCCCTCTCCGCCAGCCAGCCTGATTTCCACTGACTTTCCGGCACGGAAGCGCCCTCTCCGTTCCCAGGGAGGGCGTGAGCGATCCCTTCGCGCGGTGTGGGCCAGCAGGCGGCAACGCGTGTAGGCGAGCCTAGGAGAACATCCTCGCTCGGACGGCCTCGATGGTCGAAGGGTTGAGTCCGAGGGTGCCCATGTAGCCGGCGGCGGAGCCCCAGCGCCCGCGGATGAAGTCGAGCGTGAGCTCCATTTCGCCCGGCGGCGCGGCCATCATCAGGCGGCCCGTCTCGATGCTGATGCCGTACTCCTCGAAGCGCTCCATGCGCTCCTCGACGAACGGCTCCAGCTCGGAGGTCGAGAGGGCGTAGTCGGCGATGATGTGTTCGTCGGGAACGCCTGCGAGGTCGAGCAGCAGGGCGGCCGCGACGCCCGTCCGGTCCTTGCCCGCGGCGCAGTGGAAGAGCACCGGCCCGGAGGCCGTGGCGAGGATCTCGAAGAGGGTACGGAAGGCCCCGCCGCCTTCGGTCAGGAACTGCTGGTAGGTCGCGGCATGACCGGGGTACTCGTCGATGCGCGCCAGTGCTCTGGGGGAGTAGTCGGCCTGGAAGACGGGCGCCTCGACGATGGTGATGTCGTGGGCGCTCAGGTCGGGGGTGGGGTACGTCTCGCGCTCGATGTCGGAGCGGAAGTCGACGACGACCTTGACTCCGAGGCCTGCGAGGGCGGCCTGGCCAGTTTCGGTCATCTCATGCAGGCTGCCGCTGCGGATAAGGTCGAAGGCGGTCGTGTCGTGGCCGCTGGCGGTGGGGTGCGCGCCCAGGTGGCGGACGTTGCGGGCCTTCTCCAGGTGAATCCTTCGGTCGGTTGCGTCTCGTTCGATCGTTTCAGTAGTCACGTCGCTATTGTGTCAGGGGCGTGTGATCGGCGAGTGAACGCCCGGCGCTACTCCCCGGGGATGGTGGCGTCGGGGTGGGCGTCGTAGCGGGGCAAGTACGGCTTCAGGTCGAGCACGGGCGTCCCGTCGATCGCGTCCAGGCCTCGCACCCGCAGCACGGTGCCCTCTACGCCCAGCAGTGCTACTGCCGCCACCCCCAGGTGGTTCGGACGCAGCTGGCTGCGGGTCGCCAGGATCCCCGTCTCCACCCCCTCCACCGGCAACGTCGATGGCTTCTCCGGCGCGTCCGCCGCCAGGTCCATGTAGAAGACCGCGACCACGTGGCTGTACTCCTCAATCCCGCGCAGTCGCTCGGCGTGCTCCGCCAGCACCTCGATGCGGCTCTCGACATCCTCCCAGCCGTGCGGACGCGGCTTCCCCACGTCGTTCCGAACCCACCCGATCGCCTCCACGGTGACCTGCTCCGGTGGCTCCGGCCGGTCGAACTTGCGGAAGCGATCGAGCAAACCCATGTCGCTGGTCAGTCGCTCGCTGGAGTGGAAAGAGGGGTGGAAACAGGCATGTCGCAGTGGTGTTCTTGCCGGCGAAAAGGTGCCGTCAGTATAGGCGTGGAGAGCCCCTTTTGAGCGCCCGAAAAACTGGCGTTTCACACCTTTCTCGTGATAAAATGCACAGGAATCCTAACAATACCCGCGGTAGCGTTCCGAACGCTCGCGGTCGAGTTTTCCCAAGGCAGCGTATGGCGATCGAACAGGCGACTCCGAGCACCTACACCGCAGCCAATATCCAGGTGCTGGAGGGTCTCGAAGCGGTCCGCCGTCGGCCCGGCATGTACATCGGGACGACCGATAAGGCCGGCCTCCACCACCTCGTCAAGGAACTCGTCGACAACGCCGTCGATGAGGCCATGGCCGGCTTCTGCGACCGCATCGAGGTCGTCTTCCAGGCCGACGGCTGGTGTACCGTCACCGACAACGGCCGCGGCATCCCCGTGGGCGTCCAGAAGCAGACCGGCAAGACCGCCGTCGAGACCGTCATGACCGTCCTCCACGCCGGCGGCAAGTTCGGTGGCGGCGGCTACAAGGTCTCCGGCGGCCTGCACGGCGTCGGCGCCAGCGTCGTCAACGCCCTCGCCGAGGAGATGTGGGTCGAGGTCGTCCCCGATCCCGAGGCGCAGGGGAAGCGCACCGCCAACAAGGTCTACCGCCAGGACTACTCGCGTGGCGAGGCGCTGAACAAGCTCGCCCCCAAACCCCTCAAGAACGGCCGCGGCTACGGCACGACGATCTCCTTCAAGCCCGATTCCGAGGTCTTCGACTCCACCTCGTTCGACTTCGCCACTGAGGCCGACCGCCTGCGCCAGTACGCCTTCCTCACGAAGGGCACCTGGTTCCGCCTCTTCGACGAGCGCGACGGGCAGGAGATGAACTACTACTTCGAGGGCGGCATCCAGAGCTTCGTCCGGCACGTGAACCGTGACCGCACCGTCCTCAACCACGACCCCGTCTACGTCGAGCGCGAGATCGAGGGGAGTCTCATCGAGTGCGCCATCCAGTACAACGACGGCTTTAACGAGTCCGTCTACACCTTCGCGAACGGCATCAACACGATCGACGGTGGCGCCCACCTGACCGGTTTCCGCAGCGCCCTCACCCGCGTCCTCAACGACTACGCCCGCAAGGCCAAGGTGCTCAAGGACGGCGACGCCAACCTCGGTGGCGAGGACGTGCGCGAGGGGCTTGTCGCGGTCGTCTCGGTGAAGCTGCCCGAGCCCCAGTTCGAGGGCCAGACCAAGACCCGCCTCGGGAACGCCGAGGTGGCCGCCCACGTCCAGAGCGCGCTCGGCGACGCCCTCACCCAGTACCTCGAGGAGAACCCCTCCGACGCCCGTCGCGTCATCGAGAAGGGCATGACCGCCGCCCGCGCCCGCGAGGCGGCCCGCAAGGCCCGCGACCTCGTCCACCGCAAGAGCGCGCTCGAGAGCGGCAACCTTCCCGGCAAGCTCGCCGACTGCTCCAGCCGCGACCCCGAAGAGTCCGAGATATTCATCGTAGAGGGCGACAGCGCCGGTGGCTCGGCCAAGCAGGGACGCGACCGCCACACGCAGGCCATCCTCCCCCTTCGCGGCAAGATCCTCAACGTCGAGAAGGCCTTTCCCGAGAAGATGCTCGGCCACGAGGCCATCCGCCTCATCATCTCCGCCCTCGGCACCGGCATCCGCGACACCTTCGACATCACGAAGCTGCGCTACCACAAGGTCATCATCATGACCGACGCCGACGTCGACGGCGCCCACATCCGCACACTCCTGCTCACCTTCTTCTTCCGCAACATGGTCGAGCTCATCGAGAACGGGAACCTCTACATCGCCCAGCCGCCCCTCTACCGCCTCCAGCAGGGCAAGACGACCCACTACTTCTTCTCCGACCCGGAGCTGAGAGCGTTCCAGCGAGGCAAGAAGCAGAAGGGCAACGTCCAGCGCTTCAAGGGTCTTGGCGAGATGAACGCCGACCAGCTCTGGGAGACCGCCCTGAAGCCCGACTCCCGCATCCTCATGCAGGTCACGATCGAAGACGCCGCCGCCGCCGACCGCATCTTCTCCGAGCTCATGGGCGAAGACGTCAGCCACCGCCGCCGCTTCATCCAGACCCACGCGAAGGATGTCCAGAACCTGGACGTCTAGGGGCGCCGTGCTGGTGCCAGCGGCCGCTCGTCGTGATTCGCTCCAATTTCACGTAGAGTCCGCCGCACTTCCGAGAAGCCTGGGAGACTGATGGTTCCTCCACACCAGACTGTGCAGCGTGGAAGGACCACAGCAGTCAAAGTCGCCTTGGTAGTGACGGGTCTCCTGGTCGCCCTGAGTCAGGGAACGACCGCTGTGTCCGCACAGTCCTCGGCCACTGTTGAGGTACGTGTCTGGCAAGGTGTTTCCGATGCCCACAACCTGTACATCAGCGCCCGTCCCGAGGGTGGTTCGTGGAGAACGCTGGGAACCATCCCCCTGGACATGAGCGGGCGAAGCAGCAGGGGTACCTTCACCTACGGTGACATCACCGTGGCCGTTCCACTGGGGGGCGCACGAGCACCGAACCAGGTGAACGTCGAGGTGCGCGTCTGGCAGAGCGTGTCCGATGCCCTCGACCTCTACATCAGCGCTCGGCCCGAGGGAGGTTCATGGGGAACGCTGGGGACGATCCCACTCGACATGAGCGGGCTGAACAGCAGGGGCACGTTCCGCTACGGCGACATCGACGTGGCGGTCCCACTCTGGTTCGTAGGAGTAGGAAAGACGGGTGGAACGACGTACAACGCCTACATTATGGATGATGGCTCGCTCTTCACCTCAATAGGTGTCCACGACGGCGATGGAAGGGTTATCCGAGAAGGCGAAAGCACTTTCAGCTTTCGCTGTATCCGAGGTAGTCTACAGGCTATATTCAAGGTATCTGGCGCGCACTTCTTTCCTGAGACTACTTCAGTGGAATGGGAGACTTCAAATCGGGATCCATTCACAGAAAGATGGAGAATCGGTGGCGGTGTGATTGGCGACTGGTTTTATGCTCCAGACTCGCGATTCGTTCTTGAACAGTTGCGCGAAGCACAATCACTGAAGATCCGCCTTCGAAACGCTGAAGGCCGGATCTTGACAACCGATGACGGAGACCTCCGTATCTATCCCCACGACGTGTCTTCGCTGCTCACCACGCCCGCCCAGATGAACATCGAGCGCTGCGGCCAGGAAGGCTGGCGCTGAGAGGGCCGGTAGGGTCATGTGGCGGGAGTGCATGGGAGTCGAACCCACCCCTCGCCGCGCTGGCGACGAGGCGACCGTTTTGAAGACGGCGAGGACCACCGGGCCCTATCCACTCCCCCGGACTGGCCATCCTACCGCGCCGCACAAGGGGCGGGCTGGCCTCGACTAGACGTACGGCAGGACCTTCTCCGCGAACAGCCGCGCCGGCTCCCGCGTGTCGCGACCGAAGAACTCGATGACGAACATGTCGCAGCCCGCCGCGCGGTTGGCCGCGATCTGGTCGCGGATGCGCTCGGGGCTGCCGGAGAGGGCGAGGGGTCCGGTGGGGTCGCCGAGGTGCCCGCCGAAGATCCTCTGCGCCCGCTCGATCATCGGCGCCGCCGACGCCTCGTCCGGCGCGATCGTGACCAGGCACTGCTGGCTGACCGCGATCTCGTCCGGGTCGCGACCGATGTCGGCGCAGTGCTGACGCAGCACCTCGACCTTCCGCGCGAGATTCGAGTGGTGTCCCGCGAGGTTGTTGTAGATGTCGGCGTGCTGCGCCGCGACCCGCAGCGTGACGCGCTCTCCCGCGCCCCCGATGAGGATGGGCGGCGTCCGCGGCGGCTTCGGCTCGCACACGAGGTTCTCGACGCGTACGTGCTTCCCCTCGTAGGTGACCGCTTCCTCTTCGCTCCACATCCGCTTCAGCAGCACCACCGTCTCCTCGAGTTGCCGTAGCCGCTCGCGCGTCGAGAGGAACGGCACGCCGAAGTCCGTGAACTCGCGCTCCATCCAGCCGCCCCCGAGTCCCGGGATGACGCGCCCGCCCGCGATCTCGTCGGCCGTCGCGATCGTCTTCCCGAGGTGCGCCGGATTGCGCATCCCCGCAGGTGTCACGAGCGTGCCGATCTCGACGCGCTCGGTGATCGCCGCCAGCCCCGCCACCGCCGTCCACGCCTCGAGGATCGGAATCTGGGGCGACTGCGGCCCGTAGAGGTGGTCGTTCACCCAGATCGAATCGAACCCGAGCGACTCGAACTCGCGCGCAGCGGCGCTCGATTCCTCCCAGGTGCGCTTGATCTGCGGCACGGTCACGCCGAAGTGGGCCTTGCGGGTGGCTGTCATCTCGTCCCTTCCTGCGGCGGACGCCGCGACCCGCGCATTCTACGGGCAGCCCGGCGCAGGTCCGTGGCGGGGACCGGCGATACAATCGGGTGATGGTCGAGCTCGCGAGCTACCTGTTCTGGACCGGCCTCGCGTTCGCCGGAATTGCGTCCGCGACCTACCTTGCGCACGTCGCCAGCGCCTCCCTTTCCCTGCGCCGCCTGAGCGCACAGACATCCGCCGGGACCGTCACGCTCTCCGGCGCGACCGGCACGCCCAACGCTGGCATCGGCCGCCTCGCGACCACGTTCGCCGCGCTCACGGCGACTGCCCTCACGGTCTCGCTGATCGCCCGCTGGATCGCAGTCGAGCATGCGCCGCTCTCGAATCTGTACGAGTACACCGTCGCCCTCGCCTGGGGCGTCTCCGTCGCCTGGCTCGCGTTCGAGCGGACGGCGGGAGCGCGACGCTTCGGGCTGGTCGCCCTCCCCATCGTCACTGCCCTTCTCGGCATCGCCACCCTCTTCCCCGACGAGGTCATCCCCCTCATCCCCGCCCTCCAGAACGGTCCCTTGCTCACCCTCCATGTGAGCGTCGTGATGGTCTCCTACGCCGTCCTCACCGTGGCCTTCAGCGCCGCCGTCATCTACCTGGTTCAGGGTGGCGAGGGCCGCAGGCGATTCGCCTCGCTCCCGGGCGGCGAGGCCGCCGGCGACCTCGCCCATCGCGCCGTCCTTGTGGGGTTCCCGCTGCTGGCGCTGGGCATCGCCCTGGGCGCCTGGTGGGCGAACAGCGCCTGGGGTCGTTACTGGGGCTGGGACCCCAAGGAGACCAGCGCTCTCGTCGTCCTGCTCGCCCTGGCCGCCTACTTCCACGCCCGCGCCGGCGAAGGCTCCGTTGCCGGCGCGCCCATCATCCGCTGGATCATCCCGAAGCGGTTCCAGCGCAGCTGGCGCCCCGACCCCATGTGGTGGCTGGTCGCCATGTTCGCACTGCTGCTCTTCACCTACTTCGGCGTGAACCTCTGGATCACCGGCCTCCACAGCTACGCCGGGGTCTGACGCCGGCTAGCCGACGTCTGCAGGACCGTTCCCGCTCCGCAGCCTTGCCAACCCGACCAAGGTCAGCCCAAGACTGAACAGAACCGCTGCCACCAGCGCAAGGGTCGGCCACAGGTAGAGAGAGGCATCGAACTTCGCGCAGGCGTGGTAGAGGGAGATGACGTACTTGATCGTGGAGGCGCTGATGATGAGCCCCAGGCCACCCACTCCGGCGAGCAAGGCGCCGTTGCGCACGGGTGCTGCGGGGCCGTCCTCGGCACGGCTGCCAAAGTAGCCGGCAGCCACAAGAGCTCCCAGCGCGAGCCCGAGTGTGAGGGTGTAGACGAGGTGCACGCTGCCGGAAATGGCCAGGAGAAGCGCTGCTGCGGCGATCGCCGAGCGTGGACCCATGCCGCTGCTGAGCCGGAGCACAAGGAGAGTCACAACGATGGCGGCCACCGCCGCGATCGCGTACACGCCGAATGCGAGCGAGCTCTTCCTTGCGATGAGGTCAGGATCGACCGTGCTGCCAGCCACCAGGACGCCGTTGAGGACTGGAGCGACCACGGCTGCGACCACAAGGGCGATCAGGGCCACGCACCTCAGCACCTGGGGGAGACCGAAGAGACCCGGGTCCCGATTCCGGTCAAACAGGGCGCTGCCGAGGATGGCCCCCAGGATCACGAGCGCACCCACGAGGTAGACGATCGATAGGGTCGATTCGCCCCACCCGGCGTTTGTGTTCGCCGTGACCAACTGCGGAGCGAAGGACGCCAGAAGGCTGAGCCCCGTCAGCGCGATAGCGATGCGGGCTTCCGCGTAGGTCAGTGGATCTCCCGCCTCACCGCCCGGGGCGGCAGTTGACATCCTTCCGATGGCAATGGCGAGAATGATCAGCGGGAGGGCGATCGACACCGCCAGCAGCACGACGGGGGCGCCGATGGACGGACCGTCGTCGACCAGGAGCGAGGCGGCAATTCCGAAGCTGTTCCCCTCTGCGTTCGTCAGCGCGATAGTCAGGCTGAGAAGGCCGACGGCCAGCAGCGCCTGGTTGAACGTGACGTACTTCATCGGAGGCATCGTTACACAGCCGACCTACACGGAAGCGAAGGGCTCGCGCGGCAGCGCCGGGAAGGGTCGCGCCTGCTCGTAGGCGTACGACGCGCGCAGGACGAGGTCGTCGCGGTGCCGGGGGCCGACAATCTGGAGGCCGCAGGGGAGACCGGCGTCGGTCAGTCCCGCCGGCACCGAGGCCGCAGGGTGACCCGTGAAGTTGAACGGGTAGGTGTAGGCGATGGCGTTCGCCTGCTCCCCCTCGATCTCGCGGGGGATCGGGCCTGCGGGCGCGAACGCCTCGGTCGGGAGCGTAGGCGTCAGCAGCAGGTCGTACTCTTCAAACAGCCCCGCCGTCCACGAGACCAGCTCCCCGCGACGTCGCAGGAACTCCTGGAAGTCGGAGGGGCCCACCTCGAGGGCGCGGTCGAGCTGGCGGATGTAGCGCCTCGTGAACTCGTCGTGGCGCGTCGAGAAGTTGTCCCACTCCTGCCCCAGCGACTGGAATGCCGAGACCCGAGCCCACCAACCCCCCATCTCGGGGATCGTGTCGTCGGTTTCGACGATGTCGTGGCCCATGTCCGCGAACGCCTCCGCTGCCGCCCGAACCTCGCGCAGCACGTCCCGCTGGACCGTGGTCACGCCCAGCGTCTCGTTGAAGGCGATGCGCAGCTTCGGCAGCGGTTCCTCCAGCGTCTCCGCGTAGGAGATATCCGGCGCTGGCAGCGACTCCGGGTCGCGCGGGTCCGGTCCCGCCACCACGTCGAGGTAGATGGCTGCGTCGCGCACGGAACGCGTCAGCGGGCCGTAGCAGCTGATGCTGAGCCATGTCGGCATCGGCCGGGGCGCGATGGGAGTGCGCCCCTGCGATGGCTTCAGGCCGTACAGGCCCGTGTAACACGCGGGGATGCGTATCGACCCGCCGCCGTCGCTCGCCGTGGCGAGTGGCACCATCCCCGAGGCCAACGCCGCCGATGATCCGCCGCTCGAGCCTCCCGGCGTGCGCTCCAGGTTCCACGGGTTAAGCGTCGACCCGAACAGCTCGTTGTCCGTGAAGGGGATGTGCCCGAACTCAGGCGTGTTCGTCTTCCCCACGATGATTGCGCCTGCCGCCTTTAGCCGCGCCACGTGCGCGTCGTCGAAGTCGACGCGGTTGTCGCGGTAGAGCCGCGAGCCCTTCGTTGTCACGAAACCCGCGGCGTTCTCCAGGTCCTTCACGCCTAGCGGTAACCCTGCGAACGGCCCCGCCGCCTCTCCCCCCGCCAGTCGCCCGGCCAGCGCCTCCGCCTGGCGCACGGCCCCCTCCGCGTCCACCTCCACGAAGGCGTTCAGCGTCGGGTTGAGCGCCTCGATCCGCGCCAGTGAGCGCTCCATGAGCACAACCGGCGAAAGCTCCCCGGAGCGCACCAGCGCCGCCAGCTCATGCGCGTGGGCGTAGTCGAGGTCGAGGTCGGGCACCGGGTCAGCCGCCCTGCATGTTGATGCGCAGCTCGACAGCGTCGCCGTCGGCGATGGGCGTGTCGAGCTGGGACTGCTCGTTGTTGATCACGGCCAGCACGGCCTCCTGGTCGCGCTCGTTGAATCCTTCGTCCTCGAGGATCTCCTTCGCCGTCAGCCCCTCGTGCCAGTCCAGCTCGAACGTCTCAAGCTTCGACTTCGAGAGGTTCTGGAGCGTCGGGAACAGCTTCACCGTGACCGCCATCTGCGCCTCCGCGGGCGCATTCTACGGCGTCGCAGGCTGGCCCCGTGGCCCCTCGCGCGGGCGGTGGTTACGATCGCAGGACCATGCTCGTGCTCGCGATCGAGTCATCCTGCGACGAAACCGCCGCCGCCGTCATCGAGGGCGGCACGACCATCCACAGTACGATCGTCGCCAGCCAGGTCGATCTGCACGCGAAATACGGCGGCATCGTGCCCGAGGTCGCCAGCCGCGAACACCTGCGCCAGATCGCTCCGGTCGTGCGCGAGGCCTTCTCCGAGGCGGGCTGCACCCTCGACGACATCGACGCCGTCTGCGCCACCCGAGGCCCCGGGCTCGCG
This sequence comes from Dehalococcoidia bacterium, assembly GCA_009841435.1. Lineage (GTDB taxonomy): Bacteria > Chloroflexota > Dehalococcoidia > Tepidiformales > Tepidiformaceae > UBA2991. The sequence continues at coordinate 35,063 of VXLW01000033.1, read as the reverse complement.
GGCGCGCTCCTCGTCGGCTACAGCACCGGCAAGGCGATCGCGTTCGGGCGCGACCTGCCCTTCCTCGGCGTGAACCACCTCGAGGGCCACGTCTACGCGAACTGGCTCGTCGAAGGCCCCCCGCCCGCCTTCCCCGCCCTCTGCCTCGTCGTCTCCGGCGGCCACACCGACCTCATTCTCATGCGTGAGCACGGCCAGTACGAGCGCCTCGGCGGCACCCTCGACGACGCCGCCGGCGAGGCGTTCGACAAGTCCGGCCGCCTGCTCGGCCTCCCCTTCCCCGGCGGCCCCGCCATCTCGAAGCTGGCCGCGACGGCCGGCGCCTCCGCCCTCCGCCTCCCCCGCGCCTGGCTGCGCGGCACCTGCGACTTCAGCTTCAGCGGCCTCAAGACCGCCGTCCTGCACGCCGTGCGCGAAGAGCGCGCCTCCCCCGCGGAGATCGCCTGGGAGTTCCAGGAGGCGGTCGTCGATGTCCTCACCGGCAAGGTCTCGCGTCTCGCCCGCGAGCTCGACGTAGCGGAGGTGCTGCTCGCCGGCGGCGTGGCCGCCAACGGACGCTTGCGTGAGGAGATGCAGGCCCGCAGCCCCGTGCCCGTCCGCATCCCCCCACCCTCCCTCTGTACCGACAACGCCGCCATGATCGGCGCCGTCGGGGGCCACCGCCTCGCCCTCGGCCAGCGCAGCCCCCTCGCCGAGGACATCTTCAGCACGAACGACTGGGCGCGGGTGTGAATGGGGCTGTTGGCCCCGGCTGTTGGTCCACTGTGCCGATCACCGATCGCTAACCATCGGTCCACCACCTAAGCGCCCGCCCCCGTACACTCTTCCGCAGCCACCAGCGTCCCGGGAGTAGTCATGGTCTGGTTTGTCAGTGTCGCCGTCGCCATCGTGCTTTGCGGCGTCGCCTTCCTGTTCGGGCGGGCGATGCGCAGCGAGGCGGAGCCCGGGAGCCCTGAGGCCGACCGCGGCCTCATCGTGATCGTGCTTGCCATCATCGTGTTCGTGATCTGGGCCGGCGCCCACACCGCCCTCTCCTCGCTCAAGCAGATCGAGGCCGGTCACGTGGCCGTCGTCTACCAGTTCGGTGAGATCGTCGGGAGCCGCGGTGAGGGCCTCCAGTTCATCGCTCCCTGGCAGGAAATCCGTACCGAGAGCATCCGCGTCCAGCGCGCCCGCTTCGACAACGTCAGCGGGTTCTCGGCCGAGACCCAGGACGTCATCATCTCGACCACCGTCAACTACCAGGTGGACCCGGCGGCGGTTGAGGACCTCTACCGTGACGTTGGCCCTAACTGGTTCGACATCCTCGTCGAGCCGCGCATCAACCAGTACTTCAAGGCCGAGACGGTCAAGTACAACACGGTCGATATCGCGCCCAACCGCGAGACCATCCGCGAGAACGTCCGCGCCGCGCTCGCCGCCGACCTCCAAGACTTCTCTGTCACGGTCCAGGACCTCCTAATCGACAACGTCGACTTCAACCCCGACTTCAAACGCTCGATCGAGGAGAAGCAGATCGCCGCGCAGAACGCCCTCCGTGAGGAGGAGCGCATCGCCCAGGCGCAGGCCGAGGCCATCCAGGCCGAGGAGCGCGCCAAGGGTGAAGCCCGCGCTGTCGAGGCGCGCGCCGAAGGTGATGCCAACGCCGAGATCGAGCGTGCCCGTGGCAACGCCGAGGCCATCCGCCTCCGCGCCCAGGCGCAGGCCGATGCGAACGTCCTGCTCGATGCCTCCCTCACCGCCCAGGTTATCCAGTACCTCGCCATCGACAAGCTGGCGCCCGACCTCGACATCGCCCTCATCCCCTCGGGACAGAACATCATCATCGACCCGGCGACGTTGCTCTCGGGAGACGATCCGGACGAGGAAGACGAGGATGACGTGCCCACGCCGGTCACGACGACGACCTCGACCACGGCCGGAACCGGCGAGGAGAACTAGGGAAGGTCGCGCCGGTCGCCGCGGTCAGTCGCGCAGCGTGCGCAGGCTCAGCACGTAGGTCGTGACGCCCACCCCGACGGCGGCCAGGATGGCGTAGATCCACACCGCCGGTGTGATCAGCCAGGCGGAGATCGCTAGGCCGATCCAGAGCATCGCGATGGTGACGGCCTTCGTTCCGGGCGTCGCGCCGCGGTGTTCGCTGTAGTTGCGCAGATACCGGCCGAAGAAGCGGTTCGTCATGAGCCAGGTGTGCGCCCGCTCCGACCCACGCGCATAACAGGCCGCTGCCAGCAGGAAGAAGATCGTGTGTGGCAGCAGCGGCAGGAACACGCCCAGCACACCGATCCCGACGAGCAGGCTCCCGAGCGCGAGGTAGAGCCAGCGCATCGGGGCCGATGACGCTACCTGGCTGCGGACCGCTTCTGAAGAACCTGCCAATTCTGTCAATTGGCTGCCAACCCGGAACAAGTGAGAGTTCCGGTGGGAGTATAGCGCACTGCTGGGAGCGCCGACGGCTACGGCTTGGGACGCCGCCAGCGAGTCCAGTCGAACGGCTCGATCCCCGTCTCCGTGAGCTGCCAGATCGACGCCTCCGCACGTCCGTCCTCGATGTCGAGGAAGCCGATCGTGCCGAGCTGCGTGTTCAGGTTGTGCGGGTAGGTGGGAGAACCCGGGTTCACGCACAGCACCCCGCCCACCTCGTCCACCGCCTCCACGTGCGAGTGCCCGTACACGACCACGTCCAGGTCCGTCCGTCCGAAGTAGCGCTCCATCGCCCGCTCCACCGTCAGGTGGGGAGGCATCTCCGGCACCGGCATGTCGTGCACCAGCCCGACCCATACGCCCTCGAACTCCAGCGCCCAGGCCTCCTGCAGGAGGGGGTGCTCCGGCTGTACTGCGCGCCCGCCCGACCCGTCCTCGCCGTTGCCCCGAGCCGCCCATAGCGGCGCGATCTCCGCCAGCTCGTCGAGCAGCCACACTTCGTGGATGTCGCCGCCGTGGAGGATGGCGTCGACCCCCCGGAACGCATCGAACGCCTGCGGCCACAGCTCCTTGCGGGACTCCGGGATGTGGGTGTCGGAGATCAGCCCGATGCGCATCGGCGGAGTCTACCGCGCGCCCTGCCTCTTGGTGTTTCTTGAAACAGAACGTACGTTCTGATACGGTGGAAACATGTTCAGTCACCCCGTCCTTCAGCCCACCCTCCTCGGTAACGAGGGCCCGTCGTTCGACCCGACCTTCGCCGACATCCGGCGAACGGAGCTCGGATACGAGTCCTGGATCGACCAGGTGCAGGGCTTCCTCACCGGCCACCAGGCCGTCTTCGACGCCCTACACGACGACACCCGCTGGCACGGCCACAAGCGCGTCATGTACGACCGCATGGTCGACGTGCCCCGCCTCACCGCCTCCATCCCCCGCGACGGCCCGGGCCACCCCGTCATCCGCCAGATCGCCGATGCCCTCGGTGAGCGCTACGGCGCCACGTTCGACCTCGTCGCCCTCGCGCTCTACCGCGACGGTCGCGACAGCGTCGCCTGGCACCGAGACAAAGCCCGTCGCGACCGCCGCGGCCAGACCCTCGTCGCCACCCTCTCCCTCGGGGACTCGCGACGCTTCCTCGTGAGGCCCCACGGCGGCGGCGAGTCGCGAGCCTTCTCCGCGGGCTGGGGCGACCTGCTCGTCATGGGAGGCGCCTCCCAGCTCCACTGGGAGCACTGCGTACCGAAGACGCAGCAGGCCGGACCGCGGATCAGCGTGATGTTCCGCAGCAGCGCCGACTTCGTCCGCTTCTAGTCCCGGAGAAGGGGCCCCCTAGAGCATCTGCCCCTTCTCGCCCTCCAGGCCCATCAAGGCGGCAATCTCCCCCTGGTGCGAGGACACGTGCCAGACCCCGAGCGTGCCGAACACCCAGAGTTTCGAGCGCGGGGTCGGCCCGAACGGAACCTCCGCCGCCAGATCCTCGTCGGATGCCGACTCCAGGTAGCCGTCGACGGTCGCACGCATGGCTGCCGCGTACTCGCGCAGCGGTTCCAGCTCGAAGCTCAGGTTGGTCGTGTAGTCCTGCGAGATCACCGGGCTCTCCGGCAGCTCAAAACCCACCCGCTCGCCGATTCCGCTCGAGTGGTAGACCGGCTCTTGCCCCATTAGCCCCCGCACCAGGATCAGGTCCTGCGTGATGACCGTGTGCGCGTAGGTCGCGCCGATCGGGTTCGTCAGCGACCCCTCGATCGTCTTCGTCAACAGCTCCGGCGAGCACCGCTTGATCGCGGCCTCCAGGTTGTCCTGCGCGAATCCGTACTGGCTGCGAAGCAGCTCCCGTCCGTCCATGCCGTGCCTCCTGGCTCTTGTATCGCGTGAGCGGCCAGTCTGAAGCGTGGACGGGACCGCCGCCACCTCGGGCTATGCCTGGGCTGTCCCGCTCCCGACTACGACCACGAGCGCCTGGGGGCCGTGGATCCCCCGCACGATCTGCTTCTCGATGTCGGCCGTCCGGCTCGCCCCCGTCAGGATGAGCGCGTCGCCGTCCCCAGCGAGCGCCGGCCCGAGCTCCTGCGGGAAGCGCACCACGCTCGCCTCATCCACCTCGACCACGATGCGGCGGGCGTCCATCAGCGCTCCCCTCGCCGCCGCCTCGCCCGCCAGCAGCACGCTTCCGGTAGAAGCCACCGCTGCCGTCGCCCGGACACGCCGGTCGCCGTCCTCGCGTTCCGCCTCGTCGACCACCACCGCCCCGACGACCGACGCGCGCTCCCGGAACGCGGAAACCACGTCCTCTGGCAGGGGTTCGCCCGCCCGCTCCGGTTCCGGCTCGATGCTGTCGAGGGGCACGAGCATGGCCGGGTCTCGCGGGGGGTTCGCCGCCGGGATTGGCCGCGAACCGCTGATCGGCAGGCCCGGTAGGCGCCCGCCCGCCCGCAGCCCCAGCCTCGCGAGCCAGCTCGCCGCGCGTCCCTGCCGTCCCGCGAACGCCGCCGCCCACGACTTCCACGCCACCTTCTCGACCCGCGACCCGCCGTTCTCCGCCTCGCCCGCCCGCAGGTCGAGCAGCATCCGGTGCAGGGGGATGCCGACGGGACAGACCTCCGAGCAGCGCCCGCACAGGCTTGAGGCCGACGGCAGGTCGGCATGGCGGCCGTCCCTCCAGAGCAGTGGCGAGACCACCGCCCCGATCGGCCCCATGTACGGCGACCCGTAGGAGAGCCCGCCCGCTGCCGTGTACACGGGGCAGGCGTTCATGCAGGCGCCGCAGCGAATGCAGCGGAGCACATCCCGATAGCGCTCGTCTGCCAGGATCTCCGAGCGCCCGTTGTCGACCACGACGAGGTGTCGTTCCTGCCCCTCATCCGGAGCACCCAGGAAGTGCGTGTAGGCGGTCAGTGGCTGAGCCGTCGCGCTCGGCGCCAGCACTTGTAGCACCGCCAGCGCTGCCTCCTCGTCTGCCACCACCTTCTCCATGCCCGTGATCGCGATATGCAGCCGCGGGCGGCTTACGCCCAGAGAGACGTTCCCCTCGTTCTCGACGATCACGATGCGCCCGCTGTTTGCGATGACCGCGTTCGCCCCCGTGATCCCCGCATCCACCTCCCCGAAGAACTCGGCGACCACGTCCCGCACCGCCCGCGAGAGGCGCACGGGGTCGTCGTCGGGCACGTCCTCCCCCGCCCCCGCCAGCAGCTCGCGGATACGCGCCCGGTTCAGGTGCAGCGCCGGCGCCGTGATGTGGCTCGGGCCCCGCCCCTCGATGTCCACGATGTACTCCCCGATGTCGGTCTCCAGCACCTCCTTGCCCCGCACCCGCAGGGCGTGCGTCAGCCCCACCTCCTCCGCCACCATCGACTTCGACTTCGCGATACGGCGCGCGTCGCCCAGCAGTTGCGTCACGAGCGCCACCGCCTCCTCGGCGGTTGCCGCGCGGTGATACCCGATGCCCTGCCGCGCGCATGACTCCTTGAGCTGCTCCTGCAGCTCGTCGAGGTGGTCGACGGCGTACGCTCGGGCCGCCTGGGCCCGGGCCCGCGCGTCGGACGGACTCGCCGTCGAGAGCTGGTCCCGGCTGTCCGCCACCAGCTTCCGCAGGATCGGCGAGAGCGTGGCCGCTGGCGGACCCGCCTCGATCTCGGCTCGCGCCCGCGCGCGGAAGGGGCTCACGCCAGCGCCCTGTCGAGGAGCTCGGCGAGCGTCCAGGTTTCCAGCGACTGGTCCGTGGCCCGCGCCGTCGCCTCCAGGTGCGCGAGACAGGACAGGTCCCCGGAGACGAGCACCCGCACCCCCCGCGAGGCCACGTCCTCCAGCTTCGCCCGCGCCATCGCCACCGACACCTCCGGCTCCTTCACGGTGAAGGTCCCCCCGAATCCGCAGCATTCGTCTTCGTAGGCGAGGCGGCGCACGTCCAGCCCCTCGACCTGTTCGAGCAGCCCCACCGCCCCCTCCGTCAACCCCAGCTCGCGACGGCCGTGACAGGAGTCGTGGTAGGTGACCGCCCCCGGGAGGCGCAGCGGCAGCGCCGCCACGTTCGGGTGGGCGGCCACGTACGCGCCGAACTCCACGAAGCGCTCGCTCATGCGCTCGATGCTCGCGCCCCGAGGCCCCGCCCACAGCCCCGGCAGATAGTGCTTCACCATGCTCGCGCACGACCCCGACGGAACGACGATCGTCTCGTGTCCCCGCGCTGCTCGCAGGAGAGCGCGGCCCACGCTCTTCGCCTCCGACCGGTAGCCGCTGTTGAAGGCAGGCTGTCCGCAACACGGCCCTAGGATCGTCTGGACCTCATCGCCGAGCCGTTCAAGCACGCGCCGGGCGTGGCCCCCGTCATCGGGGCGCAGCGCCGCCATGTAGCACGGCACGAAGAGCGCGACCTTGGCCATTCGTTCACGCTAGGGCCACTGCCCCGCTGCCGCAAGCAGGCCGGTGCCGCCGCGTCATGGCGCCGGCTGTCCCCGTGCCCTACCGTAGAAGCATGCCTGGTCGCGGCCTGCGCATCGCCACAATCGGTGGCATCGCCATCGAGATTCACCCCTCCTGGTTCCTCATCCTGGGGCTCGTCACCTACCTGCTCGCAGCGGGATTCTTCCCCGACCGCTACGAAGGCAGCGTGGCGGGCTACTGGCTCCTTGGCGCCGCGGCCGCCGTCCTCGTCTTTGTCACCGTGCTCCTCCACGAGCTCGCCCACGCCGTGGTCGCCATCCGCCGCGGCCTCGATGTGCCGCGCATTACGCTCTTCATCTTCGGCGGCGTTTCGCACCTCGCCCGCCAGCCTCGTTCTGCCGGCGAGGAGTTCTTCATCGCCGCTGCGGGACCCGCCGCCAGCCTCGTCATCGCCCTCCTCATATTCGGCGCCTCCCGCCTTGCCGGTGGAGGAAACGCGCCCTTCGGGGCGATGTTCGAATATCTAGCCTTCGTCAACCTCATCCTGGCGGTCTTCAACATCCTCCCCGGATTCCCTCTCGACGGCGGACGCGTCCTGCGCGCCATCGCCTGGAAGCGCACCCGCAGCTTCCGCAAGGCGACCCGCATCGCCGCCGGCACGGGCGAGATGTTCGGCTGGGCCGTGATCGCCTCCGGCGCCGTCTTCCTCTTCCTCGGCCAGTGGGTCGCCGGCATCTGGGCGATCATGATCGGCTGGTTCCTGCTCGGCGCCGCCCGTGGCGAAGCCAACAGCATGCGCGTCGACACCGTCATCAACCGCCTGACCGCCCGCGATCTGATGCACCGCACCTTTGTCGAGGTCCCCCCCGGTATGTCCATCCAGGAGGTCGTCGATGAGCACATGATCGGCGGTGGCGAGCGCTCCGTCGTCGTTGCCAACGACGACTACGTGGTCGGCATCCTCACCGTCAGCGACCTTGGACGCGTGCCCCGCAGCGAGTGGGCCACCACCCCCGCCCAGCGCATCATGACCCCCCGCGCCGAGGTCGTGACCATCGCCGCCGACGCCCCTGCTGCCGACGTCATGCCCCTCCTCGCCCAGCGCCGCCTCAACCAGCTCCCGGTCATCGACGAAGGGCGCATGATCGGAATCATCACCCGCCGCGAATTCCTCGACCGCCTCCAGATCGCCGAGGAGCTCGGCCAGGGCGATTCGCCCGACGGCGAGGCCGAGCTCCCGCCCATCCGAACTTCCGGCAGCGACGATCCCGACGCCCGCTAGCTCCCTTCCGCGCTAGTTCCCCTCTGCGGGTGCAGGCAATGGGCGCCGCGCCCACTCCCGCCACACGGCCCACGCCAGCTTGTCCGACCCATCGCTGTAGCGCAGCCCAACGTCGTTGAGCACGGCCGCGCCTCCCTGACGGCTCTGCACCGGGTCGCGCTCCGCCCCCCACACCACGACGCTGAAACCGTTCGCCTCCGCGTGCTCCAGCAGCAGCGTCAGGAACTCCTCCTGCTCCCGTTCCGACCCGACCCACGAGTGCCCCTCGATCGTGGCCGATGCGTACCCCGCTTCGCTAATCAGGATCTCCCCAGTGAAGCGCTCGCGTAGCTGCGTGTAGTAGTCCGCCGGAATCTCCCGCACGAGCCGGATGCTGGAGGAGAGGTAGGGGTAGGTCGAGAAGGCGAGGGCGTCGATGCGCCCCTGGAACGCACCGATTGCGTCCCACTGCGGAGGATGCTCCTGCGTCAGCCTTCCCAGCAGGTCCTCCAGCTGGAACGTGGGGAACACCTTCGTCTCGGGCCGGATCGACTTCACGGCGTCGTAGACCTTCGTGTACGCCTTCAGGAAGCCCACGAACTGGCCCGGCGCCCGCGCCCGCAACATGTTGATCTCGACGCCGACCGCCAGGTACTCGGGCTCGTAGTTGGTGGCGATGTAGATGGCGTAGGCCACCAGCGCCTCCTGCACGTCATCCCGCAGGAAGCCCGCCTCGGTGTCGCTGCCCTCGGGCAATCCCGCGACGCGCGTCCGCTGGACCGCCCCGTCCGTCGGGTCGATGGCGAACAGGAGCGAAAGGTCGTACTGCCGCAGCAGGTCCCGTTCGAGCCGCATCAGCGCGTGCGTCTCCTCCGAGACCTCCGCTCCCGGGAAGAAGTCCTCCCAGGGCGGCACCCGCGCGATGCTCACCAAATCCGCGTGCCGTGCCGCCGTCGCGAAGGTGTCGATGTGGGCGTTACGCGTGTCCTCCCCGGGCTGCACGCCGAGACCCAGCCGCAGTTCCCGCACTGGACCCTGCGACTCAGGCCGGGTCACGTCCGGGCCGGGCGGCTCCTCGGTGTCTCCCGTTTCGTTACAGGCGGCCACAAGGAGCGCTGCTACAATCACAAGGGCGGGAAACAGACGCGAGGGCTGCATGACTCTACGCAGGTTCCTCCTGGCGTCTGTCGTCCTTGGCGTCATCGCTGGCGCCGCGGCCGGCGGAATCCGTGCGCTCGTGGGCGACGGAGAGGCCGAGCCCCCGCTCCCGACTGCCACGGTTGCCCCCACGCCCGCCCCCGAGAGGGAGACGCCCTTGGCGGTGGCGCAGCGTTTCGCCGACGCCTGGGAGGCGGGGGACGCCCCCGCGATGTACGACCTCCTCGACAGCGGCACGCGGGCGAGCTTGCCCCTGGCCACCTTCGCCGAAGCCTACGCGGGCTTCCGCCAGGAGGTCGGCGTCACGGCCATCGATGTGTCCGTCTCTGGTGAGGATGCTCAGCGCGTCACCTTCCGCGTCCGCCTCGAGACAAGCTACTTTGGCACGCTGGAATATGCTACCGCCGTCCCCTTCGTTTCTCCGGAGCAGGGCTCTCCCCGCATCGCCTGGACCCCCGAGGTCATGCATCCGGCCCTTACACCCGGCAGGGAGCTGCAGGGCGAGGTCTGGCGGCCCGCCCGGGGCGCCATCTACGACCGCAACGGCGAGCCCCTCGCCATCACCCTCGATGTCCGCATGATCGGCCTCGACCGCAGCCGCGTGTTCGACGAGGGAACCGTCACTGCGGCATTTGTCTCCTTCGGTTTCGAGGAAGATGAGGTGGCCGCCGCCTTCGCCAGCCCCCTTGGCCAGCGCCACCGCGTCCCTCTCGGCATCGTGCCTGATTCCCGCGTCGAGGAGGCCGCCCGCTTCGTCGAGGCCGTTCCCGGCGCCGTCCTCTGGTTCGAGGAGCGCCGCGTCCACCCCCTCGGCCCCGCCGCCGCCCACGTCGTCGGCTACACCCGCGAGTACACCGCCGAGGAGCTCGCCGACCGTCCCGACGCCGGCCTTCTCCCCGGCGACCGTTTCGGCGCCGTTGGCATCGAGGCTGCGATGAACGACGTGCTCGCTGGACGCGTAGGTGCGCGTCTCGTGGTCACCGGCGGCGATGATGAGCCCGTCGTCCTCTTCGAGCGCGCCTACGTTCCCGGCGAAGACGTCCACACCACGCTCGACGCTGCCCTCCTCCAGGCCGCCCACGAAGGGCTGGCGGGACTGCGGGGCGCCGCCGTGGTCCTCGACCCGCGCACGAACGCCATCCTCGCCCTCAACAGCTCCCCCGCCTTCGACCCCAACGCCTTCGAGCTGGGGAATGAGGCTTCGGTCACCGCCTTCACCACCAGCGACGACGATCCCCTCAACGACCGCGCCACACACGGCCTCTACTCTGCCGGCTCCACCTTCAAGCTGGTGACCGGCGCCGCCGGCCTCGCGCAGGGTGCTTTCAGCCCCGCGGACCGCATTTTCTGCGGCGCTATCTGGTACGGCATCGACCCGCCCCGGCGCAACTGGGAGGGCGAGCAGGGAGAGCTGAGCATCGCCGAGGGCCTAATGCGCTCCTGCAACCCCGTCTTCTACGAGATCGCCCTCACGCTCTACAACGAGGCGCCCGGCGCCCTGCCCGATATGGCCCGAGCCTTCGGCTTCGGCGCCGAGACTGGCGTCGAAGGCCTCTATGACGACTCCGGGCTCGTGCCCGACGCGGCCTGGAAGCAGGCCATCAGGGGCGAGCCCTGGTACCCCGGAGACGCCGTCAACCTCGGCATCGGGCAGGGCGATCTACTGATCACCCCTCTGCAGCTTGCCAACGCCTACAGCGCCTTCCTCAACGGCGAACTGCGCACGCCAACGATTCTCGCCGGCGTCGCACCCCTGGACCGGGGCGTTCTCCCCCTCGAGTCCCAGGATGTCGCGCACCTGCGGGCTGGCCTCGAGCTGGTCACCGGAACGCGTGGCACGGCCGGGTGGGTGTTCGCTGACCTCGGCTACGACGACTTCGGCGGCAAGTCGGGCACCGCCGAGGAGGCTGAGGGTCAGGCCCACGTCCTCTTCGTTGCCTACTCTCCCCGCGACGTCCCCGCCGCCCTGGCCGCCGTCGTCTTCGACGACGCCGAGGAAGGCCGCCCCTTCGCCGCCCCCCTCGCGCGCGACCTCGTCCTCGCCGCCCTCAACCCGGGCGGCTCGGAGGAGGAGACGGAGGAAGAGGAATCGCCCTAGTCGAGCGCCTTGATGGCGTCGATCAGGGCGGGGACCACCTTCTTGTAGTCCTCGACCACGGCGAAGCGCGACACCTGCACCATGTTGCAGTCGGGATCGCGATTGACCGCGACGATGTTCTTTGAACCCGACATGCCCGCCATGTGCTGGCTCGCGCCGCTGATGGCGACCGCGATGTACAGGTTCGGCGTCACCGTCTTGCCGGTGAGTCCGACCTGCTGCGAGGGCGGATACCAGCCGAGGTCGCAGGCCGCCCGGCTCGCGCCGGTCGCCCCGCCGAGGAGCCCGGAAAGCTCCTCCATCATCCCGAACGCGGAGGGATCGCCCAGGCCGCGCCCGCCGGAGACCACCACTTCGGCGTCCTCCAGCCGGATGCCTGTCGCCTCTGCCGCTTCCGTGGAGACCACGCGCACGCGCTGCTCGCCGGTTGCGTCGATGGCGGTGACGGTCCCGCTGCGCCCGGCGTCCGGCGCGAGGGCATCCCACGCCTTCGGCTTGACCGTCGCGATCTGCACGTCACCGCGCCAGGTGACTTCTGCGTTGGCGTTGCCCCCGTAGCAGCTGCGGGTAGCCCGGAGGCGTCCCCCGTCGATCGTGAGGCCGACGCATTCCATGGCGACTGCCGTGTTCAGTTTGAAGGCCATGAGCGGCCCGAGGTCGCGACCGACGCTCGTCTGGCCCATGAGCACGACGTCGGCGTCGGCCGCTTCGCATGCGGCCAGGGCCGCGCCTGCGCCCGTCTCGGCGTAGCCCGGGTCGAGCGAGCCCGCCGGGGCGAGGTAGACCGCATCTGCGCCGTGCGCGAAGAGGGATTGGGCGAGCGATTCGTCGCCGGCGACGAGGGCGCTGACTGCGCCGCCGCCCTCGTCGGCTAGGGCGCGCCCGGCCGCCAGCAGTTCGAAGGAGTGGGGAGCGACGGCGCCGTCGGCCGCCTCGGCAATGATGAGGGTTCCTGGCATCGTCGTTCCTCTAGATGAGCTTGGCCTCGCGCAGCTTCAGCGCGAGGTTGCGGGCCTGCTCCTCGGGGGAGTCGCCCTCGATGATCTCGACGTTGCTCTCCACCTGCGGGATGTAGAGCGCTTCCAGCTCCAGCCAGCGGTTGTCCTCGCCGGCCTCGTCGTCCTCGAGCTCCAGGTCGTCCGCCGACCAGACCTGCACGGTCTTCTTGGCCGCGAGCATGATCTGCCGGAGCTGCGGGTAGCGCGGCTCACCGAACTCGTTCGAGATGGACACGACCGCGGGCAGGTCCACCTCGACGGTCTGGAAACCGTCGTCCAGCACGCGCTCGACCATGAGCGTGTCGCCGTCCAGCTCCATCGCCTTCGCGATGGTTACGCAGGGGATTTCCAGCTGCTCGGCCACGCCCAGGGGCGCGACACCCATGTCCCAGTCAGCCGAGGCCCGGCCCATCAGCACGAGGTCGACGTCGCCGATCTTCTCGATGGCGCGGGACAGGGCAACGGCCGTCTGGAAGTTATCGATGTTCTCGAAGTCGGGGTCGCTCAGCAGGACGCCTTCGTCAGCGCCCATCGCGAGGGCGTGCTTGATAGCGTCGCGCGCCGAGTCCTCGCCGAGGCTGATGACCGTGATCTTGCCCTCGCCGGCGGCGTCCTTCAGGCGAAGGGCCGCCTCCGTGGCCTGGGGGTCGTAGGGATTCACTACCGGCGCGATGCCCTGCGCGGGAATCACGCGCTTCGCCGCTTCATCGACGGCGAATTGCGAGGCCGGCGTCTCCGGATCGGGAATCTGCTTGACGCAGACGACTATGTTCACGCTGACGCCAACTCCTTCTTACAGACAGGTCGGGAATGGATGGAGCGGGCAGGGCCAGCCATGCGCCGCTGCGCCGGTCAGCGTAGCACGATCCCGCAGCTTGTGAAATCTCGCACGGACCCAGAATCCCCGTGTTACCGGGCCATGCAAGCAACCGGGGCGAAGCCCGCCGTCGAGTGCGAACCGCAGCGGAGAGGTCGAGCTAAGACACACAAGGCGCGAAGCGAGGCGCAGCACACGAGCCAAGGAGCAGCGGCGGGCGAAGCCCGGCGAGTGAGCGCGGAGCGGCAGCGGAGCAGTCGAAGGAGCAAGAGCAGGCGACAGCCCGCGAGTGAGCGCGAAGCGAAGCGCAGCAGTCGAAGGAGCAGTTGAATGAACGTTGTGTTTCGAAACCTGTCTGAAACAGGCCCGCAATCTGTGGGAAACCAACCCGACCTAGCTTCCCCCTCGACGTTTCGCCCCACCCGGGGGCATCGAGGAGGATTGCATGAAACGTGCCCTACCGGCCCTGCGCCGGCCGACCGCCATGCTTGCAGGCGGTCTGCTCGCGCTCGGCATCATTTCCGTGGTCTCCGCCCAGGACGGTGCTGAGGACCTCGCTGACATCATCAGCGCGGTCGACACTGCCTGGTTGCTGATCGCGGGCTTCCTCGTGTTCTTCATGCAGGCCGGTTTCGCCATGCTCACCGCGGGCTTCGTCCGCTCCAAGGAGACGGCGAACATCCTGATGAAGAACATGATCGACGCCTGCGTGGGAGGCGTCTCCTTCTGGCTCGTCGGCTGGGCTTTCGCCTACGGCGTCAGCGACGCCTCCAACGAGTTCATCGGGCTCGGCAACTTCGGCTTGAACCAGCTTGCGGAAGCGGGCTATGGCCACGCCGACTGGTTCTTCCAGTTTGCCTTCGCTGCCGCAGCGGCCACCATCGTGGCGGGCGCTCTGGCGGGGCGCACCAAGTACTCGGCCTACCTCATTTACACCGTCGTCGTCACCGGCTTCATCTACCCCGTGGTGGTCCACTGGGGCTGGGACGGGACCACGTGGATGGGCGCCTTCACGGACGACATCTGGCTCGGCAACGGCTACGTCGACTTCGCCGGCTCGGGCATCGTCCACACCGTAGGCGGCATGGCCGGCCTCATGGGTGCCATCGCCGTGGGTGCGCGCCTTGGAAAGTACGGCCCCAACGGCGAAGTGAGGGCTATCCCCGGCCACAACATCTCGATCGCCACTATCGGCATGTTCATCCTCTGGTTCGGCTGGTACGGGTTCAACCCCGGATCCACGCTCGGGCTCTCGGGTGGGGGCGCAGCGCTCGCCGCGAGCGTCGCCGTGACAACCACGTTGGCGGCAGGCGCAGGCGGGATCACGGCCATGCTCTGGTCGCGCTTCCGCACGGGCCGCTACGACACCGGCCTCACCATCAACGGCATCCTCGCGGGCCTGGTCGCTATCACGGCCGGCACCGCCACCGTCGACCCGTGGGCGGCAGTCGTCATCGGCGGCATCGGCGCTCTGGTGATGTACTACGGCGTGCAGATGCTGGACGGCGTGTTCCGCATCGATGACCCCGTGGGCGCGGTCTCCGTGCATGCTTTCGCGGGCATCTGGGGCGTCATCGCGGTCGGCCTCTTCTCGTCGCAGGCCGGAATGGAAGCGGCTGGGTACTCGAACCCGCAGCACTACGGCCTCTTCCTGGGCGGCGGCGGCGAGCAGCTGCTGATGCAGCTCATCGGCATCGCGGCCATCGTGGGCTGGACGGCTGTGACCGCGGGTATTCTGTTCTTCGCCATCAAGTTCACCGTTGGACTCCGCGTGAGCGAGGAAGAAGAGATGCGCGGCCTCGACCTGATGGAACACGGCGTCGATGCCTACCCGGACTTCGGTCCCTCTGGCTCGGGCATCTTCGGTTCGTCCGAGATCGGCGGAGGCGGAAGGTGAGCCCACGCCACATCCCGCATCCGACCCTGAGTCCGGAAAGGAGTACCCGGTGAAAAAGATCGAAGCCATCATCCGGCCGAGCGCACTCGAACCCGTGAAGGACGCGCTCGACGAGCTCGGCTTCTCCGGCGGCATCACCGTCTGGGAAGTCAAAGGCCACGGCAAACAGCGTGGCATCACCGAGCAGTGGCGCGGCCGCGAGTACCGCGTGGAGTACCTCTCCAAGGTGTTCCTCACGCTCGTGGTGGCCGACGACAAGGCTGACGCCGTCGTGGACGCTGTTCTCGATAACGCCAGCTCCGGCGAGATCGGCGACGGCAAGGTCTTCATCTCGAACGTGGAGGATGCCGTTCGCGTCCGCACCCGCGAACGCGGAGACGAGGCGCTCTAGCCTCCCACGTCCCCCGGCTGAGGGGCCGGGCGCAATCCGCGCCCGGCCCCTCTCCCATATCCCCCGCGACACGAACAACTCCCCACTCCAGGAGGTGAGGCTGTGGACGGAACGCCCTTCGAGGTGCGGGTTCGAAGCCTCCGCGAAGGCTGGGTCGAGCGGCGCGAATCCAACTTCCTCTCCCGCTCCCACGACTTCGACTCCCAGAGCCGCGTCCTCGCCAACATCCACCGCTGGGCAAGCGAGTGCATCGAGGACGTCGGCCACGTGTACGGCGAAGCACTCCCCATCTCCATCGACCCGCTCGACGACGCGGCCCCCTTCAGCATCACCGTCGGCGCCGTCCAGCGCGCCGCCTTCGAGCTCGTCGACCGAGGGGGAGCCGAGCGCTCCTCCTGGCAGGTCGTGGCCCGCGTCGCCACCGGCGGCGGCGAGGCCGGCGAAGCCCCTGAGGAGCGCCGCGTGCGCCACTGGCGTCGCAGCCAGGTCGAAGAGATTTTGCTCTCGCTCCTCAGCGCCTACGAGCGTTCCCTCAGCCGCGAAGTCTCAGCCTGACCACCCCACCACCTGCTCCCTCGCGGCGCGCGCCACGATCGCGTCCGTGAGGCCCGCGAAGATGCGCTTGTGGATCGGCCAGAGCGCGTACCAGTACAGCAGCCCCGCCGCCCCCGCCGGGTGGAAGTGCGCCGACGTCACGATGCGTGACCCTTCGCCCGCCGCCGCTACCTCGAATTCGAGGATGGCGATGCCGGGCAGCTTCATCTCCGCCAGCAGCGTCAGCCGCCGCCCCGCCTCCGCCCCGACGACGCGCCAGAAGTCGAGCGCGTCGCCCGTCCGGATCTCCGTCGGGTGCCGGCGCCCCCGCCTCCTCCCCACGCCCCCCACCAGGCGGTCCAGCAGCCCGCGCAGGTTCCAGAGCCAGTTTCCGTAGTACCACCCGTTCGACCCGCCGATCGCCGAGACCACCCCCCAGACCGCCTCCGGGGACGTGCGGCAGATGCGCTCGACCTGCTCCCCGCGGCTGTAGAACGAGATTTCGGCGCGGTGGTCGCGCATCGCGAACGAACCCTCGGTCCACCGTGCCGGCAGATCGGCCGTGCGCTCGGCCTCGAGGGCGGCCTGGACGGCTTCCTCGTAGGTCCGCATCTCGATCGGGATGCGCGTGTGCAGATCGGCCTCCGGGTCGACGACGAGGTCGTGCCGCAGGCCGTCGATGAGCGGTCGCGCGACGTTCGAGGGCACCGCCGTCACAAGGTCGAGCCAGTACGAGGAAAGTCGCGGGCTGAGCACCGACATCGGGACGATGGCCAGCCGCCGTCCCACGGCCTTTGCAAAACGCGTCAGCAGATCCTGGTACCGGACCACCTCGGGGCCGCCCACGTCGTAGGTGTGGTTCCCGTCCGGCTCCGTTTCCGGCAGCCGCACGAGGTACTCGATCAGGTCGTCGAGCGCGATAGGCTGCGTCAGCGAGCGCACCCAGCGGGGCGTCACCATCACCGGCAGGTGGTACACGAGGTCGCGGATCACCTCGAAGGCAGCCGAGCCCGGCCCCACCACGATCCCGGCGCGAACCTCCGTCACGTTCACGGCTCCCGCGCGCAGGACGTCGCCCGTCTCCCGGCGCGAGGCGAGGTGCGCCGACGCCGCCCCGCTCGGCTGTAGCCCTCCCAGGTAGACGACGCGGCTCACCCCCGCCTCCTCGGCTGCCCGGCGCGCGTTCTCCGCCGCGCGGCGGTCTCGTTCCGGGAAGTCCGTCCCCGAAGCCATCGAGTGCACCAGGTAGTAGACGAGGTCGACGCCCTTGAAGGCGTTGTCGAGCGACTCACGGTCGAGTGCGTCCGCCTGCACCACCTCCACCCCCTCCCACTCGCGCGCTTCGAGCGTCTCTCGCCGTCTCCCCGCCGCCCGTACTGCGTGCCCCTCCCCCACGAGCCGGGGCACGAGATGGCTGCCCACGTACCCCGAAGCCCCCAGCACCAGCACCGTGGTCACGCGCTCCTCCTGCTTCCTTGGGAGGTCCTCACGCCCTCCTCACTATCTTCCGTCCAGGGGCGCGTGCGTGGGTGAAGCGCCCGAAAAGGTCCGTGCCTCCGTGCGAACGGGGAGGAACCGCTCCCGTTGCCTAGTGGAACACCACCGTCTTGTTGTCGTACACGAGGACGCGATCCTCGATGTGCCAGCGGACCGCTCGCGCCAGCACCATCCGTTCCACTTCGCGGCCGAGCCGCATAAGGTCCGCCCGCGCGTTCCGGTGCGTCACCCGCACAACGTCCTGTTCGATGATTGGCCCTGCGTCCAGCTCCGCCGTTGCGTAGTGCGCTGTCGCCCCGATGATCTTGACGCCTCGCTCCTCCGCCTGCCCGTACGGGTCGGCGCCCGCGAACGCCGGCAGGAACGAATGGTGGATGTTGATGACCTTCTGTGGATATTCCCCCAGGAACATCGGCGTCAGGATTTGCATATAGCGCGCCAGCACCACGAGGTCGACGCGGCCGCGCAGCAGGTCGAGCATCGCCTTCTCCTGCTCGACCTTCGTCTCTCGCGTCACCGGCAGGTGCTCGAACGGCACGTTGAACCGCTCCGCCAGCGGCCGCAGGATCTCGCGGTTTGAGATCACCATGGCGATGTCCGCCTCAAGCTCCTCCGTCCGCGCCCGCCACAGCAGGTCCAGCACGCAGTTGGGCTCACGCGTGCAGAGGATGGCGATGCGCGGACGGTCGGCGCTGTAGGAGACGCGCCACTGCATGTTGAACTTGCTCGCGACCGCTGCGCCGAAGCCTGCGGCCACCTCCTCCGCGGGCGTGCCCAGCCCGTCGAGGTCGTACTCGATGCGCAGGAAGAACTGTGGGTTCTCGCCGTCCGTCGAGTGCTGATCGCCCTGCAGGATGTTCGCGCCGTGCCGGTACAGATAGTCCGAGACGGCGGCCACGATCCCGGGGCGGTCCGGACACTGGACCAGCAGCCGCGCGCTGCCCTCGGCCGGGGAGTCGCTCATGGCCCGATCATACGTCCCCGGCGCCCCGGAAGGTGATTCATTTGTGCCACACCGCGATGCGCTACTGGTACATGATGAGGTCCGGCACCTGCTCGATCGCCTGCACTTGCTCCGGCGTCATCACGGGCGTGTCCTGGTCGAAGAACAGTTTCAGCGCCGGCCGCTCCGAGGGAGCCGTCAGTGCGTACCAGTCGTAGTGCCGGAGCTTCAGGGCGGCGGTGCCGAACCCGTCCATATCGATCGACACCTCGACGCCCTCGACGTCCTCGACCAGGTCCCGGTCGCGCAGCATTCTCGCCGCAAACTGATGCACCATCAGGATCTTCGGAGGGATTCCCTCCTCTTCAACCAGCGCCGCCAGGTAGTGCTGCACCTCGTTCACGTGTTCCGCGCTGATCCCGCCGATGGCGAGGCCCGGCCTCACGCCAAGGTGCTCGGTCGCGAACTCCGGGTCGATCGCCATATGCACGAACGGCTCGCGCAGGAACTCCTCGAGCAGCTTCACTTCCGTCAGCGGGTCACTCCAGCCGATCTGCACGTCCAGGAAGAGGATCATGTCCCGCTTACGGGCCGCCTCCACGTACTCGGCAATGCGGTCGGCCGGCAGCCGGTACAGCCAGGTTCCATCCGCGGTCGGGTACGCCTGTGCCACGCCCGTGATCAGGTGGAAGGCGGGGATCACCTCCCGCGGGCCGTTGAGCCGGTCGTACCGGGCCGCCCAGATCGCGACCTCGTTGGCGACCTCCGCCGGGGTTCCGTGCCCCAGCACGCCCATCGCCCGCACGTCCGGATATCCGTAGAACGAGACGATCTGGGCGTTCTCAAACACCGACTCGACCGTCGGCGGGCGCGGGAATGTCCAGGCTCGTTCGGTGTTGGAAACGATCAGGTACTTCCCGCCCGGCGAGAAGTGGGTCAGGCCGCCCAGCAGTGGAGCTACCCCTGTGCCCCACGCCCGCGTCGGCAGGATGTGTCCCTCCGCGAACGACCAGACCGACAGACCAGGAACGGTGCCGTCGGGGCCACGCTCCCAGTTCACCCAGCCAAGCGCCCGTCCGGCGAACGCCTCGCGCAGTTCAAGACGTGGCCCGCTCCACTCCACCCACGTAGCCCCCTCGCGGAGCATCACGTCGCACTGGGGAATGGCGTCGATGCCACTGATCGGGATCGACTCGGACCAGCCCAGCGAGGTCGACGTGATCTCGACGCTGGCATCGTGGCCGTGGCAGAGGTAGGCGCGCTCGCCGTCGATCCTCAGCGGAGCTCCTGAGTCCACGCTGTGCCCGGAGCTGTCTCCGCCGGGCAGCCGCAGGCTGACATCGGTCGCGAGGTCACAGGTGATCTCGATGGAGAGCGGCGTGCTCAGCGGGACGCTCGCCGCTGAGGTCCCGCGTGCTGCCGTCACCGTGCCGTCGTAGGCCGCTTCGGCCGTCACCTGGCAGGCGGCGTCCGCCGCGGTAACGTCGTCCCCCGTCACCCAGAGAGCGAGTGCCAGAACACCCGCCAGGGCCAGCCCAAGCTTGGTCAGAAATGCAGGCATCGTCGGGACACCTCCGGGGCAGCCACCAATCCCGTCAGCAAGATATTAGCAAAGTGCTTATGCATTTTGCTATTTCTTAACGCAACGAGGTGCGCCGTTCCATCTCCTCCTTCAAGCGTGCCCCACCGAGGCTCCGTCGACCATCGCGAAACCGGCCGCCCTTTCCGCCCCTTTTCCGCGCCCGTCCCGCCCGCCCTCAGTCACGGCGCCCCCACCCCGGCCGAATAGAATCGGCGGGCAATCCCACGGGCCTCCGGAGGCGTTCCATGACCACCGCAACCCAGACTCCCGCCGTTCACCAGCGACTCGGTCGCGGCGTAACCAGGAAGGTCATGCGGGGAGCCGTGCTCCTGCTTCCCCTCATGGTCACCTTCTGGCTGATCCAGTTTGCCTTCCAGACGATGGACGGCCTGCTCCAACCCATCATCTCCGCCATCGCCGGCCACGAGATCCCGGGCCTCAGCTTCGCCATCATCATCGTGGCGCTCTTCATCGTCGGCGCCCTCAGCTCGACCTTCCTCTTCCGCACGCCGGGCTACCTTATCGAGCGGGGCATCACCGCCCTGCCGGGCGTCGGCGCCGTCTACACCACCACGAAGAAGCTCCTTCCCGGCTCCGACCCGGGCGCCAGGGCCCCGACAGGCTTCGATACCGTTGTCCGCATCGAATACCCCCGCAAGGGCGTGTGGTCCGTCGGCTTCCTGATGAGCTTCATCGAAGACGAGGCAGGGTCGAAGGTCGGGGTCGTCTACATGCCCTCGACGCCCATGCCCCAGTCCGGCTGGCTCGTCCAGCTCCCCGTCGACGACATCGAGGTGACGGACTGGAGCTCCGCCCAGGCCATGCAGTACATCGTCTCCGCCGGTGTCAGCTGCCCCGACACCATGACCATGAGCGCGCTCCAGGCCTCTGGATGAGGCTTGCCGTGAGGACGGTTCTCCACGTCCTGGTCTTCCTTGTCGCGGCAATCGTATTCTTCCTCGGGCTTGGCATCGGCCTCTCGCAGAACCCGGCCATCGGCACCCTTCTCTGGCTCGTCGCTGCCGGGATCGCGGTCGCGAACGCCATCTGGATGACGCGGCGTCGCGGGTAGCGCGCCGCCGCCCTTCCGCCCCTCCTGTTCCTGTACCATCCCCCCGCCGCCGCATGCCTGCGGCGAGGAGGGCTGACATGGCAGACGAGATGCGCATCCAGGTCATGAACGGCGGTCCCTACGTCGTGTCCGGCGGAGTGCCCCTCAAGGAGATGGCCCCCGTCCAGACCCTCAACGGCGAGAACGTCGACTGGCACGTCCTCCGCGAGATCGACGAGTCACGCGACATGTACGCCCTCTGCCGTTGCGGCCGCTCCAACGACAAGCCCTACTGCGATGGCTCCCACGCCACCTCCGAGTGGCCCGAGGCCGAGACCGCCGACCGCCGTCCCATGGCCGATCGCGCCAGCCGTATCGAGGGCGCCGCGGGCGTCATGCTCGACGACGAGTCCGTCTGCATCGGCGCCGGCTTTTGCGGCACGAAGACGACGAACGCCTGGGACCTCATCGACGAAGAGGGCGACGAGGCCCGTGAGCGCGTCACGGCAATGGTCGGCCGCTGCCCTACCGGCCGCCTCGCCATCATCCCCGCGGGCGAGGAAGGGCTCGTCGAGCCCGCCCTCGGCGCCGAGATCGCGATCGTCCCGGGCGGTCCCCTCTGGGTGCGGGGCGGCGTCAACGTCGAGAGCGCCGATGGCACCCCCTGGGAGGTCCAGAACCGCCGCACGCTTTGTCGCTGCGGGGCATCCAACAACAAGCCCTTCTGCGACGGCGCCCACAGCGACCTGCACTTCGACGAGCGCTAGTCCGGAGCACTACCCCCGGTATTCCCGAACGGGGAACAGGAAGGGTCTGCTAGCCCAGCAGCCGCTTCATCGTCGCGCCGATCTCCGCCGGCGAATCCGAGACAACGGCGCCCGCCGCGCGCAGGGCGGCCTTCTTGTTCTCGGCCTTGCCGTCCTCGCCCGAGATGATGGCCCCAGCGTGACCCATCCGCCGCCCAGGAGGCGCTGTCGCCCCCGCGATAAACGCCACCACCGGCTTACGCACGTGCTCCTGGATGTACGCCGCCGCATCCTGCTCGGCGCTCCCGCCGATCTCGCCCACCATCACGATCGCGTCCGTGTCCGCATCCTCGTTCAGCAAGCGGATTGCCTCGCGCTGCGGCGTCCCGATGATCGGGTCGCCGCCGACGCCGATGCAGGTGCTCTGCCCGAGCCCCTCGGCCGTCAGCTGCGCCACCACCTCGTACACCAGCGTCCCCGAGCGGCTGACCACGCCCACGCGTCCCGGAAGGAACACGTCGCCCGGCATGATTCCGACGCGCGTCTGTGTCCCCGGCGTGATCACGCCCGGGCAGTTCGGCCCGATCAGCATCGTCGGGCCTTCCTTCAGCGCCTGCTTCACGCGCACCATGTCCATCACGGGGATGCCCTCCGTGATGCAGACCGCCAGCGGCACCGCCGAGGACGCCGCCTCCAGGATCGCGTCTGCCGCAAACGGGGCCGGCACGAAGATGATGCTCACGTTGGCGCCCGTCTCCCGCACCGCCGCGTCCACCGTCGGGAAGATGGGAACCCCGTCCTGCTCCTCGCCGCCGCGACGCGGATGCACCGCCGCCACTACGTTCGTCCCGTAGGCAATCGACCGGCGCATGTGGTTCGCGCCTTCCGTGCCGATCCCCTGAACCATCAGTCGCGTGTTCTCGTCGAGAAGGACGCTCATCGAAGCTCCCGCGCGCGCCGCGCCGCCGAAATACGCCCGCGCGCTCCCTCGGCGTTCGCGGGCCTCCGCATTCTAGCCGCGCCGCCCGATGGCGCTAGCGGCAAGTGCCCTCCGGCCTTCAGCCGCCGCCACTGCTACGATTACGCACCGACCACCGACTACCAACCACCGACCCCCGGAGGCTTCCCCATGGCCATGGCTCTCGACGGCATCAAGGTCCTCGACCTCTCCCGCCTCGCTCCCGGCCCCTACTGTTCCATGCTCCTCGCCGACTTCGGCGCCGACGTCACCCTCGTCGAGGCCGTCCCCGGCGTGAACGCCAAGCTTGCCGGTCCCGCCGCCGACCCCGAGGCCGCGAAGCGCGCCGCCGCCTACAACGCCCTCGGCCGCGGCAAGCGCTCCATCGCCCTCAACCTCAAGAACGAGGCCGCCCGCGACATCTTCTACGAGCTCGTGAAGGGCGCCGACGTCGTCCTCGAGGGCTTCCGGCCCGGCGTCGTGAACCGCCTCGGCGTCGACTACGAAACCCTCTCCGCCGTCAACCCGCGCATCGTCTACTGCTCGCTCTCCGGCTTCGGCCAGACAGGTCCCTACAGCAACCTCGTCGGCCACGACATCAACTACATCTCCATCGGCGGCGCCCTCGGCGTCATCGGCCGCCCCGGCGCCGCCCCCGCCATCCCCGTGAACCTGCTCGCCGATTTCGCCGGCGGCGGGCTCATGGCTGCCTTCTCCATCTGCGCCGCCCTTCTCGCCCGCGAGCACACGGGCCGCGGCCAGGCCGTCGATATCGCCATGAGCGACGGCGTCCTCTCCCTCATGACCCAAGCCATGACCGGCTTCTTCTCGACTGGTACGCCCCTCCGTCCCGGCGAGGGGCTCCTCACCGGCGCCCGCCCCTGGTACGACACCTACAAGTGCGGCGACGGCCGTTGGTTCTCCATCGGCAGCATCGAGCCCCACTTTTATGAGGCGCTCTGTCACGTCCTCGGCGCCGACGAGTTCCTCGGCAGGCAGCACGACGAGTCTGCCTGGCCCGCCATGCGCGAGCGCTTCGAGGATGTCTTCGCCACGAAGACCGCCGACGAGTGGATGGCGATCATGTCCGAACACGACATCTGCGCCGCCCCAGTCCTCGAACAGGAGAACATCGTCACCGATCCCCACAACGTCGCCCGCGAGATGGTCGTCACCGTCGACACGCCTGCGGGACCGGTCCAGCAGGTCGGCGTCGGCCCCAAGCTCAGCGACACACCCGGACGTGTCCAGCGAGGCGCGCCCCTCAACGGCGAGCACACCGACGAAGTGCTCGCCTCAATCGGCTACGATGCCGAGCGCATCGCCGCCCTCCGCGCGGAGGGCGCCGTCGGCTAGGGCCGCGCAGCCGCTAAAGGAGCACCCCATGGAATACCGCGTCGTCGCCACCGATATCGAGTTCGCCGAGGGCCCGCTTGAGCTGCCCGGCGGCGACATTCTCTACACCGAGATCCGTGCCGGAACGCTCACCCGCGTCTCCCCCGACGGCTCCCGCAAGGAGACCTTCGCGACCACCGGCGGCGGCCCCAACGGCGCCGCCATCGGACCCGACGGCGCTATCTACGTCACCCAGAACGGCGGCTTTCAGTGGTCCGAGAGTCGCACCTCCAGCGGCCAGCGCATGATCTCGCCCGGTCCCCGCCCCGAGAGTGGGTACATCGGCGGCCAGATCCAGCGCGTCAGCGCCGACGGCTCCGAGGTCACGACCGTCTACTCCGAGTGCGACGGCGAGCCCCTGAAGGGCCCCAACGATCTTGTCTTCGACCGCGAGGGCAACTTCTACTTCACCGACCACGGTAAGCGCTACGGCCGCCAGCGCGACATCACCGGCGTCTTCTACGCCTCCCCGAAGGGCGACTTCATCCGCGAGATCATCTTTCCGCTTGAGGCCCCGAACGGCATCGGCCTCAGCCCCGACGAGCGCACGCTCTACGTCGCCGAGACCCCCACCGGCCGCCTCTGGGCCTTCGACATCACCGCCCCCGGCGAAATCGGCGACCGCCACGTCGTCGCCACCGTGCCCGCCGCCCCACCCCACAACTACGCGATGTGCGACTCCATGTGCGTCGATGGCGATGGCAACGTCCTCGTCGCCACCATCATCAATGGCGGTATCACCTCCATCTCCCCCGACGGCGCTACCGTCTGGCACGAGCCCCTCCCCGACCGCGTCACCACCAACGCCTGTTTCGCCGGCCCGGACCTGCGCACCCTGTACGTGACCATGGGCAGCATGGGCCAGCTCGTTGCCTTCGATGACTGGCCTGTGGCCGGTCACCGGCTCAACTTCCAGGCCGAGCCGAGCCCCGCGTGATCGTCGCCGCCGGCGCAACCCTCGCTGTCTGTGCCGTCGGCCTCGCCCTGCTGCGGCTGACCGTCGCGGCTCCACAGCACTGCCCGGAGATCACGCCCGAGTTGCTGGAGACGTCCGCCGCGGCTTCCGCAGAGTGGATCGAGATCGCCCAGTACCCCGACGGCCGCTACGTCTACGAGTACAACGCCGACACCGACTCCTTCCCCAACGACTACAACGTCGTCCGCCACGCCGGCGTCACCATGTCGCTCTACCAGGCCGCCGCCCTCGGCGACCTCGCCCGCATCCCCGCGGCCGACCTCGGCACCGCCTGGATGCAGGCCAACCTCATCGAGCACGATGACTGGGTCGCCCTCCGCAACCCCAATACCGGCCGCGTGAAGCTCGGGGCCAGCTCCCTCATGCTCGCCGGCCTCACCCAGCGCCGCCTCGCCACCGGCGATCCGCACTACGACGACCTCATGAAGCAGCTCGCTCGCTTCCTCGTCGTGATGCAGCTTCCCGACGGCGCCATGCTCAACTTCTGGGACCCCGGCACGGGCAAACCCGACCCCTCCGTCCGCTCGCGCTACGCCACCGGCGAGGCGCTCTGGGCGCTCGCCCAGATGCACCGCCACTTCCCCGGCGAGGGCTGGGACGAGCCCTCCTGGCGCATCGCCGACTACCTCGCCCTCCACCGCGACGAAGTCGAGGAGCTCGACTTCCCGCCCTGGCCCGACCAGTGGGCCGCCTACAGCCTCTCCGAGATGGCCGACTGGCCCCTGAAGGAGCACCACATCGAGTACGCGCGCGCCCTCGCCGAGCGTTTCGGCTTCCTCATCCGTGTCGAATCCCAGCGCACCGGCGGCTTCATCAACGAGCCGTTCCACGGAAGGCTCACGCGCGCCGCTGGCCTAGGGACCTGGGTCGAGGGCCTCACCTCGATGTGGCGCCTCGCCCGTACCGATGAGCGCCTCGCCGATCTCGAACCGGAGCTCGCCGAGCGCGCCATCTGCGGCGCTGGCATCCTCGCCAGCCGCCAGATTACGTTCCGGGAGAGCGCCGCCTGGCCCAACCCCGACCTCGCCGCCGGCGCCTGGTTCCGCGACGGCATCACGCGCATGGACGACCAGCAGCACGCCCTCTCCGGGCTTGCCCTCACAGAGGCTATCCTTGCCCGCCAGGAGGACACCCCATGAGCGGTCTGTGGATCACCATCCTCCTCATCTTCGCCTCCATAAACCCGCCCGCCGTCCTTGCCACGGTGAACAGGGCGGAAAAGGGTCGCCTCCAGCTCGTACCGGCGGCCGTCGCCTTCCTCGCGGGCGCGGCTCTCCTCCTCGCCGCCACCTTCGCCGCCGACGCCTTCCTCGACGCCCTCCAGCTCGAACCCGAGACCTTCCGCATCTCCGCCGGCATTGTCATGGCCGTCACCGGAGTCGCTTTCATCCTCTTCGGCCCCTTCTCCTTCCCCATGGAGCAGGACTGGAAGAGCGGCCTCTTCCCCCTCGCCTTCCCCCTCCTCGCCAGCCCCGCCGCCTTCGCCGCCGTCCTCACCCGCTCCGCCGACAAGGGCGAACCGCAGGTGGTGCTCGCGAGCCTCATCGTCGTCGCCGCCGTCGCCGTGGGCGTGGCACTGGTCTCGGGGCGCGACTCGCCCATCCCGGGCGTCCTGGCGCGCCTCATCGGCGCCGTCCTCATCTTCCGCGCCGTGGGACTCATCATCGACGGGATCCGCGCCGTCTAGCCTCTTCGCGAAGGAGGACCCCGTGCCCGACCTCGACCAGTCCGCCCTCCAGCGCGCGCTCGACGAGATCGAGCTGCGAAACCTCTATTTCCGCTACGCCCGCGGTGTCGACCGCCTCGACCCCGAGCTGCTGCGCTCGTGCTTCCACGAGGACGCCTACATCACCACGCGCAACCGCGAGGTCCGTGACGACTTCGTCAAGAACGTCATGGTCGGACTCTCCCGCTTCAAGATGACCCAGCACGTCACCACCAACGTCTGGGTCGAGATCGACGGTGACACGGCGAAGGGCGAGGCCTACGCCCAGGCCAACCACCGCGCCCCCGGCGAGAATGGCGAGCCCGACACCGACTACCGCTGGGGCGGCCGCTACGTCGACCGCTTCGAGCGTCGCGACGGCGTCTGGAAGTTCTCCGACCGCGTCGTCATCCACGACATGGACCGCGTCGTGAAGGTCGACGAGGTCTGGGATCCGCCCGGCCTCGGGTTCACCGAGGGCTCTCACTCGACCGACGACATCGTCTACAGGGAATGGGGGAAGGAATCGCCCCCAGGAGGCGCATCGTGACGTTCGAAGACCTCACCAGCCCCTACGACATCCCCTCTGGCGGCATCTTCCACTTCGCCATGGCCGTCCCCGACCTGCCTGCGGCGATGGACATGCTTGGCCCTGCCCTCAACGTCGACTGGACCTCGATCTGGTCCATGACCCGGAAGATGAACACCCCCGAAGGACCTACCACCGACGAGATGCAGGCCGTCTACACCCGCCAGGGTCCGCCCTACGTCGAGCTGGTGAGCGGCTACGGGAGCGGTTTCTTCGCCGCCGACGAAGGCCC
The DNA here is from genome assembly GCA_009841435.1 of Dehalococcoidia bacterium. GTDB lineage: Bacteria > Chloroflexota > Dehalococcoidia > Tepidiformales > Tepidiformaceae > UBA2991. Next base: position 7,425 of record VXLW01000033.1, on the reverse strand, counting down.
CCGCCTCCATCACGTCGGCTACATCGTCGAAGATGTTCGCGCCGAGGCCGAGCGCCTGCAGGCGCTCGGTATGACCATCTGGGACCTCGGCCCCGGCTCCGCATTCGTCACGAACGACGTCGGCATGACCTTCGAGGTCATGGGACCGGGCATCCGCCAGACCCTCGATGAGTGGTTCGCGCGGCCCTCGGACTAGCGCTCTTCGAAGCCGCTAACCGGCCTGTCGCGTAGCATCGCCAAGCGATGCCCCGCCGCATCCTCATCAGCAACGACGACGGCCACGAGTCGCCCGGACTGTGGGCGCTTGCCCGCGCCTGCCGCTCCCTCGACTGCGACGTCACCGTCGTCGTCCCCAACAAGAACCAGAGTGCTGTGGGCGGCAGCCTCACTCTTCGCCAGGAGCTGAACTGGGTCCGCATCGAGGATCCGCCCGTCCCCGGCATCGATGCCTGGCACGTCAACGGCTCCCCCGCCTCCGCCGTCATCGTCGGCCTCAACGGCGTGCTCGATGAGGAGCCCGACCTGCTCGTCTCCGGCATCAATCGCGGCGCGAACATCGGCAACGACCTCACCGCCAGCGGCACCGTCGGCGCGGCCCTCCAGGGGCACTACCGCGGCATCACCTCGCTCGCCATCTCCTACGCGATGGACCCCCGCGCCGAAGGGATCGACTGGGACGCCGCCGAGCGCGTCGCCGCCATCTTCTGCCGCGAGGAAATCGAGGGCCGGCTGCCCAAATCCATCTTCCTCAACGTCAACATCCCCCTCGTCCCCTTCGAGGAGATTAAGGGCATCCTCGTCACCCGCGTCGCCCGCCGGGGCTACTTCCACCTTGAGGTCCAGGGCGAGTCGAAGGGCTTCCTCACCCGCGGACCCTTCGAGCCCACCCCTCTCGACCCACCCCCCGGCACCGACATCTGGGCGATCATGCACAAGTACGTCAGCGTCAGCCCCCTCCAGGCGAACTTCACCGACCACCACGTCATCGACGCTCTCGGCGAGCGCTTCAACGCCGCCTGGAACGAGTGACGAAGAGCGCCCGGGCGTTGCGCTACACTCGAAGCTGACCAATCCGGAGGACAGCCCCATGTCTGGCCACTCGAAATGGTCGACCATCAAGCGGAAGAAGGAAGCCGCCGATAACAAGCGCGGCGCCCTCTTCACGAAGCTTGCCAAGGAGCTCCAGCTCGCCGCCAAGGCTGGTGGTCCCGACCCCGACGCGAACTTCAAGCTGCGCCTCGCAGTCCAGCGCGCGAAGGCCGCCAACATGCCCAACGACAACATCACCCGCGCCATCGCCAAGGCCACGGGCGGCGGCGACAGCGACCAGCTCATCGAGGTCAGCTACGAAGGCTACGGACCCGGTGGGGCTGCCATCCTCGTCACCGCCGTCACCGACAACCGCAACCGCACCGTCGCTGCCATTCGTCACGAGTTCACGAGCGTCGGCGGCAGCCTCGGCGAGAACGGCTCCGTTGCCTGGCAGTTCAAGTCCCGGGGCGCTCTCTCCGTGCCCACAGACGGCCACGACGAGGACGAGATTGCCCTGGTCGCGATCGAGGCCGGCGCCGAGGACATCGAGACGTCCGACGACGCCGTCGAGGTCCAGACCGCCCCCGGCGACCTCGAAGCCGTCCGCCAGGCCCTCACGGAAGCGGGCTACACCGTGGACCACGCCGACCTCTCGATGGTCCCCACCTCCACCATCGCCCTTGAGAAGGGCGTTGCCGGCCAGATCCTCCGCCTCCTCGACGGCCTCGAAGAGCTCGAGGACGTCCAGCGCGTCTACTCCAACGCCGACTTCGACGACGAGCTCCTCGCCCAGTACGCGAGCTAGCGCCACCCGCCCCTCGGCGCTCCCCTGCCCGCCGTCGTAGAGTGCGGGCATGCGCATCGCAGGCATCGACCCGGGCCTCAATGCGACCGGCTACGGCATCGTCGACGTCGACGGCGACCAGTGCCGCCACGTCGCCCACGGCGTCGTCCGCACCCGCTCCGCCGACAGCCTCGCCCGCCGCCTCGTCCTCATCCGCGACGGCCTGCGCAAGGTGTTCGCCCAGTGGTCACCCGAGGTCGGCGCCGTCGAGGCCTCCTTCGTGGGCTCCAACGCGCGCTCGGCCCTCGCTCTCGGGCACGCGCGCGCCGCCGCCATCCTCGCCCTCGCCGATTCCGCCCTCGAAGTGCACGAGTACGCCCCCGCCGTGATCAAGAACCAGGTGGGCGGCTACGGTCAGAGCGACAAGGCGCAGATCGCCAAGATGGTGGCGATGGAGCTCGGCCTGGCCGAACAGCCCAGCCCCTCGGATGCCGCCGACGCCCTCGCCGTGGCTATCACCCACTGGGCGCACACGCGGCTTGAGGGCCGGATCTAGTAGCGCCCGCCCAGCTTCCCGTGGTCCCAGCTGTAGACCCGCTCGGGCCGGACCCGCACCGTTACCCGCTTCGCCGCCGCCGGAAGGGCCGCCTCGGGTGTGTCCGTCGGGATCGGAAGGCCGCGGTACTTGTTCGCCACGACCGACATCACCTCGGCCGTCGTTTGGACGTCCGTATCCACCTCGGCGGTGCCGCGTATCACGAGCCCCCGCAACTCCTCGTAGGCCTGGCCCGTCTCGAGCATCACGGAGATGTGTGGGTCACGCTGCAGGTTCAGGATCTTCTGGCTCTTCCCGAACGTCGTGAACGTGATGACGCCGTCGATCATCACGTACCACATCGGCGCCATGTGGGGGAATCCGCCCGGGCCGTTCGTCGCCACTTGCAACGTCCAGCCCTCGTCCAGGAACTGCTCCTGCTCTTCGGCGGTCAGGGCGATCGATGCTCGGCGGCTGGGCATATGGAAACCTCTCGTGGCTGGTTGCCCAAGCCTACGCCCTGCCTGCGATTTGGCGCGATCGGTCGCCTACCCTCGTCGGAAGCGCCGTCGCCGGTTGCGGCCACCCGCCTGGCTGCGGCCGTAGCGCACCGGGCCGCTCCGCCCCGCCACCTCCGCGAACGCCTCCAGCTCCTCGCTGTCCGACCCCACCAGCTCCCGCCGCAGTTCCACGATCCGATCGCGCAACGCCGCCGCCTTTTCGAACTCGAGGTTCTTCGCCGCGCCCTTCATCTCCCGCTCCAGCTCCTTGATCGTCCGCAGCAACTCGTCCGGCGGCATCCCCGCGGGCACGTCCGCGTCGTACTCCGCCGGCTCCTCCGCCACCTCCCGCACGTGGTCCGTGATGTCCCGAATCGCCTTCGTGATCGTCTCCGCCTCCAGCCCGTGCTCGCGGTTGTAGTTGTCCTGGATGCCCCGCCGCCGCTCCGTCTCGTCGATCGCCGTGCGCATGCTCGCCGTCACGTGGTCCGCGTACATCACGACGCGCCCCTCGATGTGCCGCGCCGCCCGCCCAATCGTCTGGATCAGCGACCGGTTCGAGCGCAGGTACCCCTCCTTGTCCGCATCGAGGATCGCCACCAGCGAGACCTCGGGCAGGTCCAGCCCCTCCCGCAGCAGGTTGATCCCCACCACCACGTCGTACACCCCCAGCCGCAGGTCCCGCAGGATCTCGACCCGGTCCAGCGTCTCCACCTCCGAGTGCAGGTAGTGCGTCTTCACCCCCATCTCCGTCAGGTAGTCCGCCAGGTCTTCCGCCATCTTCTTCGTCAAAGTGGTGACCAGCACGCGTTGGCCCTTCGCCGTCGTCGCGTTGATCTCCGCCAGCAGGTCGTCGATCTGCCCGTCCGTCGACCGCACCTCCACCACCGGGTCGAGCACGCCCGTGGGACGGATCACCTGCTGGGCCACCTGCGTCGACTGGTCCAGCTCGTACTGCGCCGGCGTGGCGCTCACGAAGATCGTCTGGTTGATGTGCTGGTCGAACTCCTCGAATGTGAGCGGCCGGTTGTCGAGCGCGCTCGGCAGCCGGAACCCGAACTCCACCAGCGTCTCCTTGCGCGACCGGTCCCCGTAGAACTGCCCCTGCACCTGCGGCAGCGTGATGTGCGACTCGTCCACGACCAGCAGCCAGTCGTCCGGGAAGTAGTCGAGCAGGCACCACGGCGTCGAGCCCGCGGGGCGCACCTGCAGGTGTCGCGAGTAGTTCTCGATGCCCGCGCAGTAGCCCGTCTCCCGCAGCGTCTCCAGGTCGTAATGAGTGCGCTCCTCCAGCCGCGCTGCCTCCAGGATCTTGCCCTGCTCCTTCAGGAAGGTGAGCTGATCGCCCAGCTCCGTCTCGATCGCCTTGAGCGCGTCATCGAGGTTGTCCTTGCTCGTCACGAAGTGCTTGGCCGGGAAGATCTCGATCGACTCCCGTTCCGCCACGATCTCGCCCGTGAGCGGGTCGAGCTCGCTGATGCGCTCGACCTCGTTGTCCCAGAAGTCGATGCGGACCGCCAGCTCCTCGTAGCTCGGCAGGATCGTGAGCGAGTCGCCTCGCATCCGGAAGCGGCCCCGCACCACGTTCTGGTCGTTCCGCTCGTACTGCATCTCGACCATCCGCCGCAGCACGTCGCGACGTTCCAGCTGCTCCCCCACCTTCATCCTGAGGATGAACTCCTCGTAGCCGGAGGGCTCCCCCAGGCCGTAGATGCAGCTCACGCTCGCCACGATGATCACGTCGCGCCGCGTGAAGAGCGACCGCGTGGCCGCATGCCGCAGCTTGTCGATCTCGTCGTTGATGTCCGCGTCCTTGGCGATGTACGTGTCGCTCCGCGGGATGTACGCCTCCGGCTGGTAGTAGTCGTAGTAGCTGACGAAGTACTCGACGGAGTTCTCCGGGAAGAACTCCTTCAGCTCGGCGCAGAGCTGCGCCGCCAGCGTCTTGTTGTGGGCCAGCACGAGCGTCGGCCGCCCCACCGCCTGCACCACGTTCGCGATCGTGAAGGTCTTTCCCGAGCCCGTCGCTCCCAGCAGCGTCTGGTAGCGATCCCCGCGCTGCAGCCCCTCGACCAGCGTGTCGATCGCCTGCGGCTGGTCGCCGGTCGGCTGGAAGTCGGCGCTCAGCTTGAAGGCGCCCTCCGTTGGGGAGGCCACGGAAACCATGGATGCCAGTGTAGCAGCGACCCTACCGGGCCTCGCCCAGCGTCACGTTGTCGATCAGCCGCACCGCCCCGAAGCGCACCGCCAGCGACAGCATCGCCACCCCGTCCACCTCCCCCTCGACCTCCGCCAACGTCTCCGAGTCCGCGACGGAGACGTAGTCAAGCTCTGCCAGCGGCTCCGCCCCCACCAGCTCCCGAACCCCCGACCGCAGCGCCTCCGCCGAGCGCACACCGTCCTCGAACTTCAACTCCGCCCCCCGCAGCGCCTGCGAGAGCACGACCGCCGCCGGCCGCTGCTCCGGCGTTAGGTAGGCGTTGCGGCTGCTCATCGCGAGACCGTCTGGCTCCCGCACTGTGTCGCACGCCACGATCTCGACCGGCAGGTCGAGGTCGTGGACCAGTTGCCGGATGACACGCAGCTGCTGGCCGTCCTTCCTCCCGAAGTAGGCGCGGTCCGGCTGCACGGCGTTCAGCAGCTTGGTCACCACCGTCGCGACCCCGCGGAAGTGGACCGGCCGCGATCCCCCCTCAAGCCCCTGCGACACGCCCTCCACCGTCACGTACGTCTGGTATCCCTCCGGGTACATTGCCTCGACCGCCGGCAGGTACACCGCGTCCACCCCCAGCTCCCGGAGCTGGCGCAGGTCGCCCTCTTCGTCCCGGGGATACCGATCCAGATCCTCGTTCGGGCCGAACTGCGTCGGGTTCACGAAGATGCTCGCCGCAGACGCCTCGTTCTCGGCCAGCGACTGCCGTACGAGCGCCAGGTGCCCCTCGTGCAGGTACCCCATCGTGGGCGTCAGCCCGAGGCTGACCGGGTGCGCCCGCCGCCAGGCGCGCATCTCCCCCGGGGTCGTCAGGATTTCCATGCGTCGCCCCGTAGCGGGACCGTCAGGCGGGCGTGCTCGCGCCCTGGCGAAGCTCGGTCAGCGTCTCCTCGGCCATCGGGAAGCTCTCCTCCTCGGTCGGGAACGCTCCCTCCTCGACCTCCGCGACGTACTCCCGGATGGCCCCGCGAATCGCCTCGCCCAGCACCGCGTAGCGCTTCGCATGGCGGAACTGCCGCTGGTCGTCGAACAGCCCCAGGAGGTCGTGCAGCACCTGCACCTGGCCGTCGCAGTCCACCCCCGCGCCGATGCCGATCGTGGGAACGCCGATGCGCTCCGTCACCATCTTCGCGAGCGGGGCCGGCACCGTCTCCAGCACGATTGCGAAGGCTCCTGCCTCCTCCAGCGCCCGCGCATCGCCGATGATGCGCGCCGCCGCGGCGGGCGTCTTGCCCTGCACCTTGTGCCCGCCGAACTGGTTCACCGACTGGGGCGTGAGGCCCAGATGCCCCATCACGGGGATGCCCGCCGACACCATCCGCCGCACGAGCGGCGCCATCTCGCTACCGCCCTCCAGCTTCACCGCGCCCGCGCCCGCCTGCAGCAGGCGACCCGCGTTCTTGACCGCCTCGTCGGGGTTCGCCTGGTAGCTCATGAAGGGCATGTCAGCCACCACCAGGCAGCGCTCTGTGCCCCGCACCACCGCCTTCGTGTGGTGCAGCATGTCGTCCATCGTGACGGGCACCGTCGAGTCGTGGCCCAGCATTACCGTGCCGAGCGAGTCCCCCACGAGGATCACCGGCGCGCCGGCCTGCTCGACCAGCCGCGCCATCGCGTAGTCGTACGCCGTCAGCATCGCGAAGCGACGGTCCTCGCGCTTCCACTCAGCCAGCTTGTGAATCGAAAGGCGTCCCATCGGTCCCTCCGCTCGCGTCAGTGCCACAAAAAACGCCCTTGCCGGGTTTGGCAGGGCGCGGAACGGTAGAACCGGAAGCCAGGTACTGCTTGCTGGCCGCGGCTCGCCATCCGTACCGGCCCTGTGGGTCCAGGCGGACTAGAGCGTGCGTGGTCTCGTTTCCCAGGCTCGCCGTCCGCGAACGGATCGGCGGCATGCGGGATCGTCGCGACCCCGGAAACGCTTGTCAACCCCTCTTGTCGGAACCTTCGCGCCACTCCGCCGCCGACGGCACCCTCGCCAGCCCCTCCGCCAGCTCGACGCTCCGCACGACCGCCCGCTCGACCGTCAGCATCGCCATCAACCCCAGCGTCGTGAGGTCGTGCGGCTCCGTCGCGACCTCGCCCGTCGTCAGCGCGAATACGGTGTCGCCGTCCCCGAGCGTGTGCGCGGGAACGATCGATCGCGCCAGCCCGTCGTGCCCGTGCACCGCGAGCCGCTGGACGCCCACGTGCTCGATGTCGGCGTTCGTCGCGATGCACACGAGCGTCGTGTTCGTCCGGAACGAATCCGTCCCTCCGACCCGCTCGACGACGGCCTGCTCCGGCGTGCGCATGTCCCCGCTGGCCTCCCCCCGCGGCCCCGCCACCAGTTCCCCCGTCTCCGGGTCGACGATCGCGCCAACCG
>VXLW01000040.1 GCA_009841435.1 Dehalococcoidia bacterium | reverse complement strand
CCGCCCAACCCCGCGCCCGCCTCCTCCACCAGCAGCTCCGCCGGCGCCGCCCGCGCGAGCTCCGCCGTCGCCGCCTCCCCGGCCGCCACCCGCACCTCGCCCGTCGTCACGTCCGCCAGCGCCAGACCCCGCTCCCCGCCCCGCTCGACCAGCGCCGCCAGCTCGTTCGGCGTCTCCGCCGAGAGCGCCGCTTCGCTCGTGACCGTCCCCGCCGTGACCGTGCGTACGACCTCACGCGGCACGATGCCCTTCACGCTCGCCGGGTCCGCCATCTGTTCGCAGATGGCCACGCGATGCCCGCGCTTCACCAGCTTCGCCACGTGCCCGTCGATGCTGTGGTAGGGGACGCCCGCCAGCGGTACGCGAATGCCCTTCCCCATCGGCTTCGAGGTGAGCACGATGTCGAGCTCGCGCGCCACGAGCTCCGCGTCGTCGTCGAACGTCTCGTAGAAGTCGCCCAGCCGGAAGAAGAGGATCGCACCGGGATGCCGTCGCTTCAGCTCCAGGTACTGCTTGCGAATCGGCGTCGTCACGCCCCCAACACCCCTTGGCCTGCGCGGCCCTGCCTATTCTACGGACATGTGTTCGGGTACGTATGCCCTTGCGGTCCTAACTTTCACAACCGCGACCGATTCCTCGCCACGATCCCGTATCCGAAGCCCACCAGGTCCCGCAGTGGCCGCAGCCAGAGCACCCGCGCGGGGACCCGCCACCCGATCGCCCCCAGCGTGAAGATCGTCGCGTCCCCGCCCCGCAGCACCCGTCCCCGGGGCGTGACGGCGTGCAGCGCCTCCGCGCACGCCTCCCGCAGCTCCGGCGTCATCGGCGGGCTTGGCGCCTCCTGGTAGGGGACCACCCGCAGCTTCCGCTCCCGGTCGCGCTCCTCGACCCACGCCGCCAGCCGCGTGCAGAACTCGCAGTCGCCGTCGAAGAGCAGCCAGGCCCGCTCCCCGCCGCTCCCCTCCCCGCCCATCGCGTCGTTAGGCGTCGACGGCGTTGGCTCGCAGGTACGCCTCGTCGAAGTGCAGGCCCAGCCCGGGCTCGTCGCCCAGCACCACCATTCCGTCCTCCACCTGCGGCACTTCCTCGAAGAGCGGGAACGCCCAGGGAACGTGCTCCAGCAGGAGTGTGTTCGTCCCCGCCGCCGCGTGCGCGAACAGCTCCGTCGCCAGGTGCGTCACCACCGGCAGGTTGAACGCCTCCGCCAGGTGTGCCGCCTTCACGTACTCGGTGAAACCGCCTACGCGGAACAGGTCGACCATCATGATGTCGATTGATCGCGCCTCCACCATGTGCCGGAACGGGACCAGCCCGTAGTGGTACTCCCCCGAGCAGACGGGCGTATCCAGCGCCGCCGCGATACGCGCCATTCCCGCGTAGTCCTGGTGCTGCGTCGGATCCTCGAGCCAGTACAGCCGGTGCTCGCTCAGCTGCCGCCCGATCGTCGTCGCCTGGTGCACGGTCCACCCCTGGTTGATGTCGATCATGATGTCGACGTCCTCCCCCACCGCCTCGCGCAGCACGCGCATCCGCTCCACCTCGTCCGCCGCCGAGGACTCCGCCCCGCAGCGCAGCTTCATCGCCTTGAAGCCCGCCTCCACCAGCGTTGGCCCCCACTGCTGCAGCTCCTCCAGGTTGTAGTGCCGCCACAGGTGCCCGCTGCCGTAGGCGTTCGCCCGACCCTCGCTCCCGCCGAGCAGCTTCCAGCAGGGCAGACCCAGCGCCTTTCCCTTGATGTCCCACAGCGCCACGTCGATGGCCGAGCTCGCGCGCGTTACCAGGCCCGCCGGGGCCGTGCCCCCGTTCCGCATCCGCAGATCCCGCCCAATCGCGTCCGTCTCAAACGGATCGCGCCCCACGACCTGCTCGCACAGGCCGTCGAGTGTCGCCTTCAGCGCCGGCGCCACCGCCCGCGAAACGTAGGCCGCATAGGCGATCCCCTCGATCCCGTCATCCGTGCGCAGCCGCAGGGTCACGTACCAGGGCGTCACCTGCCCGGGAATCTCCCCGAGCGTCACCCGCTCCTTGGAAAGCTCGATCACCTGCGTTTCGAATCCGGCGACCTGCATCGATTGCTCCTCTCGGCCCGCCGCATCGAGGTGGCGAGCAGCCTTAGTCCAGAACGCCCTGCTTGAGCGCGATCGGCTCCAGCTCCCGCTCCCCGGCGGGACCGCCGCCTTCGACCTCGAAGCCGGCATCCGCGATCATCGCGAGGTCCGCCTCCGCCGCCTGCCCCTTCGTCGTCAGGTAGTCCCCGATGAAGATCGAGTTCGCCAGGTACAGACCCAGCGGTTGCAGCGACCGCAGGTGCACCTCGCGCCCTCCCGCGATGCGCACCTCCGCCCGCGGGAACAGCAGCCGGAAGACCGCCAGGATGCGCAGGCAGCGCTGCGGTGTGAGCTCGTTCAGGCCCGCCAGGGGCGTCCCCTCGATCGGGATGAGGAAGTTGATGGGAACCGAGTCCGGGTCGAGCTCCCGCAGCGCATAGCCCGCGTCGAGCACGTCCGCGTCGCTCTCGCCCATCCCGAAGAGCGCGCCCGAGCAGGGCGAGAGCCCACCTTCCTTCGCTCGCCCAACGGTCTCCTGCCGGTCCGCGAAGGTGTGCGTGTCGCAGATCGCCTCGTAGAAGCTCTCGCTCGTGTTCAGGTTGTGGTTGTAGGCGTAGACCCCCGCCTCGCCCAGCCGCTCCGCCTGCCCCTCGCCGAGCAGCCCCAGGCACGCGCAGATCTCCATCGCGCCGTCCGCCGCCTTCACCGCCTCCACCCCGCGAGCCACGTGGTCCACCTCCCGCTCCGTCGGACCGCGCCCGCTCGCCACCAGGCAGAGCCGCGTCGCCCCCAGCTCGCGCGCCCGCTCTGCCGCCGCGCAGAACGTCTCCTCCCCCACCATCGCGTACGACGGGATTGCCGCCGTCGAGTCCCGCGCCTGCGAGCAGTAGTGGCAGTCCTCGGGGCAGAGGCCGCTCTTGATGTTCAGCAGCAGGTTCAGCTTCACGCGCCGCCCGAACGCCGCGAAGCGGACGCGGCTCACCGCCGACACGATCTCCAGCGTGCGCTCGTCCGGCGCCTGCAGCAGCCAGGCGAGCTCGTCGCGACCGGGATCGCGTCCGTCCAGGCTCGCCTCGACCAGCCGCTCCAGCCGCGCTTCGAAGGTCAGTTCCATGGGCTCGAAGCATACCCCGCCCTCGCGCCACACGGCAGTCGCGGTACGATCCGCCGATGCCCGCCGACTCCGCCCCCGCGGACTACCCCCTCTGGCACCCCTTCACCCAGATGGCCCGCTTCGAACGCGAGCCCCAGCTCGTCGTCGCCCGCGCCGAGGGCAACCGCCTCATCGATACCGACGGCAACGAGTACGTTGACGGCGTCGCCTCCCTCTGGGCGAACGTCCACGGGCACAGCCATCCCCACATTGTTGGGGCCATCCAGGAGCAGGCAGCGAAGCTCCAGCACAGCACCCTTCTCGGCATCACCCACGAGCCCGCCATCGAGCTCGGCCGCCGCCTCCTGCCCTACCTCCCCGGCCGCTCACGCGTCTTCTTCAGCGAGAACGGCGCCTCCGCCGTCGAGGTCGCCCTCAAGATGGCCGTCCAGTACTGGGCGAACAAGGGCCGCCCCGAACGGAACCGCATCGCCGCGCTCGACATGGCCTACCACGGCGATACCCTCGGTGCCGTCAGCGCCGGCGGCGAGGGTCCCTTCCGCGACGTCTATGAGCCTCTGCTCTTCGAGCCGTTGCGCTTCTCGAACAGGTCCGCCGACTCTCTCCGCGATCTCCTCGAAGCCCACGGCCACGAGGTGGCCGCCGTCATCATCGAGCCGCGCGTGCAGGGCGCCGGCGGCATCATCGTTGCCCCCGAGGGCCACATCGCCGCCGTGCGTGCCCTCTGCGACGAGTTCGACACTCTCCTCATCGCCGACGAGGTCGCCACCGGCTTCGGCAAGACCGGCGCCATGTTCGCCTGCGACCTTGAGGGCGTCACCCCCGACATCACCGTCCTCGGCAAGGGGATCACGGGCGGCTACCTGCCCCTCTCCGCCACCGTCACCACCGAGGAGGTCTACCAGGCCTTCCACGGCGAGGAGGGCCGCAAGCTCTTCCACGGTCACACCTACGCCGGCAACCCCATCTGCTGCGCCGCCGCCCTCGCCAGCCTCGACCTGTTCGAGGCGGAGGATCTGCTCGCCCGAACCCGCAAACGCGCCGACCTCCTCGTGAGCCTCCTCGCCGAGCGTATCGCCGACCACCCCCTTGTGGGCGACGTGCGCCAGCAGGGCCTCATGACCGGCATCGAGCTCGTCGCCGACCGCGACACCCGCGAACCCCTCCCCTCGGACCGCGAGGCCGGCTGGCGCGTCTGCCTCGCCGCCCGCGACCGCGGGGTCTTCATCCGTCCCCTGGGGGACGTTATCGTCCTCATGCCTCCCCTCTCCATCGAGGAGGACGAGCTCGCACAGATCTGTGAGGCGGTCGCCTATGGCCTCGACCGAGTCCCCCGCGGCTAGCGGCTGGCTCGGCGAGCTCCGCGACGAGCTCGACGACCTCGACCGCCAGTCCCTCCGGCGCACCGTCCTCACCCCCCGCGATGGCCAGGGCGAGACGCTCAGCATCGATGGGCGCGAGCTGCTCAACCTCACGTCCAACAACTATCTCGGCCTCGCCGCCGACCCTCGCGTTGTCGAGGCCGCCGCCGATGCTGCGCGCGCGTACGGCGCCAGCGTCAGCGCCTCCCGCCTTCTCTGCGGGTCCACCCCCCTCCACGAAGAGCTCGAGGGGCGCCTCGCCGCCCTCAAGGGGCAGGAAGCCGCCCTCCTCTACTCCTCGGGCTACCTTGCCAACCTCGGCGTCCTCACCGCCCTCGCCCGCCCCGGCGACGCCATCTTCAGCGACGCCCTCAACCACGCCTCCATCATCGACGGCTGCCGCCTCTCAGGGGCAGAGACGAGGGTCTACGGCCACGGCGACGCCGAACACCTCGCGGAGCTCCTGGCGGCCACCCCCGCCCGCCGCCGCGTCATCGTCAGCGAGACCGTCTTCAGCATGGACGGCGATGTCGCGCCCCTTCCCTCCCTCGTCGAGCTGGCCCGCGCCCACGATGCCGTCCTCGTCCTCGATGAGGCGCACGCCACCGGCGTGCGCGGGCCCCCCGGCGGGGGGGGCGGCGCGCCGCGCCCCCCCCGCCGCCCCCACCCCGGGGGGGTGTGGGACCGGGCCGGAGGCGGGGGGGAGGCCGCCGGCGCGCGG
>VXLW01000065.1 GCA_009841435.1 Dehalococcoidia bacterium | reverse complement strand
CCCCCGCCCATCCTCCCCGCATCCAGCGTCGCGGAGGTTTGCCATGCCCAACCCACCCGTTGAAGACGAGGTCCTGACCTATCTCGATACGCTCTCGAACTGGGGCCGCTGGGGCGAGGACGATGAGCTCGGCACCCTCAACCTGATCACGCCCGAGAAGCGTCGCGCCGCCGCCGCCCTCGTGCAGGAAGGTATCAGCGTCTCCTGCTCCTGGGAGATCGAGACGCGCCCCCAGCCCGACCACGCGTTCGGCACGCCCCAGCGCTACATGCTCTCGACCGGCCAGGGCCTCAGCGACGAGCACCGTGTTGGCGCTACGGGGGCCCGCAACGCTGGCGCCCTGGAGTTCATCGGCTTCATCTTCCACGGTTACGCCATCACCCACATCGACGGCCTCTGCCACTTCTTCTGGGACGGGAAGATGTACAACGACAAACCCGCCGAGCTCGTCACCTCAGGCCTTGGCGCCACCCACCACGCCATCACCGCTCTCAGGGACGGGATCGTGACCCGCGGCGTTCTCCTCGATGTCGCCGCCGCCCAGGACCGCCTCTGGCTCGACCCCGGTGAGGGCGTCTTCCCCGAGCACCTCGAGGCCGCCGAGGCCCGCCAGAACGTGCGTGTCGAGCCCGGCGACGCCGTCCTCCTCCGCACCGGCTACGGTCGCAAGAAGGGCGAGGTCGGCCGCGAGCAGCTCCCCGCCAACGGCTACCCCGGTTGGCACGCCGCCAGCCTCCCCTGGCTGCACGAGCGTGGCGCCGCCGTCATCGGCGCCGACACCGCCCAGGACGCCATGCCCTCCGGCTACACGGCCATGAACCAGCCCGTGCACATCGTCAGCCTCACCGCCATGGGCCTCCACCTCATCGACAACTGCAACCTCGAACAGCTGGCCGAGACCTGCGAACGCCTCGGACGCTGGGAGTTCCAGTTCGTCCTCTCGCCCCTGCGCATGAGCGGCGGCACCGGCAGCCCCGCCAACCCCCTCGCTATTTTCTAGGGCGGAGGAAGTTCAAGCCCTGCTGAACCATAGACGTCGCGAGGGGTGAAGCAGGTGCCTTTCGCCTAGGCGAGTCCTTGCCGCTTCGCCAACCGGATGGCCGTCGTTAGCGCCTCGACCATGCTCGTCTCGTCCGCCACGCCCTGACCGGCGATGTCGAACGCCGTTCCGTGGTCGACCGACGTGCGGATGAACGGCAGCCCCAGGTTCACGCTGATGCTCTCCTCGAAGCCGTGCACCTTGATCGCGATGTGTCCCTGGTCGTGGTACATCACGACCACCACGTCGTACTGCCCAGCGATCGCCTGGGGAAACACCGAGTCCGCCGGGACCGGCCCCGTTGCCGCGATCCCCTCCGCCCGCGCGTCCTCCACCGCCGGCCCGATCTCCGTCAGTTCCTCCGTGCCGATCAGCCCCCCGTCTCCCGCGTGCGGGTTGAGCGCCGCCACGCCGATGCGCGGCTCCGCGAACCCCCATTCGCGGAAGTGCCGGTCCGTCAACCGGATCGCCTCCAGCACGTTCGCCCGGGTCACGTAGGCGCACGCCTCCGCCAGCGTCTTGTGCGTCGAGAGGTGCATGCAGCGCAGGTTCCCCGTGATCAGCATCGTCGCCACGTGGTCCGACCCCGAAAGCCGCTTGAACACCTCCTGGTGCCCCGTGTCCGAGCTCCCCGCCAGCTGCCACGACTCCTTGTTGATGGGCGCGGTCACGATCGCGTCCACCTCCCCCGCCACCGCCAGCCGCGCTGCCTCCTCGACCCAGATGTGCGATGCCTCCCCCGCCACCAAAGAGTGCTCTCCCATCGCGAAGTAGTCCTCGCGGAACCCCCCGACCGCCAGCACCTCCGTCGTCCCCGCCTCGCCGCGCACGTCCCCCGGACGCCGCACCGGCCGCAGCTCGTGCGTCGAGCCAATCAACCGCAGCGCCGCCGCCGCGCTCGTCGGCGATCCCAGCAGGAACAGCCGCGCCTCCGAGCGCAGCTCGTCACGCTGCAGCGCCTTCGCCGCCACCTCCGGCCCGATCCCGGCCGGGTCCCCCAGCGTGATCGCGATGAGCGGCCGCTCGCTCATGCGCTCCCCCGCTCCGACCGCGTCGCTGCCTTCGCGTCCCGGGGCGAGCCCTCCACGTAGTCGATCACGCTCCAGTGGTCCGAGATGATCCGCAGGATCTCCCCCGGCGGACCGTGGTCGGGCGAGGCCATGTACTCCTCGAAGTCGGCGTGGTTCTCGAACGAGCAGGAGATGCCGATGTCGCACGGATCGCCGAGATCCTGGAAGTTCCACCCGCAGTAATAGTCGATCGCCTTCGGGTGCTCGCTGATCGGCCCCAGCCGCTCGAAGAACGTCTCAAGGTTCTCGGTCGAGGCGTCCTCCCGCAGCGTGATCGTGACGATGTGGCGAATCATGAAACGTCTCCCTTACCCGTCGGCGGCGCTGCCGCCAGCGCGTAGAATCGCAGGACGCGACCGGCCCGGCCAGCGCCGGTCCGTGGAGGACCCCGTGAAAGAAGCCCTCGTCGAGCAGTTGAAGCAGGAGATCCGCTACGAGTTCTCGCGTGAGGGACCGCCCGAGGGCTTCCCCAAGTTCCCCGACATTCCCGCTGGCCGCTACCGCAGCCAGGAGTTCTTCGACCTCGAGATGAAGCACTTCTGGCCCACGGTCTGGCTCTACGCCACTCGCGAAGAGGAGCTTCCCGAGCCCGGCTTCTACCAGGTCTGGGACCACCTCGGCATCCAGGTCATCCTCGTCCGCGGCGAGGACCTGGCCATCCACGCCTTCGAGAACGCCTCCGTAGACGGCTCGCCCATCTTCGATGTCCCCGACGACAGCGACCTCTTCCACTGGAAGGAGTTCGACTCCGCCGGGAACAACCTCCAGTTCCAGCAGGAGTTCCCCCGCCGGAAGCTCCCCGAGGGCGTCTTCCGCTCCCACGAGGGCCACCTCTACGACTTCACTACCGGGAAGTTCGTGGGCGACAAGGCCGGAATCCCCGAGGAGAAGCACCGCATCCGCGAGTTGCGCTGCGAGACGTGGGACGGCTGGGTCTTCATCAACCAGGACCCGGACGCCGAGCCCCTGCTCGATTGGCTCCACCCCCTCCCGGAGCAGATGTCGATGTTCCAGGGCGCCACGCTCCGCATGATCGACAAGCGCTGGACCATCATCCCCTGCAACTGGAAGGTCACCGTCGAGGCCTTCCAGGAGGTCTATCACTTCAAGCACATCCACCAGAAGGCGGGCGTCTCCGGGCTCGACCAGCGCGGCGCGACGATGGGCGTTCTGCCCAACGGCCACTCCCGCATGATCACGCCCCTCTCCAAGCGTGCTGCCGAAATGACCGGCATGGATCACCAGCTCGACTGGCGCACTGACCTCGACCGCCAGGCCTTCGGCGCCCTGCACGACGGCATGGCCGAGATCAAGACCGTCAACGGCATGACGCGCTGCACGAGCACGGCCTTCAGCGCCTTCCCCAACCTTGTCACGCCCGTGAGCGCCACGGGCATGCCCTTCCTCCTCGCCTGGCCGCTCGACGTGGGCACCACCCGCTTCGAGTGGATCACCTTCTGCGTCGACTGGGGCGACGGCCCCTCCCCCGCCTCTTCCGAGGTCTGGCGGAACCGCCTCGACGGCTTCGACGTCGTCATGGAAGAGGACACGCGGAACATGGCGCCCATGCAGAAGTCGCTCAACTCGCCCGGCCTCACCGGCATGCCCGTCAGCTACCAGGAGCGGCGCATCTGGAACTGCGCCGAGCAGCTCGACCGCATGATCGGCCCCGAGCGCATCCCCGAAGACCTGCGCGTGCCCCAGCTGCTCGCGCCCTACGTCGAGCGCTAGGAGTTATCGCGCCCAATGCCAACAACCGCCCGCGTCGTCGTCCTCGAGGGCGACTTCGGAGTCTGTGCCATCCAGGAGCTGGAGCTCCCCGACCCCGGACCGCACCAGGCCGTCCTCGAGATCTACGCCGCCGGCATCGAGCACGGCCAGCTGCAGCAGGTTGAGGAGCCCCAGCCCCTTCCCGTCATCCCCGGCCGGGAGGGCACGGCCCGCGTCCTTGAGGTCGGCAGCGAGGTCACCCGCTGCAAGGTCGGTGATGTGGTGCTGATCACGCCCTGGAGCGCGGACTCGGGCCGCGAACCCGAGCTTCCCCTCGTCGAGTTCGACGACGGCACGGAGACGGAAGTCGCGCCCGCCGGCTCCTGGGGCACGAACCTCATCCTCGACGAGCAGTTCGTCGTCCCGATCCCCAACCTCATGGACAAAGAGGGCGCCGCCGTCCTCGGGAACACCACCCTCCTCGCCGCCAGCGCCGTCCGCACGGCCGGTGCTGGCGAAGGCGACAGTGTGGCCGTCTTCGGCTGCGCCGGTGTTGGCCTCTCGACCATCGCTGCGGCTGCCGCCGCCGGGGCCGGCACGATCATCGCGGTCGCCCGCGACGACGAGCGTCTCGAGGCCGCCGGCGCCGCCGGCGCCACCGAGACCCTGAACCTGAGCAGCGCCGCCGCCGTCGAGCGTATCGGCGAGCTTGTCCCCGGCGGCGTCGACCACCTCTTCGACTGCGTCTATGAGTTCGAGACGGCCTCCCGCCCCGGCAGGGCGCCCGTGCGCGATGGCGGCAGCGCCCTCGTCGTCGGCCTTCCCGGCACGGAGGAGCGCCGGGAAGAGCTCGACGCCTTCGTCGCCGCCAGCGGCTACACCCTCCCCGACTCGCCCAACCCTGACGAGGACGTTCCCGTCCTCCTCGAATGGATCGAGGACGGCCGCCTCCCCATCCCCACCATCGTGACCTTCCGCTGCACTATCGAGCAGGTCAACGAGGCCACCGCGTTGCTCGAAGCCGGCGACGTAGTCGGCCAGGCCGTCATGGTCGTGGAGCCCCTCCGCTAGCGGGACCGTTACTCCACGAACAGCTCGGACCCGAGCGGTGCGAGCGCTTCGCGCAGCGAGTCGCCCGGTGTTCGCAGCAGCGCCGCGTAGTGCAGTTCCTCAGCCAGCATCGCGCTCCGCGATGCCTCCGGCTCCCCACCGCTCAGCGCCGCCTGCCCCTCGTCCTCCCAGTCCACCAGCGAGAGCCCCGGGATGTCGTAGGTCAGACAGGTGCCCTCCACGTCCCGCGTGTTGTGCGTCCCCATCACCAGCGACGCCAGCTCGTTCACGTCCGGGCTGAACCACGCGCCCTCGGTGTTGAAGCGCTGGTAGGCGCGGCGGTTCAGGAACGTCATCGAGAGCGTCAGCCACGTCTCCCGGTCCGGCGAGGCCACGAGGTTCCAGCCCCCCATCGCCCGCAGCAGCAGGAACGGCACGTCCGCCGGGATGTCGTCGAACGCCTCAATCTCCGGCTCGGGAATCGCGATGCCCGTCGCCTCCACTCCCGCCGCCCAGCCCGCCCCCTCGCGCCACACC
>VXLW01000100.1 GCA_009841435.1 Dehalococcoidia bacterium | reverse complement strand
GGGAGAATAGGGAAGGCGGTGAAAATCCGCCGCGGTAGCGCCACTGTAAGCGGGAAACGGGAGCCGGGGTCCACTGTCGGGAAAGCGATGGGAAGGGCACGGCATAACAGCCCACCCGCAAGCCAGGAGACCTGCCTGGACGAGAGGTGACATCTCTCCGCATAGAGAGGTGCCCTCGACCCCGGGCGTCAATTCCGGACAGTCGAAGACGGTACCTCCAGCGGCAGAGACGCTGGAGGTCTCGTTTTGCAGGCCGTTGGGCTCACGACCCTGCGCAGCTACCGGCAGCTTGGCATCAGCGCCCGGCTGGCAATCGGCGGGACGATCCTGCTGGCGCTCGTGATCGTGGTGGGCCTGATCTCCCTGAGCCTCGGCCCCGTCGACATCTCCGCCGGCGACGTCGCCTGGATCGTCATCTCCGCGCTCGGGTTCGACACGCCGGACTTCGGACGGACCGAGCAGCTTGTGATCGAGCAGATCCGGCTGCCGCGGATCATCGTGGGCGGTGCGGTGGGGATGGCGCTGGGGGTGGCCGGGGCGACGATGCAGGGGTTGTTCCGCAACCCCATGGCCGACCCGGGCATCATCGGCGTGTCGGCGGGCGGGGCGCTGGGGGCGGTGGTGGCGATCGCGGCGGGCCTGTCGGGGCTCTTCTTCCTGGCGCTGCCGCTCTTCGCCTTCGCGGGGGCGATCGCAGCTGCGTTCCTGGTCTACGGCATCGCCGTGGTGGGTGGGCACTTCTCCATGGCGACACTGCTGCTGGCAGGCGTGGCCGTGAACGCGTTCCTGGGCGCGATCGTCTCGGCGATCATCATCTTCCTGCCCGACAACGAGCTGCTGCGCGAGGTCCTTTTCTGGCTGGCGGGAGGCCTGGACGCACGCGCCTGGGAACACGTGCGCATCGCCGGGCCGCTCATCCTCGGGAGCACGGTCGTGCTCCTGATCATGGCGCGCGACTTGAACCTGCTGATGCTGGGGGACGACGAGGCGCGCTCGATGGGCGTGCGCGTCGGCCTCACGCGCAGCGCGCTGCTGGCGACAGCAGCGCTGGCCACGGGCGCAGCGGTGGCCGTGAGCGGAACGATCGCCTTCGTGGGGCTGGTCACGCCGCATGTCCTGCGGCTCGTGATGGGGCCCGACAACCGCGTACTTATCCCGATGAGCGCCCTCGGTGGGGCCGTATTCGTGATGGTGGCGGACACAGTGGCCCGGATGGTCATCCAGCCGGCCGAGATACGCGTCGGGATTCTCACGGCGTTCGTGGGAGCGCCGTTCTTCATCGCCCTGCTCATCAAGAACAAGCGGCAGGTGTACTCGCTGTGAGCCGGATCGAGGAGCCCATGACGTCCGAACCAGAGCCCGCAACAGGTGCTGCCGAGCGGCGCCCGCGCGTGCGGCGGGGCCTCGTCATCGTCAACACGGGCGAGGGCAAGGGAAAGACGACCGCGGCGCTGGGGGTCATGTTCCGGGCGTGGGGCCGCGACTTCCGAACCCGCATGTTCCAGTTCATCAAGACCGCCGGAGCCCGCTTCGGCGAGCACCGAGCGGCGGAGAGGATCGGCATCCCGATCGAGGCGGGCGGTGACGGCTGCACGATTCGCTCGAAGGACACGGAACAGGCGGCAGCGCTCGCGGCGCAGCAGTGGGAGCGCTGCAAGGAAGCCATCCTGTCCGGGGAACACGACCTCATCGTTCTCGACGAACTGGCTTACGTGCTGCATTACGGCTGGGTTCCGACCGCAGACGTCATCGAGACGCTTCGGCGAAGGCCCGAGGGAATGCACGTGATCGTCACGGGGCGGTACGCGCCCCAGGAACTCATCGACTTCGCCGACCTGGTGACGGACATGCGGGTGATCAAGCACCCGTACCGGGACCAGGGCATCAAGGCCCAACTCGGGATCGAGCTGTAGCAAGTGCCTCGCATCCGAAGTAGCCGATACATCACGAACGAACGGCCGGCAACCGCCCAATGAGCGGGAGCCTGCCAGAAGGAGCAACCGTGTCCCTGAAACTATTCCGTCTATTTGTGGTGCCGCTCGCCTTCCTTGTGCTGGGGTTGGCTCTTGCGGCCTGCGGTTCCGACGAAGAGGAGCCAGCCGCTCCGGCAGCAACGGCCGAGCCCACGCAGGCTTCGACGCCTGAACCGACCGCCGCGCCAACGGAGGCGCCTACCGAAGCCCCGACAGAGGCGCCCACGGAAGCGGCGACGGCAACGGCCGCGCCGACCGAGGCGGCGACGCCCGAGCCAACGCCGCAGCCCGCTGCGGCAGCGCGCTCGCTCGAGGGCGTGCGGGGGATCGTCGACCACACGAATACGGGCTGGCCGCGCGAGGTCGAGGGCCTGAACGGGGTCGTCAGCATTCCCGCGAAGCCGCTGCGCATCATCACGGCGTCCGTCGGCCACGACGAGATGGCGCTCGCGATCGTGCCGAACGAGCGGCTGGTTGCCGTGGGAGGCGCGACGAAGAACGAGACGTATTCGAACATCGCCCATCTCGTGCAGGAGAAGGCCGAAATCTCGCGCGATCCGGAAGTCATCATCGCGCAGTCGCCGGACGTCGTCGTAACGAGTCCGTTCATGGCCATTGAGGTGGTTGAGGCGTTGCAGCGGGCGGGCATTCCGGTCATCCAAACGGAGCTGGAACAGGGGCCCGAGGCGCGCATCAACGCCATCCTGCTGATGGGCTACATCTATGGCGAGGAAGAGCGCGCCTGGGAGTTCGCCGACGAGGTGCAGGCCCGGTATGACGCGCTCGTGGCCGTCACGAGCTTGAAGGATCCGAAGCCTCGCGTGCTCGCGCTGACGCAGTACTCGGACACGCTCTGGGTCGCCGGCGGCAGCTCGACCGAGGGTGGGGTGATCACGGCGGCGGGCGGTCTGAACGCCGCCGAGGACGCCGGCATCACGGGGAACCAGACGACCAGCCTTGAGGGCGTGATCGCAATGGCGCCGGACATCATCATCATTCCGCAGCCGGTCGCGTTTGGCGCGGAGGAGTTCCGGCAGAGCCTTCTGGATCACGAAGCGCTGGCCGAGCTCCCGGCGATCAAGAATGGGGCCGTGTTTGTGGTTGAGAGTAAGCACTTCACGACGCTCTCGTACTGGAACATTCGCGGGGCGGAGGATCTGGCGCGCATGCTGTGGCCGGATGACTTCCCCAATCCTCCCGCGGAGTCCTTCAGCCTGGCCGAGTAGGTGACGCCATGACTTCCAACGGCAACTCCCCCGCATCGGTTGACGCACGAGCCGTCTCGTTCAGCGTCGAGGCGAAGACGTTGCTGGACCGCGTCGATATGCGCGCCGAGCGGGGGCAGTTCGTCGGTCTGATCGGCCCGAACGGGGCGGGGAAGTCGACGCTGCTGCGAACCCTGTCGGGCGTGCTCCGGCACCAGGAAGGGGCGGTCTGGCTGGAGGGCTCAGACCTGGCATCGATGGCGGCGCGGGACGTCGCCGCGATGCTCGCACTGGTCCCGCAGATCGCTCCCTACACCCAGGGGTTCACGGCGTTCGAGCTGGTCCTGATGGGGCGCTACCCGCACCTGGGGCGGTTCGAGGTGGAGGGGCAGGCGGACGACCGCATCGCGGAGAAAGCGATGCGCCTGACCGAGACGGAGGAGTTCGCCACGAGGACGCTGGAGACACTGTCAGGGGGCGAGCGCCAGCGCGTATTCCTCGCGCGGGCGCTGGCGCAGCAGCCCCGCATCCTGCTGCTGGACGAGCCGACCTCGAACCTCGACATCCTGCACCAGCTCACCATCCTCGGGCTGGTGCGCCAGCTCGTCGACGACGGGCTGACGGCCATCGCGGCCATCCACGACCTCAACCTGGCGGCGCGCTACTGCGACCGGCTGGTCCTGATCAGTAACGGCTCGGTGGCGACGGAGGGGCCGCCGGAGGATGTACTCACGCCGGAGACCATCGAGTCCGCCTTCGGCGTACGGGCGGCGGTGTACCGCGACCCGGCGACGGATGCGCTCGCGGTCAGCCTGATCGGTCCGGCGGCGGCGAACGGCACTGCCTTCGGGTCGAACGGCAGCGCCGCCGCCGGCAGCGGCATTCCCAGTGCCTCCCGAGGCTGACCCGGTCGACGAGGCTGCGCCGGACCCAGGTGCGGCCGAGGTGCGGGCGCGGCGACGCGTCCGGCAGGGGCTCGTCATCGTCAATACGGGCGAGGGCAAGGGGAAGACGACGGCCGCGCTGGGTGTCCTGTTCCGGGCGTGGGGCCGGAACTTCCGCGTGCGGATGTTCCAGTTCATCAAGCACTCGACGGCCCGCTTCGGGGAGCACCGGGCGGCGAAGAAGCTCGACATCCGCATCGAGGCGATGGGCGACGGCTTCACCTGGCTCTCGAAGGACATGGACCAGACGACGGCGCTGGCCGTGGCCCAGTGGGAGCGGTGCAAGGAGGCGATCCTGGAGGGCGGCGAAGACATCATCATCCTCGACGAGTTCACCTATGCGATGCACTACGGCTGGGTGCCAGTGGAGGACGTGCTCGACACGCTCAGGCGAAGGCCGGAGGGGATGCACGTCATCATCACCGGGAGGTACGCCCCCGAGGCGCTCGTCGAGTTCGCCGACCTGGTGACGGAGATGAAGCTGATCAAGCACCCGTACAAAGAGCAGGGCATCCGGGCGCAACCGGGGCTCGAGTACTAGCGGTGTCGGTCGAAGACGTCGTCGCGGCGATCGCGCCGGCGGATCCGGTGGCCAGCGAGGCGGCCCGGCTCCGCCACGAGCGGCTGACCAAGCCGCCGGGGAGTCTCGGGCGGCTCGAAGAGCTGTCGCTGCAGGTGGCGGCGATCCAGCGAGATGAGTGTCCGGCCATACGGGGGAAGGCCGTCATCGTGGCGGCGGCAGACCACGGGGTGGTGGCGCAGGGCGTCACGGGGTATCCGCAAGAGGTCACGGCGCAGATGGTGCTGAACTTCCTGTCGGGAGGGGCGGCCATCAGCGTGATGGCGCGACGGGCCGGTGTGAAGCTGCTCGTCGTCGATGCGGGTGTTGCGACTGCCCTGCCGGAGCATCCCGACCTTCGCGTCGTGGGGGTGGGCCGGGGCACCGCCGACATGACACTCGGCGCAGCGATGTCACGCGAGCAGGCGGAGGCGTGCGTGCTCGCGGGGGTTGGGCTGGCGCGGGAGGTGGCGGATGGCGGGGCGGACGCGATCGGGACAGGGGACATGGGCATCGGGAACACAACGGCATCGAGCGCCATCACGGCGGCGGTGACCGGCGGGTCGCCGCACGAGACAACGGGCCGGGGAACGGGGCGGAACAACGAGGAGCTGGCGGCGAAGGCGGCAGTCGTCGAGCGGGCGCTGGCGGTGAACCGTCCCGACGCGGGGGATGGGTTGGATGTCCTCGCGAAGGTGGGCGGATTCGAGATCGGGGTGCTGGCGGGGGTGGTGCTGGGAGGGGCGATCGCGCGACGGGTGATCGTGCTCGACGG
>VXLW01000074.1 GCA_009841435.1 Dehalococcoidia bacterium | reverse complement strand
GGGGTGAGGATGACGTTGACGGGCTCCTGGGGGCGGGTGAGGAGGATGGCGAGGACGATGGTGGGGATGGCCACGAGCGTGACGACCGCGCCGGCAGCGACGCCGATGAGGGGCTTGGGGAGGAGGGCGAGCGGGGCGAGGAAGGCGCGGAGGCGGGCGCCGACCATCTGGGGGAGGCGGAGGCGCTCGCGCTCCGGCTGCCAGGTGGCGATCTGGCGGCGGTTCCGCAGCTCCAGCTTCCCGAGGATGTTGGAGACGTGGTACTTGACGGTGTAGGGGCTGATGCCGAGCTTGATCGCGATCTCGGCGTTGGTCGCGCCGGTTCGCACCTCATCGAGGATGCGCCACTCGGCGGGCGTGAGGATGTCGGGATACGGCGGCCGGCCTCGTCCACGACGGGTCATGGGGCAAGCCTAGGGGGAAACTGGCCGAATTACCCCGTCCGTTTCGAATTTTCCCGCCCGTCCCGAAAGTCGCCGTCTAGCCACCCAATTCGGCCACGATCTGGTCGCGGAGGCGGTACTTCTGGACCTTGGTGGCGGACATGGGCCAGTCGCCGGGGGCGACGAAGCGGACGTGTCGGGGGACCTTGAAGCTGGCGATGCGTCCGCGGCAGTGGTCGATGAGGTCGTCGGGGGCGATCTCGGCGCCAGGGACGAGCTCGACGAAGGCGGCGGGGACCTCGTCGTAGCGGTCGTCGGGGACGCCGACGACCTGGGCGATGTTCACGGCGGGATGGGTCTGGAGGTAGGACTCGATCTCGAGGGCTGCGACGTTCTCGCCGCCGACCTTGAGCATGTCCTTCACGCGGCCCATGAAGCTGACGCGTCCGTCCTCGTCGAGCGCGCCGAGGTCGCCGGTGTTGAACCAGCCGTCGGCGTCGAAGCACTCGGCGTTCTTCACGGGGTCCTTGTAGTACCCCTCGAAGACGCAGTAGCCGCGCATCCAGATCTCGCCGCGGGTGTTGGGCTCGTCGACGGGGCTCCCGGTCTCGGGGTCGCGGATCTGGAGCTCGATACCCGGGAGGGGGCGGCCGGAGGTGACGGGGCGCTTCTCGGGCGGGTCGTCGGGATGGCTGAAGCAGGCGACGCCGCCGCACTCGGTGAGGCCGTAGGCGTTGGTGTGCTGGGCGGTGGGGAGGGCGGCGTGGATGCGGCGGAGGGCGTCGGGGGGCGCGACGTTGTTCATGAGGCGGATGCGGGAGAAGGCGGCGGGGTCCCACTCGGGGTGGTTGAGGAGGGCGGTGGTGATGGGCGGGAAGGTGGAGAAGCAGACGGTGGCGCGTTCGTCGCGGAGCTGGGAGATGCCGAGGTTCGCGTTGAAGTGGGTGAGGGTGATGTAGGCGGCGCCCGAATCCATGCAGCCGATGAGGGGCAGGATGGCGCTCATGTGGAAGAGCGGCAGGGGGTCCCAGAAGCGGTCCTCGGCGGTGAGGCGGAAGCGGTCGCCACAGGCGTTGACGGAGGTGCGGACGAGGGCCTCGTGGGTGAGGGGGCAGCCCTTGGGGTCGGCGGTCGTGCCGGAGGTGTACATCATCATGGCGACGTCGCGGAGGCGGACGCGGGAGCGGAGGAGGTGGACGTGGTCGTCGGTGACGCCCTGCGCAGCTGCGTCGAAGGCGGCGCGGTCGAGCATGCCCGCGGGTCGCGACTCACCCAGAAGGATGACGCTTTCGAGCTTCGGAGCGGCGGCGAGGGAGAGGGCGGTGGGGTCGGAGGCCTCGGCGAGGCCGGGGAGGCAGCGGTGCAGGAGCTCGACGAAGTCGACGTGCTCGTCGATCAAGTCGCTGGTGATGAGGAGCTTGAGGTCGGCGTTCTCGATGACGTAGGCGAGCTCGTGGTCCTTGTAGCGGGCGTTGATGGGCACGACCCAGGCGCCGAGCATGGCGGCTCCGAGCATGACCTCGATGTAGTCCATGCAGTTGGGCATGAGGATGCCGAGGTGGTCGCCCGGGCCGAGACCGAGACCGGCGAGGGAGCGGGCCGAGCGGACGGCAGCCTCGTTGAGGCTGGCGTAGGTGTGGCGCCGGTCGGGGAAGATGACGGCGTCGGCATCGGGGTAGCGAGCGGCGGCGCGGACGGGGAGGTCGCCGAAGGGAACGACCTCGGTCCACTCGCGCGCGGATGCAGCTTCACTCATGCCGGTGCTCCCTTCTGACCGTGCCCCGGCTGCTCAGCGCTTGTCGAACTCGAGGTGGAGCTCGTAGAGGCCGAGCATGATGCCGGGCTGGTGGGTGAAGTCGTTCTTGCCCGGCGCGAAGCGGATGTTGTCGAGCCGGTCGATGAGCACCTCGGTGGCGATGTTCTGCTCGAGGCGGGAGATGCCCTGGCCGGGGCAGTTGCGCGGCCCCATCGAGAAGGTGAGGTGGCGGCCGGGGTTCTTGCGATCCAGCCGCAGCTCGGACGGGGCGGGGCAGAGGTCGGCGTCGCGGTTGCCGGCGCCGAAGCGGAGGTGGAGGAGGGAGCCCTTCGGGATCTGGACGCCGCGGATCTCCATGTCCTCGGGGACGTAGCGGCCGCCGGCCCCGCCCTGGGTGGGGGCGTAGAGGCGGAGGGCCTCCTCGACGAAGAAGCGGACCTTGCCACGATCGTCGCGCAACTCCTCGACGAGCTCGGGGTGCTGGGCGAGGAGCAGGGCCTCCGAAGTGAGGGCGTACTGGGTGGTCTCGTTGCCGCCGATGTGCATGAGCACGGCGATGCTGATGATCTCGCCGTCGCTGAGCTTGCGGCCTTCGTACTCGACCTGGCTGAGGAAGGAGATCATGTCCTCCTTCGGGTTCTTCCGCTTCTCGTCGATCTGGGACTGGATGTAGTGGTGGAAGTCGACGAGGACGGCGGCGTTCTCACGCTCGACCTCTTCGGAGAGCTCGTTGCGGGGGCCATCGCCGTAGACGAAGCGGCGGACCTGAGCCTCCTCCATCTTCTTCAGCATCGGCATGTCCTCGAGGGGGAAGCCGAGGATGGTGGTGATGACGGTCTGGGGGAGGGGCGCGGCCAACTGCGTGACGAACTCGACCTCGCCGTCGTCGATCCAGCGATCGATGAGGCCGTTGACGGCGGCGGTGACCATCTCGCGGTGGCGCTCGGCTCCCTCGGGGCCGACCCACGGGTCCCAGAGCTGCATGCGGTACTGCTTGTGCTGCTCGACGGTGGGGCGGAGGGTCCGGGCAGCGTCGACCGTGTCTCCGAAACCCTCCTCGCGGAACATCTCGGACTCAATCTCGCTGGAGCCGGCGGAGGCGGCGGCGGAGATGTCCTCGGGCATGAGGTCGAAGAAGCGGGGGTCGCGGGTTATTGCGGCGATGTCCTCGAACTTCGAGACGACGAAAGCGTCGGCGCCGGGGAGCCAGCCCTTGCCGGGAATGCGGGCGATGGGGGCTTCCTGGTGGAGCACCTTGTAGGAGTCGAACCAGTGCTCCTGGGAGCCCGGCTCGAAGAGCTCGGCGCCGATGTCAGCGGCGACGGGGCAGGCGGAGGCGGGGATGGCCTCGGATTTGGCGGTGTCGGTCATGGGTGCTCTCTCCTGGTGGTTCAGACGTATCCGAGTTCGCGCTCCATCGCGTCGATGGCGTCCTCGGCGATAGCGTAGGCCTTCATGGCCGTTTCTTCCGAACAGACGATGGGGGGGCAGACGCGGGTGTTGTTGCCGCC
Source organism: Dehalococcoidia bacterium (assembly GCA_009841435.1). Classification (GTDB taxonomy): domain Bacteria; phylum Chloroflexota; class Dehalococcoidia; order Tepidiformales; family Tepidiformaceae; genus UBA2991. The sequence continues at coordinate 1,812 of VXLW01000074.1, read as the reverse complement.
GCCGGAGACGACGAGGCCGCGTTCGAGGCAGTTCTTATAGAAGAGGCGGCCGGCCTCGTGGCTGGGCTGGCGGCTCTCCTTGTCGGTGACGAAGTCGAGGGCGAGGAGGAGGCCCTTACCACGGGCGTCTCCGACGGAGGGGTGAGCATCCCGGAGGCGCTGGAGGCGGTCGAGGGAGACCTCGCCGAGGGCGCGTGTGTGCTCGAGCAGGTTCTCCTCTTCGATCGTGTCGAGGACGGCGATGGCCGAGGCGCAGGCGGCGGGCTGGCCGCCGTTGGTGGTGGAGGGCTGGGTTTGCTGAAGCGCGTCCTTGAGGCCCTCGCGCACGCAGAGGACGGAGATGGGGATGCCGTTGCCCAGCATCTTGCCGATGATGACCGCATCGGGAACGACGCCGTAATGCTCGGCGGCGAACCACGTGCCCGTGCGCCCGAAGGTGGCGAACTCATCGAAGATCAGCAGCATGTTGTGGCGGTCGGCGATCTCGCGGAGGCGGGGGAGGAACTCGTCGGGGTAGGTGCGGGCGCCGCTACCGTTGGTGATGGGCTCAACGATGATGCCGGCGAGCTTCCCGTGGCTGTTGGCCAGCATGAGGCGCTCGGCAAAATCGGTGCAGTGCATGCCGCAGTCGGGATACGTCATGTTGTATTCGCAGCGGTAGCAGAAGGCGGCGGGCACGGTGAGGAAGCCGGAGGGGCGGGGACCCGTGGCCGGGTTCCCCATGCCAGTGGCGATCGCGCTGGTGGTGCGGCCGTGGTAGTCGCCGGTGAAGGCGAGGAACTCGTGGTTGCCGGTGGCGGCGCGGGCGACACGGAGGGCGGCCTCGGTGGCCTCGGTGCCGGTGTTGAAGAACTGGAAGATGTTGAGGTCGCCGGGCGTGATAGCGGCGAGGCGCTCCATGAGCTGAACGCGCACGTCGGTGGGGAAGTCGCGCACGTTGAGGAGGCGTCCGGCCTGGTTGGCGACTGCCTCGGTGATGCGGGGGTGGGCGTGGCCGAGGGCGGCGACCATATGGCCCTGGGTGAAGTCGATGAAGCGGTTCCCGTCGGCATCGGTGAGGGTGACGCCCTCGCCGTGGGTGAACGCGACGGGGAGGGCGTTCACCATCTGGAAGTAGCTGCCGTACTGGTACTGCTGGGTCTTGTCGAAGAGTTCCTGCGAGCGGGGGCCGGGGAGGTCGCCGTCGATCAGGGGAGCATCGACGGCGGGCGCGTTCGCCCACTCAATGCTGTTCGCGAACGTGGCGCCCGACCGGGCCTGCGTCGCCATACCTCGCTCCTCCCTCAGGGGCGGGGCGGATTGTACGCGTCGGCGGGCGGCGAGGTGAGCGAGGCGCCTAGACAGCGCCGATGCGCTCAGCCTCCGTCTCGCGCAGCTCCTGCGCCTCGGCGGGCGTGAAGGTAGCTCCGCAGGTGCCACAGTCAAAGCGCGAGGCCCTGTCTTCGTGCCCGATGTCATCGGGCTCGTCCCACTTGGGGACGAGATTGGTGTGCGGGCACTCGTCGCGTTCGATGGGGACGTCGGCGTGGAGGCCTTCGGCCTCGGACGCATCACCACGCTTGAAGAGTTTGTCCAGGAAACCCATGTGTCGCCTCCCCTTGCAATGGGCCGAACAACGTAATCGTATATGGGCCGTCGGGGCGGGCCCGAGACTGCGTATCAGTTACCTACGGGGGCGGCCTGGAGGCGGGTCGCGTAGCCTTTTGATCGCCGTGACCGGACCCCTTGCGCCGTACCGAGTCATCGACCTGACCCGCGAAATGGGGGCGGTCTGCACGCGCATGCTGGGGGGGCTGCTGTGTCGTTTAAACA
>VXLW01000079.1 GCA_009841435.1 Dehalococcoidia bacterium | reverse complement strand
GTCCCCTCCGCCCCCCTCCGCCCGACGCGTCCGCAGCCGCTCCCGCTCCTGCCGCCGCCCCGTGTTGAAGGGCGGGTCGAGGTACACGAGGTCCGCCGACTCATCCGCCAATCCTCGCGCTACCTCCACCCCGTCGGCGCAGTACACGATGCTGCGCGGTTCAGCCGTCCCGCTCATGGAGCGATGGTAGCGATCAGCGGCGCCGACCGTTGGGCGGGAAGTCCTACCCCGCGACCCCCGGCGGGATGGCGCCCTCGCCGGCCGGACGTGGCGGCGCGACGCTCACTTCCAGCAGCTCCGCGATGTCGAACGCCTGAATCGAGCGCGTCTCCTCGTCCGGCTGCACGGCGGGAATGCCGTCCTCGAACATCTGGATGCAGAACGGGCAGGCCGTCGCCACGATGCTCGCGCCCGTGTTCGCCGCCTCCGCCGTGCGCAGGTGGTTCACCCGCGTCCCCGACTCCTCCAGCCACATGTTGCCGCCACCCGCGCCGCAGCAGAGCCCCTTCTCGCGGCTGCGCGGCATCTCAACGAGTTCCGCGCCCGGAATCTGGTCGAGCACCTCACGGGGCGCGTCCATGATGCCGTTCCCCCGGCCCAGGTAGCAGGAATCGTGGTACGTGATCGTCTGCCCGCCCATCTCCTTCGGCTGCAGCTTGCCCTGCGCCAGCAGCAGCTGGAGGAACTCCGCGTGATGCGTGACCTCCCACTGCCCGTCGAAGTCCGGGTACTCGTTCTTGAACGTGTTGAAGCAGTGCGGGCAGGCCGTGATCACGCGCCGCACGCCGATCTCGTTCATTGAGGCCACGTTCGTCTCCGCCAGCGTCGCGTAGAGGAACTCGCTCCCGAGCCGCCGCGCCGGGTCGCCGGTGCAGGTCTCCTGCTGGCCCAGCACGCCGAAGCTCACGCCCGCCTCGATCAGCAGCCGCACCACCGACTTCGTGATCGGCATGTTCCGCTCGACCAGCGCGCCCGAGCAGCCCACCCAGTACAGGTACTCCTGCGACCCGTCGAAGATCGGCACCTCGATGCCCTCTTCGCGAAGCTGCTCCATCCACGTCTCGCGGGTCAGCTGCGTGCCTCGCCACGGGTGGCCGCGCTGCTCGATGTTCTGCAGCGTCTCCTGCGCCGTTCCCGGGATGCGCGCCTGCTCCATCACGAGGTAGCGCCGCATGTCGACGATCGTGGGCACGTGCTCGATGAGGACCGGGCACTCCTGCACGCAGGCCATGCACGTCCGGCACGCCCACAGCGACTCGTCCTTCACATAGTCGCCCACGAGCTCGCCCTCGACCTTCTCCGAGGGGTCCTTGCCCGCGATGAGGAGCGGCCCGGCGTGGTTCATGTACGACTTCAGGTCCTGGATGATCGCCATCGGCGAGAGCGGCTGCCCCGCCGTGTAGGCCGGACACACGTCGGTGCAGCGCCCGCAGCGCACGCACGTATCCGCGTCGAAGAGTTGCTTCCATGAGAGGTCCTGCACCTTGCCTGCGCCCAGGCTCGCCCCTTCCTCGATCAGCTGCTCGAAGTCGCCCATCGGCGCGAGGTAGGCGGGAACCGCCGGCCGCTTCAGGAAGGCGTTCACCGGCGCGAAGATGATGTGCCGGAACTTCGTCAGGGCCATCAGGGTCAGCAGGCCGAACGCGCCCACGACGTGGATCCACCAGAACACCTGGTGCGCCGTCAGCAGCGCGCCCTCGCTCGCCGCGCCCACGATCTTCGCGATCACCCAGCCGCCCGGCGACCAGTACGACCAGTTCTCGTGCCCGGCCGGAATCTCATGCCCGCCGATGCGCAGGCCCTCCACCAGGAAGCCCGTGAACAGCACGAATCCCAGCAGCCCGACGACGATCGCGTCTTCCGACTGCCGCCGGTCCCACGTCAGCTTCGCCGGCGCCGGCCCGAAACGGCGGAACACCGCCATACCCACGCCCACGAGCCCGATGATGCCAAACAGGTCGCCCACGAAGCTGTAGGCCAGGTAGACGCCGCCTTCGAGGAAGGCGTGCTCACCCCCGACCTGGAAGATCAGGTCGAAGTAGTCGTCGATCGCCAGCAGGATCGTCACCAGCGTCAGGACGGCAAAGCTCGAATAGATGCACCAGTGCATCACGCCCGCGTAGCGATCGTTCGTGACGCGCCCCGTGCCCGCGCCGAGCGTCAGCGCGTTCGTGATCCGCGCTCCCAGGTCGTTGAAGACGTTGTGTCCCCGTCCCAGCCGCCAGACCCGCAGCCGCTGCAGGAACGCCCCCAGGATGACCGCCACGGCCACCCCGAAGATGAAGTACATGACCGCGAAGCCCTTGATGTTGAAGAACACCTCGCGGCTGGCGCGCTCCGTCTGCGCCGTCTCCAGCGCCCCGATGGCCGCGATCACGGCCACCGGCACGGCGACCCCCACAATGCTCACGTTGAAGCGCGAGCCCTTCAGGCCCCGCTTCTCCGTCGCGGCTGGCGTCTGCTCCGGTGCCCTCGGCGTCGCGCTCATACGTTGTCGTTCGTCGGCGTGCCGTACAGCTTGCGGAGGTCGGTCTTCAGCACCTTGCCCATGGCGTTCCGCGGCAGCTCATCCACCACCGCGATGTACTGGGGCGCCTTGAACGAGGCGATGCGGCTCTTGCAGTAGGCGTTCACTTCCTCCGGCGTGAGCGTCGCCCCCGGTTTAGGCACGAGCACCGCCTTCACGACCTCGCCCCAGTCCACGTCCGGAACGCCGATCACGGCCGCTTCGTCGATGCCTTCGTGGTCCTCCAGGCAGTTCTCCACCTCGCCCGACGAGATGTTCTCGCCGGCGCGGATGATGAGGTCCTTCTTCCGGCCCGTGATGAACAGGTAGCCGCCATCGTCCACGCGGCCCACGTCGCCGGTGTGCAGCCAGCCGTCGATGATCGCCGTGCTGGTCGCGTCCTCCTGTTCGTAGTAGCCCTTCATCACGCGGTCCGAGCGGACGCAGATCTCGCCCTCCTCGCCCGTCGTCAGGAGGTTGTTGCGGTCGTCCATAATGCCGATCTCGACATCGTCCATCGGCTTGCCAACCGATCGCAGGCGCCCCTCCCGCACGTCCGTGTCGACGCTCAGGTCGTGGTCGTCCGGACCGAGGTACGTCAGCGTCGAGGTTGACTCCGTCTGCCCGTAGGCGTTCATCAGGCCGACGCCCTGCGGCGGGAAGACGTCGCACGCCCGGCGCACCACCTCGTACGGCATCGGCGCCGCCCCGTAGGTGATGAGCTGCAGCGTGGAGAGGTCCGTCCCCTCCAGATCGTCGTGGTCCATCAGGCGCTTCAGCATCGTGGGCACGACCATCGAGTGCGTCGCCCCCTCGCCGCCGACGGCCGTCATCCAGCCCTCCGGCGTGAACTGCGGCAGCACCAGCATCGTGCGACCGCCCCAGATCGAGGAGAGCATCGCCGTTGCCCCCGCGATGTGGAAGAACGGCACTGAGACCAGCGTCTTCTCGTGGATGTCCGGGTCCGCCGGGTTCATCGTGTTCGTCACGTAGGCGGTCATGTCCAGGAAGGTGACCATCACGCCCTTGGGCAGCGCTGTGGTGCCGCTCGTGAAGATGAGCACCGTGGGCTGCTCGTCGTCGACTTCTACCCAGATGTCCTCCGCTGGCGCCCCGGCCACCAGGTCGGCGAAGTCGAGGTACCCCTCGGCGGGCCCGTCGTAGCTCACGAACGTCTTCGTGTGCTCGAGCGTGGGCCGGATGCGGGCCACCAGGTCGCGGTAGCGCTCCGAGACGAACAGCACCGCTGCCTGGCTCACGTTGAGCATGTACGTCAGCTCTTCGTCCTTCGAGCGGTAGTTCAGGGGAACGAGGGTCACGCCCAGCATGGCGCAGGCGTAGTACGTCAGCACGAAGTCCGTGCTGTTCTGGGCCATAATGGCGACCTTGTCACCTTGCTCCACGCCCAGGCCGCGGATGGCGTTCGCCAGGCGCGTCACCTGCTCCTGCATCGCGGCGTAGGTGAGACGGCGGCCACGCCCGCCCACCTCCACCACGGCCTCCCGGTCGGGCACGACGGCGGCGGAGATCTGAAGGAATTCGATCGTGTTCATGCTCCCTCCCAGGAGCGGGTTTGCGCGTGTTCGCGGCGGAACGGGATTCTACCGGCGCCCCGTTTCGCGCGCGAATCGCGGAGCGGGAGACAGACAGCCCGTTCCCGGGTCAAAGGGCGGGACGGCTTGGCTCGAACGGTTCCGACAGCATCCTCCCAAGCTCCTCCTCCACCGCCGCATCTAGCTCGGCCTCGGGCACGGCCCGCGAAATCAGCCCCCAGCGAAGCGCTTCTTCGGTCCCCACCGGCTCCCCCGTCAGGATCAGGTCGGCGGCGGCGCCCGGGGGGATGGTGCGGGGCAGGGTCTGCGTGCCGCCCGCGCTCGGGATGTACCCGAGCGTCACCTCCGGTAGCGCAAAGCGCGCGTCTTCGGCCGCCACCCGCACGTCGCAGCAGAGCGGCAGCTCCAGCCCTGCCCCGAAGCAGTAGCCGTGCAGCCGCGCCACCAGCGGAACCGGCAGCGAGAGCAGCAGCCCCCACACGTCCCGCTCGTGCCGCGCCCGCCGCGACTCCCACAGGCTCGGCGCCGTCCCGAACTCTGAGATGTCCGCCCCTGCGCTGAAGGAACGCCCCTCGCCCCGGAAGCACACCGCGCGTACGTCCGGATGATCGCGGCACGCCTGCAGGTATTCCCAGAGCAGGTCGCGCATGGCCATGTTGATGGCGTTCAGGCGCTCGGGGCGGTTCAACGTGATCGTCGCGACGCCCCGGTCGTCGATGTCGAACAGCACCGACTCGGCCATGCAGCCAGTTTACGGGGACCGCGACCGCGAGCACGGAGCCAAACAGAAGCGCCGGCCACGAAGGCCGGCGCACGTGCTGCCGGGAAGCAGCCGGTAGGGGCGCCTACTGGCGCCAGTCGGGTCTGCGGATGGCGCTCTTCTCGCGCGATTCGACGTTTTTGGCGAGGTCTTCGTTCGCCTTCCGTACGAGGTCGTCCAGTTCGTCGCTGCCGAGCTTCATCTCCGAGGAGCGCCAGCGCTTCAGCATCGCCCGATCCTTCGCGCTCAGCTCCGCCTCACTCGCCATGCGGTTCACGAGCTCTACCAGCATCTCGTTGATCTCGTCGTCGCTGTAGTTCACCTGAACCATGGCTATCTCCTCACCGTCTCGTAGCGGCCCTTGCTCTTGACGCGCCTCATCAGCTTCTCGTCGATGGCGGCGTTCAGCCGGCCGTTCAGAGCCTCTGTGAGCCCCTCCAGTTCGGGCGAACCCTCCTGGTGCTCCGAGCGCCAGCGCCGGATCGCCTCCTTCCCCTCGAAGGAGATGTCAGCATTGTCGATCGCGACCGCGCTGACAAGCATCATCAGCGACCACGACTCCTGTTCTTCAAGCAAAACGATCATTCGTTATTCCCCAGTGAAGTCCGGCGGGCGCTTTTCCAGGAAAGCCCGCACGCCTTCAGCCCGATCTTTGGTCGCTTGCAGGAGCAAGGTCAAATCGGTTTCGAATCGCAGGGCCTGTTCGAGCGGCTGATCCAGCCCCCGCCAGACCGCTTCCTTCGCCAATCGCGTCGCGATCGGACCCCGCGCCGCCACCGCCTCCGCCGCCCTGCTGCTGGCTGCCCTTGCACGAAGCGGAAGCAGACGACGATCTTAGGGGGGTTGGTCAGGGTGGTCGGCGGGT
>VXLW01000057.1 GCA_009841435.1 Dehalococcoidia bacterium | reverse complement strand
CCGCACGTGCAGCCCCACAGACCCCAACTTCCGCTCCCCCACCCAGACCCCTCGCGCGCACTCGTGCCGCCGCCCCTCGATGCCCCACTCCCCCAGCACCCCGAACATCGTGTCCTCGAGCGCCGACACGTAGTCGACCACCCGCACCCCCCACGCCTGCAGGTCGATGATGCCGTACGCCACGAGCTGTCCCGGTCCGTGGTAGGTGATGTCGCCCCCGCGCTCCGTCTGCGCCACCTCGATGCCCGCGGCCCGCACCATCGCCTCCGTGGCCCGCAGGTTCGGCTCGGGATGGTTTCGCCCCAGCGTGAACACCGGCTGATGCTCCGTCAGCAGGAGTGTGTCGACGCCCTCCCCGCGGATGCGCTCGGCCTGCAGCTTCTGCTGCAGGCGGTGGACGTCCCTGTACCGGGTGAGCCCCAGATTCCGGACCACCATCGTGCGCGTGCTCGGAGCCATGCTCCTAGCGTAGCGAGGTCGCGCGACGCCCGCGATCAGCCGCCGCCCGCGACCTCCGCGCCGATCCCCTCGATCGCGTCCCAGTCCTCCTCGCGCAGCGGCTGGAGCTCGCCTTTCCGGTACTGGTCGTACAGCCGGAAGAGCGCGTCCTTGTGGGGGCGCACCCGCCCGATCGGACACGCTTCCCAGTCCTCCACCGACTCGTCGCAGTAGCCCGTGCGCAGCTCCCCGCACTTTGGCTGCAGGTAGCTGCCCAACTCCGGCACCGCCTTCGCCACCTCCGACCGCAACAGCGCCGCAACCCGCCGGAACTCCCACTGCGCCCGTGTGCAGAGCCGCAGGTCACAGATGTGCAGAAGGCTCTGGAAGTTCACCGTGATCTTGAAGTTCGTGCTCGTCGCGTTCGGCAGCAGGAAGCGCGCGTCCTCCGCCGGGACGCCCGCCTCCACCAGCTCCTCGTAGAGCGCTCCCGCCTTCCCGAACAGATCCTCCATCTTCTCCGACATTCCCGCCTTCTCGACGCTCTTGGGGACGCTGTAGGGGAACTCGCCCTTCTTGTAGGTCACGTACCGCTGGCTCTGCTGCTCGAACGAGATCCCCACCCGGTGCCGCACGAACTGGTGGCTGAACGCCCGGGAGACGCCCGAGATGGCGAACTCGAACCAGACTTGCTCGAGCGGGCTCGCGTGTCCCGTCTTCAGCCGCTCCACGATGAAGTTGTGCATCTTCTCGCGCGGGATGCGCTCGTCTTCGATCCGGGTCGCCACCTGCTGGGGCGTGAGCTGGCTGTAGCACGTCCGGTACGCCATGTAGAGCGACCGCATGGGGTCCTCTGAATGCGAAAGTAAGGTGACCTGGATAGCCATGGCGCCGCCTCCGGCGAAACTGCCTATGCATTCTCGCACGGAGAATTGCTCACACGCCTGTGCGAATTCGAAGATTCGCGCGGGGTCGCGCCTTATGGCGACCCGATACGATCGACGCATGATGACCCAGCGTCACCTTCTCTGGGTCCGCCACGCCCTGCCGGCCCCGGACCCCTCCACCCCTGCCCGCGAGTGGCCGCTGACGCCCGAGGGTCGCGAGGAGTCCGCCCGGCTGGCCCAAACCCTCATGGGGCTCCGGCCACCGGTGTCGGTGGTCACAAGCGACGAGCGCAAGGCGGTCGAGACCGCGGAAGCGGTGTGCGAGGCCCTCGACCTCGGCCCGGCCGAGGTCTCCGCCGACCTCCGTGAGGTCGAGCGCCCCTGGACCGACGGCGACTACCGCTCCGCCGCCCGCGAGTACCTGCGGTCCGGCTCCGCCCCCGGTTGGGAGCCGCGCCACGAGGTGCTGGACCGCGTCTCGGGGGCGCTCGCCGAGCACTGGCGGCCGCAGGGCACGACAATCGCCGTCGGCCACGGCCTCGCGATGAGTATCTGGGCGGCAGATGCCGTCGAAGGCCTCGACGTTGTCCAGTTCTGGGACAGCCTGACCTTCCCAGACGCCTGGCTCTTCGCGGAAGACAGCGCGACCTTCCGACGAGTCGTGGGGCCAGCCTGACCCCTACCCCTCCCGGAACGCCTCCCGCCCCTCGATACCGATCTCGACCAGGTAGCGGCCCGCCTGTGAAGCCCGTCCCTCAGCCGTCGAAAGCAGCACCCGCACGTCCGCCGGCGTGTCCAGGTCGAGCGCGAGCGCAGGCACGTCCGCCCTCCGGACCGCCAGCCCCGCCTCCCGCGCCGCCGCCTCGTGCAGGTCGCCGCTTCCCCTCCCGTACGCGAGCGGGAAGCGCCCCGGCGGACGCAACAGCATCGCGTTCGTGCCCCCGTCTGCTGGACGCACCAGCGTTGCCGACGGCGCCTCCGGCGCCTGCGCCACCAGATCCCTCAGCGCCTCCGCCGTCACGAGCGGCAGGTCGGCGTGGAGGATGAGGAGCTCATCGACGCCCAGCTCTCCCGCGGCCCGCTCGATCTGGGCGCTCAGTCCCCGCAGCTCCGGGTCTTCCCCCAGCACCTGGGCGCCCGCGGGAACCTCCGCTTCGACCGCCTCGTCCGAGGTCAGCACCACCGCCGCCATCCCCGCCCCCTCGACCGCCGCCAGCACCGCCGACAGCGACCGCCGAACCAGCTCCGCACGCTCCTCCGATGCGAGCAGGTCCGCCAGCCGCCCCTTCGCGCGGTCGAGACGGTTCACCGGGATCAGGACGGTCGGCGGCATCCCCGCGATCGTACCGTGCGCGGTGCGCTATCCCTCGCCCACCGCCAGCCGCACCCCGAACCCGCCCTCGTCGAGCGCCGTCTCCCCCTCCACCCGCAGCGCCGATTCCGCCACCGCCGCCAGCAACTCCTCCCGTGTCGGACTCTCCTCGTCGCCGTCGCTCACCAGCCACCCCTTGGCCCCCTCGACGACCGACAGCATCCAGGCGAGCTTGCTGATGCCTTCCGCCGTCAGCTCCTCCCGCTGCGGCCACCACGCGATCTGGAGCGCCGGCTCCGCCACCTGCAGCGAGCTTGCCACCGTCGGCCGTGGATCAAGCTGCCCTGCCTCGTCGAGTACCTCGTCCGGGGGGTCGATAAGCATCGCCCGCACCCCGTCCGCGCCGAGCCCCAGCGTCGCGAGAACGCTCACGGGCGCGCTGGACCGGTCAGGCGAGCTTGCCGCAGCACTTCTTGTACTTGATCCCGCTGCCGCAGTAGCAGGGGTCGTTCCGCCCGATCTTCTTGCCGCCCGGCCTTGGAGCGGTGGCCGTCGCCGCGCCTGCCCTGCCGCGCGCCTGCCCGTTGCCGCCGGGTGCGGCGCCGTTGCCCCGTGCCTGCACGGGCGCCTGCGGCGCGTCCGGACGGCGCGCCGTCGCCCCGTTCGGTGGCGGTGCCGGGGGCAGGTCCTTCGCCCGCATCTTGAACACCGCCTGCGCCACCTGTCGCCGGATGTTCCCCTGCAGCTGCTGGAACATGTCGTAGCCCTCGCGCTTGAAGGCCACCAGCGGGTCGACCTGCGCATACGCCTGCAGACCCACGCTCTGCCGCACCTCCTCCACCGCCGTCAGGTGCTGGCGCCAGTGGTAGTCGATCGACTCCAGCAGCAGCCACTGCTCCATCCTGCGCGCGATCTCCTCGCCCACCGCCTCCTCGATCTCCTCGTAGCGATCCTCGATGCGGTCGAGCGCGGTATCCGCGACGCGTTCCTGAGCATCCTCAATCTCCTCGAGACTCGGCAGGATGTCGGGCGGCATGATCTCGCCCAGCTCCGTGTGCACGAGACTCGCGTCGAAGCCCTCGTCGCTGTTCCGCTCGACGATGCCGTCGACCTCCTCCGTCACGAACGAGAACACGTTCTCCCGCACGTCCGCCCCCTCCAGCACCTTGTCCCGCTCCGTGTACAGCACCGCTCGCTGCTCGTTGATGACGTCGTCGAACTCCACCAGCCGCTTGCGGATGTCGAAGTTGTAGCCCTCGACCTTCTGCTGCGCCTGCTCGATCGCGCGCGTCACCATGCGCGATTCCAGCGGCAGGTCCTCCGTCATCCCCATCTTCTCCAGCATCCCCGGCACCCAGTCCGGGGCGAAGCGCTGCATGATGTCGTCCCCGAACGAGACGAAGAAGCGGCTCGAGCCCGGATCGCCCTGCCGCCCCGACCGCCCCCGCAGCTGATTGTCGATGCGTCGCGACTCGTGCCGCTCCGTCCCGATGACGTGCAGACCGCCGGCGTTCGCGACCCCCTCTCCGAGCTTGATGTCCGTGCCGCGACCCGCCATGTTCGTCGCGATCACCACCGCTCCCGGCTCGCCCGCGTTCTCCACGATGTGCGCCTCGCGCTCGTGCTGCTTCGCGTTCAGCACCTCGTGGTCGATGCCCCGCCGCCGCAGCAGTGTCGCGAGGTACTCCGACTTCTCGATCGAGGTGGTGCCCACCAGCACCGGCCGGCCGTGGCCGTGCATCCCCACGATCTCCTCCACCACCGCCGCGAACTTGGCCTTCTCGTTGATGTAGACCACGTCCTCCTGGTCGTCGCGCACCATCGGCATGTTCGTGGGAATCACCACCACGTCGAGGTCGTAGATCTTCGCGAACTCCTCCGCCTCCGTTTCCGCCGTTCCCGTCATCCCCGCCAGCTTCTCGTACAGGCGGAAGTAGTTCTGGAACGTGATCGTCGCGTACGTCAGCGACTCCCGCTGGATGGGAACGTTCTCCTTCGCCTCCACCGCCTGGTGGATGCCGTGGCTCCACCGGCGGCCCGGCATCATCCGCCCCGTGAACTCGTCCACGATCACGATCTCGCGGTTGCGCACCACGTATTCGCGGTCGGGACGCTTCAGGTACTCCGCGTCGAGCGCCGCCTCCAGGTGACGCGCGACCCGGGGATCGCCCCCGAAGACGTTGTCGACCCTGAGCGCCCGCTCGATCTTGGCGATGCCCGTCTCCGTCAGGGCCACGTGCTTCGCCTTCTGGTCGATCTGGTAGTCGAGCTCGGCGTGCAGGCCGCGCACCGCCCGCGCGAACTGCTGGTACGTGCCGCTCGCCTCCTCCGCCTGACCGCTGATGATGAGCGGTGTCCGCGCCTCGTCGATGAGGATGTTGTCCACCTCGTCGACGATCGCGTAGAAGAGCGGCCGCTGCGTCTTCAGCTCCGATTCGCGCACCATGTTGTCGCGCAGGTAGTCGAACCCGAACTCGTTGTTCGTCCCGTACGTCACATCCGTCCGGTACACATCGCGGCGCTCACAGGGGCGCAGATCGTCGAGACCGCCTTCCCCGTCCTCGCCCGGCCGGTAGCCCGGCTCGTAGAGGTACTGGATGTGGTCGTTCTGGATGACGCCCAGGGTCATGCCGAGGGCGTGGAACACGGGTCCGTACCAGGCGGCGTCGCGACGGGCCAGGTAGTCGTTCACGGTCACCAGGTGGGCGCCCTTGCCCGCCAGCGCGTTCAGGTAGAGCGCCCCGATCGCGGTGAGGGTCTTCCCCTCGCCCGTCTTCATCTCCGCAATCTTTCCCTGGTGCAGCACCATCCCGCCCATCAGCTGCACCGGATAGGGGCGCTCTTCCACCTTGCGCCAGGCCATCTCCCGGACTGTCGCGAACGCCTCCGGGGCGAGGTCGTCGAGCGTCTCCCCCTGGGCCAGGCGCTCCCGGAACTCCTTCGTCAGCCCGCCCAGTTCCTCGTCCGAAAGGCGCGAGAACTCCTCGGCGAGATCCTCGATCGCGCCGATCCCCGAACTGAGCCGTTTGACCTCGCGCTCGTTCGAGCCGCCCACCACGCGGTTGATGAAGCCAAGCCTCGCCATGGAGCCAGTGTATCGCGCCCCGCCCCTGTGCGAGGAAAGGGGGGCGCTTTCCCCGATCTAGTCGATCAGCGCCGCGATCACGTCCTCGACGATCGCGTCCGCCTTCTCGCGCATCTCGTCGTCGTTCGCGTCCTGGATCGGATGCGGCACGAAGAGCCGCCGCACTTCCGGTAGCCCCAGCGACTCAGCCTGCGCCTCCGCCGCCTCCTCGAACTCGTCCGACGCGATGAAGACCGAGGGGATTCCGTTGATTTCCAGCCAGGTCGTGTCGTGCACACTGCACGTGGTACACGACCCTCAGTCCGCTAACCCTTCGACGACGAAGTCGGCCTCCTTCGCCAGCTCCTGCTTCAGCGCTTCCGGGGCCGGTTTCGTGAAGGTGGGCTTGCTGTAGCGCAGCACGTCCACCTCGGGGAGCCGCTCGCGCAGGCGCACCTCGAGCTGGTTGAGCAGGACATCGCCCCGGGGCTTCGAGATATCCAGCAGCGCGACCGTGCCGCTGATCGCCTCCGGCCGCTTCGTGAGCGAGCGCCGTACCGGGACGCGCTCGTCCGTGGGATCGAGAATCGTGGTCATGGGCGCCCTCCCCGAGAGTCCGCGAGTGGCCTGATTATAGCCCCGCTCCCACCGCTCAGGACGCTACACTGATCGCATGTCCACTAGCCAGGAGCCAGGAGCCAACAGCCCAGATTTGGAGGCCGTCCCCATGGTGCAGCACAACCTCGCGATCTCCATCGAATATTGCGTCCCCTGAGACTACACGGCACGGGCCGCGTGGACGGCCCAGGAACTCCTCGCCAAGTTCGCCGAGCAGACCGCCTCTCTCACCCTCATCCCCGGCGCCGCCGGCGCCTTCGAGGTCCAGGTCGATGGCGACCTCGTCTACTCGAAGCAAGCAGAGGGCCGCTTCCCCGAAATGAACGAGCTGGAGGATGCAATCGCCGCGCGACTCCCGTAGATCAGGCCAGCAGCAAAGCGCGAAACCGGAGGTTTCTCAATGCCTTTCATGCTCGTTCGCCTGGAATGCAAGTACGGCAAGACCCGCGAGTTCCAGGAGATCATGTCCCATCTCGTGCCCGTTCTCGAAAAGAACGGCTGGCGCCTCCACGGCGCCTACCAGAACAGCATCGGCCGCTTGAACCGCTGCTACGACCTGTGGGAGATGCCCGACGCCAACGCCGTCAGGTCCGTGCTCGAGGTCGCCGGCCAGGATCCGGAGTTCAGCGAGTGGTCGAAGGGCCTTGGCGACTGCCTCGAAGAGGAGGAGCTTGAGTTCATGAACGAGCTGCCCTACTCCATCGAGGCCCGCGAGCGGCGCGGCGACTGACGGCGAGAACACCCGCGAAACTTTGCGCTTTCCGCCAGAGTTATCGCGGGCTGCGGCCTTACACTCGCCCGGCATGTCTGAGGTAGTGGACGTGTCCCACGAGATCGAGCCCACGGAGGGGGAGCAGGCTGCCGCCCCCTGGTGCCCGCCGCCCCCCGCCGAACCGGTCTGGCCCGAGACCTGGAACCTGCCCCCCGGCGTCGCCCCCCGCCAGACCCTGCGCGAGGCGGAGCGCCTTGGCATCCTCACCACCACCGCCGTCGAGATCCCCGAGAGCGGCTTCCAGCCCGCCAGCCTCGACCTCCTCCTCGGCCCCACCGCTTACCGCATCGGCTCCAGCTTCCTCCCCGGCGACTGCACCGTCCGCGAGCGCCTCACCGACCTCCAGATCGACAAGGGCATCGACATTCGCAACGGCGGCATCCTCGAGCCGAAGCGCCCCTACCTCATCCCACTCATGGAAGGCCTCCGGCTGCCCGACAACGTCCGCGCCTTCACCAACCCCAAGAGCTCCACCGGCCGCGTCGACATCTTCACCCGCGTCGTCACCGACTATTCCCACCGCTTCGACGACATCGCTCCCGGCTACGAGGGCGCCCTCTGGCTCGAGGTGTTCTCCCGCTCGTTCCTCGTGAAGGTGCACGCGGGCATGGCCCTCAACCAGCTCCGCTTCATCGTCGAGGACCCCTCCGGTGGTGACACGCCTCCCGCCCTCCCGCCGTCGGCCCCCGAGACCGTGCGGATCCAGCTTCGCCCGTCGCCGGAGGAGCCCGACGCCGGGGACGGCGACGGTGGGGTCATGCCCGTCGGCTTCAAGGCGAGGCGCAACAGCGCCCTCCTCGACCTGGCCAACAGGGACCACGACCCACGCGAGTTCTGGGAAGCCATCTGGCCCGCCAACCAGCTCGTGCTCGAACCCGAGGAGTTCTACCTCCTCCGCTCCCGGGAGCAGATCGCGATCCCCGCCGAGCTCGCCGCCGAGATGGTTCCGTTCGACCCCACCAGCGGCGAGCTGCGCACCCACTACGCCGGGTTCTTCGACCCCGGCTTCGGCGCCGGCGTCCCCAACGGCCTTCCCGCCGTCCTCGAAGTGCGCGCCCACGACGTGCCCTTCATGCTCGAAGACGGCCAGGAGGTCGCCACCCTTCGCTACCAGCAGCTCGCCGGTCCCCCCGACCGCCTCTACGGCCGCGATGCCGGGTCCCACTACGGCGACGAGCGCCAGTGGCGCTTCCTCAGCAAGCACTTCCGCTCGTGGGGCCAACTCCCCCTGCGCTTCTAGCTTCCCCGCCCCGCTGCCGCTCCCCCTTCCTTAGCGATAGACTGAGCGTTCACGTTTTGGAGCGCATCATGTCCACGATCGGCCGACTCCTTACCGCCATGGTTACCCCCTACACCGCCGGGGGCGAGGTCGATTACGCCCTCGCCCGCCGCCTCGCCGCCTCCCTCGTCCGCGCCGGAAACGAGGGCGTCGTCGTGACCGGCACGACCGGCGAGTCCCCCCTCCTGAGCGACGACGAGAAGGCTCGTCTCTGGGAGGAGACCAAGCAGGAGCTCGGCGATGGCGGCACCGTCGTCGCCGGCGCCGGCACCAACGACACCCACCACTCCGTCAAGCTCGCGAAGCGCGCCGAGGCCGCCGGCGCCGACGCCATCCTTGCCGTCGCGCCCTACTACATCCGCCCGCCCCAGGCCGGCATCATTGAGCACTTCCGCCAGATCGCCGAGAGCACCAGCCTCCCCGTGATCGTCTACAACGTGCCCGGCCGCACCGGCGTCAATCTCACCGTCGATACGCTCCTGCAGCTCGCCGAGATCCCCAACATCGCCGGCAACAAGGAAGCCAACGGCGACCTCCATGCCACCGCCCGCGTGCTGGAGGCGAAGCCCGACTTCCGCATCTGGAGCGGCAACGACAACGACAACTTCCACCTCTGGTGCATGGGCGCCTACGGGGCCATCAGCGTCACCGCCCACATCGTCGCCGGACGCCAGCGCGCCATGCTCGACCACGTCCTCGCCGGCGACCTCGCCGCCGCCGCCGCCATCCACCGCCCGCTCGTGCCCCTCACCGACGCCTGCTTCCTCAACGGCAGCCCCAGCACCATCCGCTACGTCCTCCGCCAGCTCGGCGTCGAAATCGGCGCTCCCCGCCTGCCCGTTGTCGAACCGGACGAAGCCGTCGGCGCGAAGGTCATAGCCGAGGTGAAGCGCCACCAGCTCGACACGTTCACCGTGAGCTGAGGCGGATCCGCACGGCCCCGTGCGAGCCCGCTTCCCGTGTTTGGCTCCCCTTGCCCCTGAGTGTTACCGTCCCCTCTCTGGAGTGGCGCGATGAGCGGCCTCGGCATCGGTGAGCGGCTGATCGAGGCTCGCGAGCAGCGCGGCCTTTCCCTCGAAGACGCCGAACGCGATACCCGCATCTCCCGCCGCTACCTCCAGGCCCTCGAGGACGAGCGCTTCGACATTATCCCCGCGCCCGTCTACGCGCGAGGCTTCCTCCGCTCCTACTCCCAGTACCTTGGCGTCGAAACAGCCCCGCTGTTGGCGCGCTTTCCCCAGGATACGCCCTCGCCTGGCTCCCCCTCCCGCCCGCCGAGTCAGGAGGACCGCTCCGGTCGCGGCCCCTCCGCCCTCTTCGGCTCGCGAGTCCCCGAAGAACCCATGATCGGCGTGGATATCGGTGTCGCCATCCCCACCCGCCGAATCGGCGCCGGTCCCACCTCGTTCGCCCGAACCGGGGTCATCGCCGCCGTCGCCATCGGCGTCACCGCGCTCGTCGTCGTCCTCGCGATCGTCATCGCCAACGTTGGCGGGAACGGCGACGAATCGCTCACCCCCGCCCCCACCACCTCCGCGGCCACCTCCGAAGCCACCACGGCCGCCGCTGACAGCGGTCTCGATGTCGAGCGCGGCGTCGTGCCCGACGTCATCGGTCAGCCCGAGGACATCGCCCGCCGCGCCGTCGAGGAGGCCGGTTTCGTCGTAACCGTCGTGACGGACCGCAACGAGCAGTACCCCCGTGGAACGGTCTTCGAGCAGGCCCCCACCGCCGGTGTTGAGCAGGAGCCCGGGCGTGGCGTCTTCATCGCCGTGAGCGAGGGCCCGTAGAGGATTCCGTAGCAGGCCCAGCCGTTAGCATGGGCCAATGACCGAGATTCCTTCCCTTGATCCCCCCAAGCGCGTCCTCATGGGCCCCGGCCCCAGCGGCGCCGACACGAGCGTGCTCGCCGCTATGGGCCTCCCGCTCCTGGGCCACCTCGACCCCGAGTTCATCCGCATCATGGACGAGTGCCAGCAGATGATGCGGCAGGTGCTCCGCACCGAGAACGAGGTCACGCTCGCCACGCCCGGCACCGGCACCAGCGGCATGGAAGCGGCCGTCATGAACCTGCTCCAGCCGGGCGACCGCGCCATCATCGGCATCTGCGGCTACTTCGGCGACCGCATCTCCCAGATGGCCTCCCGTACCGGCGCCGAGGTCACCATCGTGACGGCCCCCTGGGGCTCCCCCATCCCCCCCGAGGCCATTGAGCGCGAGCTCCGCGCCGCCCCCACCAAGCTCGTCGCCGTCGTCCATGCCGAGACGTCCACCGGTGTCCGCCAGCCCGTCGAAGCCATCTCCGCGCTCTGCAAGGAGCACGGCGCCCTGCTGCTCCTCGATTGCGTCACCTCCCTCGGCGGCGTGCCCGTCGAGATCGACGAGTGGGGCGTCGACGCTGCCTACTCGGGCACGCAGAAGTGCCTCTCCGCGCCTCCCGGCGCCTCCCCCGTCACCCTCTCCCCCGCTGCCTGGAGCGCCATCCAGGCCCGTGAGGCGCCCTCCAACAGCTGGTACCTCGACCTCAACCTGCTCGAGGCCTACTGGGACAGCCGTCGCGCCTACCACCACACCTCCCCCATCTCCATGACCTACGCCCTCCACCGCGCCCTTGCCCTCGTCCTCGAGGAGGGCCTCGAGGCCCGCTGGCATCGCCACGAGAGCAACGGACGCGCCCTCCAGGCCGGGCTCGAGGCGATGGGGCTGACCCTCCATGCCGATGCCGACCACCGCCTCCCCGTCCTTACCACCGTGCGCATCCCCGAAGGCATCACCGACACCGACATCCGCGGCGCCCTCCTGCAGCGCTTCGGCATCGAGGTCGGCGGCGGCATCGGCGAGCTGGGCGGTCGTATCTGGCGCGTGGGCCTCATGGGCGAGTCGTCGACCGCCGGCAATGTGCTCTTCTTCCTGGCCTCTCTCGGCCGGTTGCTGCGCGAACATGGTTTCCAGGCCGATGTCGGCGCCGCGCTCGACGTGGCCGCCGCCCGCCTCGATTCATGAACCCTGCCCCGCGGCGACCGTTCCTGTTCGCCGCGGGCCTGTTCGCGGGCGCAGTTCTGCTGGCCTGCGGCGGTTCCTCCATGCCGGACCGGACGCCTCCCGCAACCGGCTCCCCCTCCCCCTCAGCCTCGCCCGCCTCAACCCCGGCCGCCACTCCTGACGCCACGGGAACGGCGGCGGTCGTCACGCCTTCTCCAGCCGCGACCGAGACCCCCGACCCGCCGGACCAACCCCCTGCTGCCGTCCTCGTCCCCGCCTTTCCCGGCCTCCCCGAGTACGAGCGCCCCGTCGCTCTCATCGATCTCCCCGCCCACGACCTGCTCCTACTCGTCCTGCAGGAAGGGCGCGTCCTCGGCATCCCCCGCGATGGTCCCTATAACGCCCCCCACACCGTCCATGACCAGCGCGAGACGACCTTCTGCTGCAACGAGGACGGCCTGCTCTCCATCGCCCTTGACCCGGATTTCGCCGCGAACGGCTACGTTTACGCCTTCTACAGCGCGGCCGCGCCAAGGGGCATCAGCCGCCTCTCGCGCTTTGCCACGACCGGCCAGGGCGAGACGTTCGCGTTCGATCCCGCCAGCGAGTTGACCCTCTTCGAGGTCGGTCAGCCGTACGTCAATCACAACGGCGGAACCGTCCTCTTCGGACCTGACGGCATGCTCTACCTCGGCCTCGGCGACGGGGGCGCCGCCAACGACCCCCACGGCCACGGCCAGAACCTCCGAACCCACCTCAGCACGATCATCCGCATCGACGTGCGCAACGCCACCAGGGACGAGCCCTACGCCATCCCCCTGGACAACCCCTTCCTTGAGCAGGATGGCGTACTCCCCGAGATCTGGGCCTACGGCTTGCGAAACCCCTGGCGCATGAGCTTCGACCGGGAGACCGGCTTCCTCTGGGCAGGCGACGTCGGCCAGAACGACGTCGAGGAGGTCAGCATCATCGAGCGGGGAGGGAACTACGGCTGGAAGACCATGGAGGGTTCTCGCTGCTTCCATCCCGAGACGGGCTGCGACCGCAGTGGCCTCATCCTCCCCGTCTGGGAGTACTCCCACGCTGTCGGCTGCTCCATCACGGGGGGGCTCGTCTACCGCGGCGACGCCATCCCCGCGCTGTACGGCTGGTACGTGTACACCGATTACTGCACCGGGCACATCACGGCCATCCACGCCGAAACCGCCGCCACCCGAGGCTTTGTCGAGCCCGTCGTCCTCTGGGACAAGGGCCCGATCGAAGCCGTCTCCTTCGCCGAAGACGCCGACGGCGAACTCTATTTCGTCACGTTCCGGGGGATCTTCCGGATCGTCGCCCCGTAGCGCCCTGGGCCATGTCCTCCATGGTGAAGCCCCACCCCTCTGCTCGACGATCCCGCTCCCACACGTCGTCGGGCGTCGTCCGCCGCGCCGGGATGAGCCGCAGGGCGTCCTCCCCCAGCGGCCAGCGCACCGGCAGCCGCTGCTGCAGTTGGACCGCATCGGCGATCGCCATCCCGACCGCGTCCGACCCCGGGCGCGTCGCCGCCACCGCGCGGAACTCTTCCAGCTTGCGCTCGATCCCCGGCTGATACGCGCTGCGCCCCTCGCGTACCGCGGCGCACACGTCGAGGCTGCTCGTCTGCCAGTCGCTGCGGTACTGGCCCGGCTGCAGGATCGTCACCTGCACCCCGAACGGCGCGACTTCGTCGGCGAGCGCCTCCGACATCGCCTCCACCGCGAACTTCGACGCTGCGTACATCCCCCGGGTGGCGCGCGGCACCTGCCCGGAAAGCGAGCTGACGTTCACGATCTTCCCCCAGCCCTGCTCCCGCATCCCCGGCAACACCGCCTGCTGCATCCGCCACTGGCCCAGCAGGTTCGTATCGAGCTGGCGCCGGCACTCGTCCTCGCTCAGGTCCTCCAGCGGCCCGTAGAGCCCATAGCCCGCGTTGTTCACGAGCACGTCGATGCGCCCGAACCGCTCCCGCACCGCCGCCACCCCCGCTGCGACCGACTCCGCGTCCGTCACGTCTAGCGCGAACGGCTCGATGCGGTCCTCGAACCCCTTCCGCACCGCCGCCCCGTCCCGCTCAGGGTTCCGCATCGTTGCCGCCACGAGGTTCCCCCGTGCCGCGCACTCCCGCGCCGCCGCCGCCCCGAAGCCCCGCGACGCGCCCGTGATGAGTACGACGCTCTCCCCGCCCCAATCCCGCTCCTCGCCGCCCTGCTCCCCGGGACGCCGCCACGTCCGCAGGGTCCGTGCCCGCCGCAGCGCTTCCCACCCCGCCTCAGTCGTGCTGAGGCGCGACTCGATCAGGTGCGTGCTGTCCTCCCCCACCGGCCAGCGCATCGGCAGCGGCTGCTCCAGTTCGACCATGTCCGCGAGCGCCACCCCGATCGACCCCGAGGCCGGGCGCGTCTTCGCCCGCGCCCGGAAGTTCGCCAGCGCCGCCTCGACCGTCTCCTGGTAGGCGCTGCGACCCTCGAGCTGCGGCGCCGCCACGTCCAGGCTCCCCGTCTGCCAGTCGCTCACGTACATCCCCGGCTCAAGCACGCACACCTGCACCCCCGTGTGGCCCACCTCGAAGCGCAACGCCTCCGACATCCCCTCGACGCCATGCTTCACCGCCGCGTACATCCCCAGCCACGCTCCTGGCACCCGCCCCGCCAGCGAGCTCACGTTCACGACCTTCCCCGCCCCCTGGGCCCGCATCGATGGCAGCACCGCCTTCGCCAACCGCCACTGCCCCAGCACGTTTGTATCGACCTGCCGCCAGACCTGCTCCTCCGACACTTCCTCTATCGGCCCGTAGAGCCCATACCCCGCGTTGTTGATGAGCACGTCGATGCGGTCGTGTCGGGCCAGCGTCTCCCCGACCACCCGCTCGACCCCCTCCGGGTCGGTCACGTCCAGCCGCACGGCCGCGATGCGGTCCTCCAACCCCTCCACCACCGCCGGACCGTCGCGCTCGGGATTCCGCATCGTCGCGATGACCTGGTTCCCCCGCGCCGCGATGCGCCGCGCCGCCTCGGCCCCGAAACCCCGCGACGCGCCCGTTATCAGCACCACCTGTTCGTTCACGCTCGCCTCCGCCGGGCAGGATAGCGAAGGGCGTCGTCACACGCGTCCTGCAAGCCCCAAGCGGGGGCGCTGCTACACTCGCTGCCGTGAACGCGGAGGCGCTCCCCTACACGCTCCTCATCATCCTCATCGAGCTGGCGATTGGCAGCCTCTGGGTCACGCTCGCCGCGGACTTGCGTGGCGGAGTCACGCGCGGGTTCGTCCTGACCATGTCCGGCCTTGCCGCCATCGTCGCCGGACTCGCCTACTGGCTCGCCGTCTCCCTCAACGTCGGCCCCGATGTCGACGGCTACCTGATCGACACCGGCTGGTTCGCCCCGATGCAGGACCTTCTGCTCGTCGTGACCGGCACCGCGGCCTTCTACGCCTTCATGGTCTTCATGGGCTGGGACCCGATCGGACGCATCGTCGCCATCGGCGGCTCCGTTGTCGGGGTGATCTGCGTCGCCTTCCTCGCGGGGATGCTCTCGCCGCCCGTGTGGGGCTACGCCGGCGTCCTCCTCGCGCTCCTCGCCGGCACCCTCGCGATGGGCGCCGTCTCCACCTCGATGACCTGGGGCCACTGGTACCTCACCGAGGGCACGCTCCCCGCGCGCCCTATGCGCGAGCTCGCCTGGATCCTGATCGGGACGATCGCCTTGCAGGTCGTTCTGCTCGTCATCAACGCCGCCGTCCCCGAGCGCATTACCCCCACCCCGGCCAACCCCGTCGAGGGTGGTCTGCTCGCCAACCCGCTCTTCTGGTTCCGCATCGGCGTGGGGCTTGCCTTCGCCCTCGTCCTTGCCGTGCTCGCCCTCCGCACAGCCCAGATTCGCTCCATGCAGAGCGCCACCGGGCTCCTCTACATCTGCATGGGCGCCGTCTTCACCGGCGAGGTCCTCGCACGCGGCGTCCAGTTCCTCACCGCCCACCCCATCTAGCCGGGAAGGCCTAGCGGACCGCCGGCATGATGTCGTGCGCGAGCGTGTCCAGGCCGTCGAGGACCGCCTGCAGGCCGCCTCCGGGACGCCCGAAGCGTCGGGCTGACGCGATGATGTGCGTCAGGCCCGCCTCCTCGAACTCCCGCAGCTCCTCCACCACCTGCTCGACCGTGCCCGTCACGCTCTGGGCGCGCTCGTGGTCGGCGAGAGTGGCGCGGTGGTCAGGGTCGTCGGTGAGGTTGATGCCGTGCAGCATCGCGATGGGCATGTCGCTCCCGTCGCGGTCGTGCGCCTCGCAGCGCTGGAGCAGCCGCGAGCGGTGCTCGGCGAGCTGCTGCGGCCGCAGGCTGATTCCGAGCCAGCCGTCGCACAGCGCGGCCGTGCGTTCGAGGGCGGCGTCGGTGTTGCCGCCCACGAGCAGGGGCGGATGAGGATTCTGGTACGGCTTCGGCGTGACGCTCACTTCGTTGAAGCGGTAGTAGTCCCCGTCGAAGGACGCCGGGTCGTTCGCCCAGACCTCCTTGAACACCTCGATCTGCTCGTTCACCAGCGCGCCCCGGTGGTGGAACGAATCGAGCTGGAGGTTGTCGAACTCGTCCTTCATCCAGCCCACGCCGATGCCGAACTGGACCCGCCCGCGGGAGAGCTGGTCGATCGTCGCCACGATCTTGGCCGTGTGCACGGGGTGCCGGTACGGCAGGATGATGACGCAGCTCCCGAGCTCGACCGTGCTCGTCCGCGCCGCTGCGTACGACATGATCGAGAAGGCGTCCCACCAGGGCCCCTGCCCGGCCGCCCACTCCCCCGTGAGGTTGTACGGGTACTTCGCGCCGATGCTGTAGGGCAGCAGGATGTGGTCGATGACCCAGATCGAGTCGATGCCGACCTCCTCGGCCTTGTCGCACACCGCATCGATCGCCTCGGTGCTCGCCAGCGACCCGATCATGGGAAGAACCACGCCAAACTTCATTCGTGCCATGGCCGGAACGATACACAGGTCGCTGGCCGCACAGTGGACGACTTGCCATGCACCTCGCGCTACCATGGACCCATGCCGTTGAGCCTGACGCGCCGGCAGTTCGTGTTCGTGGGGCTCGTGCTCGCGATCGGCCTGACGGTCGCGATCGTGGGGTTCCACGCGCACTCCCATTCCCACGGCGACCTGCGCGTCATCGACTCCGAAGGCAACGTGCAGGTGGTGGGCGCATGGCGGCTCGGGTCGTCGACGGGCGGCGAGCTGCCCGCCGTGCAGAGCGGCGACCTCAGCTTCGAGCTCTCGAACGCCGACGGCGTCCGCCACAGCTTCGTCGTCGTGCGCACCGACCTGGAAGGCGCCGACCTGCCCCTCTCGAACGGACGCGTCGACCTGGAGGCGGCCGGGGATCTGGTGGGGACGGTCGAGACCGTCCTGCCCGGCGGGTCCGGGGGCCGCACCTTCAGCCTGCCAGCCGGCCGCTACGTGCTCTACTGCGACATCGCCGGCCACTACGAGGGCGGCATGTACTACACGCTCGTCGTCGAGGACGGCCCCGAGCTGGCCAGTCCCTGACGGACCATCCTCACAGCGCTTTCACCCGCGTGGTGGCAAGGCTCTTCTACAATCGAGACATGGCACCGACGCGCGAGGCCCTGATCGCCGCCTTTGCCGAGGCTGGCCACGAGCTGTGGCTGGCCGGCGGGTTCGTGCGCGACGAGCTTCGCGGGGTGCCCGCGAAGGACCGGGGCGACGCCGACTACGCGACCAGTGCCCTTCCCGACGAGACCGAGCGTATCGGCCGTGCCCTGGGCGCGACCGTCGCGACCATCGGGCAGCGCTTCGGCACGACGGGAGTGCTGCTCCAGGAGGGCATGGCCGAGATCACGACCTTCCGCGGCGACAGCTACACGGCCGGCAGTCGCTGGCCCGACGTCACCTTCGGTAGCTCCATCGACGAGGACCTCGCCCGCCGCGACTTCACCGTCAACGCCATCGCCCGGAACACGGCCACCGACGAGCTGCGCGATCCCTTCGGGGGGCGCGACGACATCGAACGGCGCCTGCTCCGCGCGCCCGGTGATGCCCGAACGCGCTTCGCAGAAGACCCGCTCCGCATCCTCCGCGGCGTGCGCTTCGTCAGCCAGCTCGGGTTCGCCATCGAGGAGGAAACGAGGGCGGCCATGGTCGCCACCGTCGAGCTGCTGGAGACCCTCTCGCAGGAGCGCGTGACCGCCGAGATCGAGCGGCTGCTGTGTGGCAAGCATCCCGGGGAGGGCCTTGAGGCCCTGCTCGAGATTGGCGCGCTTCCCCACGTCCTGCCCGAGCTCGTCGCCATGCCCGGCTGCGACCAGAACCGCTTCCACAAGTTCGATGTCTGGGGCCACACCACCGCTACGGTCGAAGCCATCGCCACGGACCCCGAGAGCCTGTCGCTGCGCCGCTGGGCGGCGCTCCTGCACGACCTCGGCAAGCCCCCCGTCCGTCACGTCAAGAAGAACGGCGAGTGGGGCTTCTACCGCCACGAGATCGTGGGCGCCGAGATGACGGACGCCCTCACCGAGCGGCTGCGCCTGGGCAAGCGCGAAGGCGCCCTGCTCTCCCTGCTCGTGCGGCGCCACATGGACCGCCCCGACCCCGACGACGGACGCCTCGTGCGGCGCTTCATGCGTCGCCTCGACGGCCACTGGCGCGACCTTCTTGCTCTCAAGCGCGCCGATAACGCCAGCCACACCTACGACGACAACGAGTACCACGACCGCCTCGAGGCCGCCTGCGAGCGCGTCGAGGCCGAGGAGGCGGCCATGCTCCGTGCGGAAAGCCCCCTCGACGGCCGCGAGCTGATGGCCCTGCTGGGCCGCGAACCGGGGCCGTGGATCGCGCGCATCAAGGAGCGCCTCAGTACCCTCGTGCTCGACGGCGAGCTGGCTCCCGGCGACAAGGAGGAAGCGGCCCGCATCGCCCGCCGTATGGGCGGCGCCGCGGCGCTCCTCGCCGACACCGAGGACAGGTCATGACGATGGACAGCCGGGACATCGACCTCGAGACCCTCGAGAAGCTCGGCGAGGGCTACGAGGCCGAGATATTCGCCTGGGAGGACGGGCAGGCTCTGCGCCTCTTTCGCGAGGGGCACGAGCGCAACGTCGAGCCGGAGCGCATCGCCATCCCCGCCGCCATCGCGGGCGGCATACCCGCCCCCCGGATAGGGGAGCCGCTGCACGTGGCCGGCCGCGAGGGCACGGTCATGGAGCGCATCGACGGGGAGAACCTGCTCGACCTGGTCGGCCGAAAGCCCTGGTTCATGACCCGGGAGGCCTGGGAGACGGGCAAGATCCACGCGCAACTGAACGCGCTCCCTGCGCCCGATGGCCTGGCGACGGTGCACGAGCGCGTTCGCGAGTGGATCGGGAACGTCGAGGTTCCGCCGCACCTGACCGATGTCGCTGAGGAAACACTCGCCGAACTCGAGGGAGGCGACCGCTTCTGCCACAGCGACTTCCACCCGGGGAACATCCTGCTGGAGCCCGGAGGGCGCCGGGTCGTCATCGACTGGGGCTTCTGTGCGGCCGGACCCCTGGAGTCCGATGTTGCCCGTTCGGTGGCGCTGCTACGACTGGGAGAGCCCCTCGATCCGAGTCCCGCTATGCGCGTCATCACACGCCTGTTCCGGCCGCTGGCGGCCTTCGTCTACCTGCGGGGGTACCAGCTGGTGGCGCCGGTCGACATGCCGCTGATGTGGCGCTGGGTCATCGTGCGCGCCATCGAACACCTGGCCATCGTTCGCGCGATCAGCCCGCCCGACGCGGATATTCCCGACCCGGTGGAGGATGTCGAACAGCTCATCGCCCACGCGCGGCGGCGCCTCGGCACGAGAAGCTAGCCTGTGCGACGATCGCGGGAGACCGCCGATCGCGCGCTGTTCACACAATGTCGGAAGAGTCTGAAAGCGGAATGACTGCGGCGCCTGCCACGACGGCCACCGTGCTCGTCGTCGAGGACGAGGAAGCCCTCCTCCTCTCGATGGCGCACCACCTTCGCCGTGAAGGCTACGACGTGCTCACCGCCGCCCGTGGCGACGACGGCCTGCGCATGGCCCGCGAGCACGCCCCCGACGTCATCGTCCTCGACCTGATGCTCCCCGGCGTCGACGGCATGGGCGTCTGCCGAGCGCTGCGGCGTGACACGCAGGTGCCAATCATCATGGTCACCGCCCTCGGCGGCGAGGGCGACCGCGTCGCCGGGCTCGACATCGGAGCCGACGACTACCTCCCAAAGCCCTTCGGCATGCGCGAGCTTCTCGCCCGCGTCCGCGCCCTCCTCCGTCGCGCCCCCAACCGCCAGAGCGCGCCGCCCGACGAAGACGTCGTCGAGTCGGGCGATCTCGAGGTGAACGCGGTGCGCCGTGAGGTGCGCCGAGCCGGCGAGCTACTGCGCCTGAAGCCGCGGGAGTTCGAGCTCTTGCTATTCTTGTTGCGAAATCCCGGCCAGGTGCTCTCCCGCGAGCACATCCTCGAGTCGGTCTGGGAGCACGACTTCAATGGTGACGCGCGAACGGTGGACGTTCATATGCGCTGGCTTCGCCAGAAGATTGAGCCCGATGCCGCCAATCCCGAGCGCATCCGTACCGTTCGGGGAAGCGGGTACCTCTTCGAAGGCTAGGGTAGGGCCGTGAGCGGCCTCGCCGGGCGAGCGGCCCTAGCCAGCGGCATCGCCGGCCTCCTCGCCGCCGCCGCCGCCGCCATCGTCGGAGCCACCGTGGGCGATGCCCTCTGGGTTGCCGTCACCGTGCTCGCGATGGGCGCCGCCGCCTTCGTTGGCGCCTACCTCCTGCTCCGCCCCGTGGCCCTCTCCGTGCGCGAGACGGCCGAAGCGGCCCGCGCCCTCCGCGGCAGCAGCCTCTCCGCGCGCGCCGTGCGCACCACTGGGCCGACCGCCCAGCTGACCCACGAGTTCAACGTCATGGCCACCGAGATCGAGGCCTCCTCGAGGGCGATTACCGCCGAGCACGCCCGCCTGGAGGCCGCGCTCGCCGCCGCCGCCGACGGCATCATGGCCGTCGACGCCACGACCGACGTGCAGTACGCCAACCCCGCCGCGCTCGCCCTCCTGGGCATGGAGGAGAGCGAGGTCGTCGGCCGCACCCTCATCGAGAGCGTGCGCGACTACGAGTTCGATGCGCTTGTCCGTGAGGCCCTCGCCGGCGAGAGTGTCCCCCAGCCCAGGGTCGTGCCCTTTGGGCGCGACCGCACGCCCCTTCGCGCGCTGGCCGTGCCCGTCGCCGAGGGAGGGAGTTGGGCCGCGCTCCTCGTCCTCGTCGACCTCTCCGACGTCCAGCGCGTCGACCACGTCCGTCGCGACTTCATCAGCAACGTCTCGCACGAGCTGCGGACGCCGATCGCCGCCATCGGCGCCCTCGTCGAGACGCTTGAGCTGGGCGATCTCGAAGGGGACGAGCAGGCCGCCTTCCTCAGCCGTATCCGCAACCAGGTCGAGCGCATGGCCCTCCTCACCAATGAGCTGCTCGACCTCTCCCGCATCGAGTCAGGCGCGATCCACCTCGAACCCGAGTCTGTGGACCTGGCCTCGTCCGTGGCCGAGGCGCAGGCCGCCCTCGCGTCCCGGCTCGAAGCCTGCGACGTTCGCGTCGAGGGACCGGACGGCGCCACGCCCTCTGTCGAGGCCGACCGCACCGCCACCGTCCGCATCGTCACCAACCTGCTCGATAACGCCCTCAAGTTCAGCCCCGACGGGAGCGTCATCACGATCGACGTGCGCGACGAGGACCCGCTCGTCGCCGTCGAGGTGTGCGACGACGGCCCCGGCATCGCCGCCCAGGACCTCGATCGCGTCTTCGAGCGCTTCTACAAGGCTGAGCACTCGCGCGCGGACGACGGCGCCGGGCTGGGCCTCGCTATCGTGAAGCACCTCGTGCAGGCGCACGGCGGGACCGTCGCCGCCCGCAACGAGGACGGTCGGGGGGCGGCAATGACCGTCCGCCTCCCGAAGCGCTTCGTGGGGCGCGAGCCCCACGTGCAGGCCTAAGCGAGGGTCAGGCCGTGGAGTACATCTTCATCATGTTCGGGGCGGGTCTGCTGGTGGGCGTCATCTACGCTGCCTGGCAGAAGGTCCGCTCGAGTCGCACGACTCGCTCCGGACGCAAACGGGGCGCACGGCGATAGAGCCGCGCGCCCCGGCATTCTCAACGTCGTGGTGGGAAGCGCCTAGGAGGCGCCTCCCGCGGCTTCCGCCTCGGCCGGCTCCCAGCGATCCATGGGATTGCCGTTCCCGTCGAGGTGCGTGATGAGGTGCTGCATGTCCTCGGGGGCGTCGGCCAGACGCTCGAGGATGAACAGGCCGTCCTCCACGGGCGGCGGAACGTCGAACACGTTGTTGAACTTGTGCACGGAGTCCCAGATCCCGATGCCGATCGTGATCTCGACGATCTGGTCCTCGGTGTAGTACTCCTTGAGCCGGTCCATGAACGCGTCATCGACGTTGTTCGCGTGGTTGAGGATGAAGTCCTCGGCCAGCTCAAGCGCGATCTTGATACGGTCCGGGAGGTCCGAATTCCGGAAGTCCAGCGCCTGCTGGATCATCTCTTCCGTCATGCCTTCCTGCTGCGCCGCAGCAGTACGTGCGGGGATTCAGTATCGGCATCCGTTGGTGTTGGACGAATAGAGCCTGATGAGCTCCTTCAGGAGGGGATCGAGGGTGCTGTGGGACCACAGCACGCCGTAGTTGAACATGAACCCCTTGAAGAGGTCGGGGCGGTGCCCGTAGACGCCGCCAAACCCCTCCATGCCGCCGACTTCGCTGACTCTCGGCATAGCCTGCTCCTTCGCGCTCCCCTGGGCTGCAGCGCACGCTCCAGCCGACCGGTTCCGCGCCTTCGCGTATCCTGCCGCAGAGTATAGCCCGCAATGACGGGCGAGTGTGGGGAGAATGACTGGATGAAGCTGCTGGAAGGGAAGAAGGCCGTCGTCCTGGGGGCCTCGAGCGGCATTGGCTGGGCCATCAGCGAGCGCTTCGCCGAGCACGGCGCCGACGTCATCGTCGCCGCCCGCCGCGTCGAGAACCTGGAGAAGCTGGCCGCCAGGATCGGGGGCACCGCCGTTCGCTGCGACGGACGCGACTACGACGACCTGAAGGCGCTGGCCGATACCGCGATGGAGAAGTGGGGCCGCGTCGACGTGGCGGTGAACTCCGCCGGCGTCGTGCGCGGGGCGCTCATCAAGGACATCACCCCCGAGGATCTGCACGCCGTGGCCGACATCCAGTACTTCGGCTTCATCTACTTCATGAAGCACTTCGGCAACGCGCTCGTCGCCAGCGGAGGCGGCTCACTCATCAGCATAACGTCGACGACGGCCATCTCCATCCCCACCCGCCTCACCCCCTACTCGGCGGCCAAGGCGGCCATCAACTTCGCCACCAAGATCGCCGCCCGCGAGTTCGGCGGCGATGGCGTCCGCGTGAACGCCGTCGCCCCCACCTTCGTGCCGACCGCCATGAACAACTACGGCGGCGGCACCCCCATCGACGAGGCCCGCGTCGAGATCTCCGACGACAACCCCACCGCCGCCGGCTTCATCGAGCAGACCCCTCTCGGCCGCATCACCACCGTCGACGACTGCGCCGACGTCACCCTCGCCGTGGCCAGCGACCTCTTCAGCGACATCACCGGCCAGGTCATCCCCGTCGACGGCGGCAACCACCTCCTCCGCCTGCCGGAAACGCGCCGCGCGGCCCCGCAGGAGTGAGCGACGAGGGCCTGGCCGTCAACGCCTTCCAGCAGGTCGCGCAACCGAGCAGGGACCTGGAGCGCTCGGTCGCCTTCTACCGCGACGTGCTCGGCGCCCGTTACATCGGCACCTTCGACCCGCCCGGGCTCGCCTTCTTCGATATCGGGGGCGTACGCCTCATGCTCGACGCCATCCCCGGCGCAATCGACCACGAGGGGTCGCCCCTCTACTTCCGCGTCGACGACATCGATGCCGCCGTGGCGGGGCTCCGCGACGCCGGCGTGGAAGTCGAGCAGGAACCCTCCGTCATCGCGCGCGATGAGGAGGGAACCTTCGGCCCGGTCGGCTCCGAGGAGTGGATGGCCTTCTTCCGCGACCCCGACGGCAACATCCTCGCCTTCGCGGAGACGCGGGCGCCCTAGTTCGAGGCCTCCCGCCGCTGCGCGAGCCGCGCCTCTCGCGGCTGATCGAAGATGATGCGGCGGAACGCCTCGCCGTACTCGAACTCCTGGGCCTCGGCTGTCCCCCGCGCCATCTCGCTCGCGAACTCCGCCACCTCTTCGCTGAGCTGGCTGGGGTGAGCCGCGAGCGCCTTCTTCTTCAGCTCGATCGTCTCCGTGATATCGACCCATACGTTCGCGTTCGCCCCCGCCCCGGACCCCATCCAGAGCTGCTTCACCTTGTGCGGCTCGAGCCCGTCCGAGAGCAGCTCGGGGAACGTGAGCCGGTCGCGCGCGCTCGGGAAGATCGCGTCGACCGTCGCATCGCCGGCGGCGCGGTGGTCGGGGTGGTTCGTGTAGGAGTCGAACATGAAGCGTGCGGTCGGATCGAAGGTCACGACGACGTCCGGCCGGTACTTGCGGATCACGCGCGTGATGTCGCGCCGCAGGTCGAGCGTGTGCACGAGGTAGCCGTCCTCGTAGCCGAGGAACTCGAAGTTCTTCACCCCCAGGATGCGTCCCGCGGCGCGCTGCTCCGCTTCCCGGATTTCCGCGAGCCGTGTGGGCGTCATGTCCGGGTCCTCGCTGCCCTTGTTGCCGTTCGTGATGACCACGTAGGTCACCTCGGCGCCCCGCCCCGCCCACTTCGCGACCGTGCCGGCCACCATGAACTCGGCGTCGTCGGGATGGGCGACGACGACCATCGCCCGCTCCGGCTGGAACTCGTCGGTACCTTCTTCGGTCATGGGGATCCTCCGTTTGGTCTGGTGTCGGGTGGTTTCGGGAACCTCAGAACGTGGCGATCGGGTTCACCGGCGAGCCCGTGCCTCCGCGCACATGCAGCGGCGCGATGGAGAGCATGAACTCCCAGCGTCCCTCTTCCGCGCAGGCTTCCGCCAGCGGGTCGAGGAAGGCGTTGTCGAGCAGCGGCAGCCCCATGTACACGATCGTGAACACGTGAACGGGCCCGCCCGGCGCGTCTTCGAATAGCGGGTACGAGTGGGGACGCGAGTCGAGCATGTCCCACCCGAGGATCGCCGCGTCCGCCTGCTTCAGCACGGGCACGCAGTCGACGTGCAGGCCGGGTGTCGGCGGGACGCCTGGAACCATGTCGGGGTTGGCCTCGAGGAACGCCGGGCGAGCCCCCCGCACGAGCACCGCGTCGCCGGGCCGGAGCTCGAGGCCCTCCGCTTCGGCGGCGGCTTCCAGCTCCCAGCCGCGGGTTGGCTGATCGGGCGTCACGTACTCGGTCCCGCGCAGCCGGGGAATATCGAGCAGCACCCCGCGCGTGATGATGCCGTCCTTCCAGGCCGCCACCGCCCCAGTCCGCGCCCCCGCCGAGGTCACCTCCTCGGAGGCTTCCTTCCCGTTCCACATCTTCCCTTCCCAGAAGATGTGGCAGAGCGCGTCGACATGCGTCGTCGCGTAGCCGTGGAACACGAGCCCGATGTAGTCCGCGGAGACCGCCGGGCCAATGGTCATGAAGTGTTGCGCGGGCCTCCAGTTGCCGGGGCCGCCCTGCGTGTTCAGCGGGTACGAGCACGATACCGAGCGGCCGCTGCGCACCAGCGACGCCGCCTCGCGGCGCTTCTCGGGTGTAATCAGGTTGATCGTGCCGGCGCTGTCGTCCGGTCCCCAGCGTCCCCAGTTGCTGCACGTCTCGAAGTAGGAGCGAACTTCCTCTTCGCTGGGCTCGGGGTGCGCGTCTGCTGACATCGATCCCTTCCTCTCCAGCCGGAATCCTACGCATCTCCCCCGAACGGCGAAGCCGCCGGGGAGCGCCCTCAGCCCTGCGGCGGCGGCGCGCGCAGGGGGAAGGTGGCGACCGTGTCGTGGCGGGCCCCGTCCGGGTGGAGGCGGCTGCGCACCAGCGAAATCTCGGTCGTCCGCCACTCGCACTCCGGTATCTCGATCTTCCCGACCGCCACCTCGAGCTCGGCCCGCTGGCGTGTCCCCACCTCGTTGCGAACCCGCCCCAGCGTCAGGTGCGGGCGGAAGGGACGCGTCTCCCGCTCGAAGCCGACCACCGAGAGGGCGCGGTTTACGTCCCGCGCGAGCGCCTCCAGCCGGAGGACGTCCCCGGCGACCGCCGCCCACATCACCCGCAGTCCCTCGCGCCCGCCGAACGTCCCGATATTCGCAAGCTCCAGGAAGAAGGCCGAGTGCCGCACGACGGCTTCCTGCAGCGCCATCTTCACGGCTGGAATCTGCCGCTCGGGCACCTCGCCTAGGAACTTCAGCGTGACGTGCAGGTTGGACGGGTTCACCCATCGCACGGCGCCGTCGCTCTGCTCCCGCAGGCTCTCCACGAGCCCGCCGACGGTGTGCCGAACGTCCTCGGGCAGTTCGCAGGCGACGAACAGGCGGTGGGTCTTCTCGGTTGGCTCGGTCATCTCAGCAAAGCCGCCTGCGTGCGTTCTCTCCGGCGATGGCCTTTGCGTCGCCGGCATCCAGTCCTTCAAGTGTCCGCTTCAGCTCGGCGCCAGGCCTTCGCAGGGGGAAGTCCGAAGCGAAGAGGACGCGCTCCGCGCCGGCCGTTGCCACGAGACGCGCAATCGTCCCGGAATCGTAAAGCAGGCTCGCCGCTGCCGTATCGAACAGCAGGTTGGGGACGGCCGCCCGGACCTCGGGCATGGACAGGTAGAACGATGCCCCCGCCCCCAGGTGCGCCCCCACCATCGTGACCTCGGGGGCAGCCGTTGCCACTTCGATCAGCTCCGCCGGGGAGAGCCCGCCGTCCTTGCCGGGATAGCGGTGCCCGACCGGCTCGCTTGAGTGCCAGATCAGGGCGGCCCCGGCCTCGCCCGCGAGCGCGGCGAGTCGCCGGCCCGCGTCTCCGAGGGGGTCCCAGCCCTGCGTTCCCGGACGCAGTTCCCCGAAGCCGCGGGCGCCCTGTGCGAGCGCGCGTTCCGCCTCCCGCTCCCAGCCCGCGAGCGCCGGGTTCACCGTCGCGAACGGCACGATCGCGCGCGGCGTCTCGGCCGCGACCCCCAGGAGGTACTCGTTCTGCTCCGCGACCTCGCGCTCGTCCGCGAAGGCGAAGCCGGCTGCGACGGCCGCCTCGATGCCGTCCTCGCGCAGCGCCGAGAGCAGCGCGGGCGCATCCGCGATCGCCGCGTCGGGGTCGCCGTAGATCTCGGCGAAGCCCGCATCACGGTCCGCGATCGCGTCGCGCGACTGTGCCTGCGAGGGGGGAAAGAGATGTGTATGGGCGTCGATTGTCACCGGAGCGATCGTAGCAGATGGGGTACGCTCAACCCGTGGCCCTCTTCATCGAAGTGACAGTCGACGAAGCCGCCTGCGCCTCGAAGCCTGTGTGCCGGGAATGCGTCCAGAGCTGCCCGGTCGACATCCTCGAGCGCGACCCCGGCGAGCGCGTCGCACGCGTCGTCGACGACAACGTCGACGAGTGCATCCTCTGCGACCTCTGCGTTGAGCGCTGCCCCGTCGAGGCGGTAACCGTGACGAAGCTCTACGCGACCGCCTAGTCGCGTTCGACCGCCTGCCGCAGCCAGACGATGTGGGCGCTCTCCTCGAGCGCCGTCAGCCAGTGGAGCGCGTCCCAGAGCGAGCCGCCCCGCGCGTAGGCCCCGTGCCCGCGCAACAGCGCCACGCGTGATTCGCGCAGGGCGGTCGCGATCTTCTCCTCCTGCGTCGGCCCCTGCTCGATCACCGGCACGGAGGGGATGTGCAGTTGCCCTTCCAGGTCCTCGGGCTTGAACGTGTCCCGGTTGTAGGAGAGGGCGATGGCGTGGTGGGGATGCGCGTGCGCGATCGCCCCCGCCTGCGTCGTCGCGTAGATGGTCCAGTGCAGGATCGTGTCGCTCGACGGTGGCGGCGCTTCGTGCCGCCCGTCGGGATAGACGCGGCTGATGTCGAGCGGCTTCAGGTGGCCCAGGGCCGTGCCCGTGCCCGTGATCCACATCTCGTGGCCGTCACGGATGCTGAGGTTCCCACCGCGGCTGCTGACCATGCCGAGCTGGTAGAGGTCGCGCCCGACCCCCGCCAGCTCGCGCAGTGTCGCCTCCGGAACGGCCATCGGGGGAGGATAGCCCTCCGCTAGACCTCGCGGAACTCGCCCTCGACAGTGCCTTCCTCGGCCCCGCCCGCGCTCGCGCCCGGATCGAAGCCGCCGCCGGCCGCACCGTCCGGACCCGGACCGTCGCCCTGCTGGCCGTAGACGGACTCGCCGACCTTCTGCAGCGCCTGCGTCAGCTCGTCGAGCGCCGCCTGGATGCGTTCCTTCGTGGCGTCGTCGTCCCCCTCGGCCTCGAGCGCCTCGCGCACCGCCTTCACCTTCTCCTCGACGTCCGCCTTGAGGGCCTCGTCGATCTTGTCGGCGTTGTCGGTGAGTGTCTTCTCCGCCTGGTAGGCGGCGCTGTCGGCCAGGTTGCGCAGCTCGATCATCTCGCGGCGGCGCAGGTCCTCGTCCGCGTGCAGCTCGGCGTCGCGCTGCATCTGCTGGATCTCGTCCTCGCTCAGCCCGCTCGACGCCTGAATCGTGATCTTCTGCTCGCGACCCGTGCCCTTGTCGGCGGCGTGCACGTTCACGATGCCGTTCGCGTCGATGTCGAACGTGACCTCGATCTGCGGAACCCCGCGCGGCGCCGGCAGGATTCCGTCGAGTGTGAACTTGCCGAGCGACTTGTTATCCGGCGCCATCGGGCGCTCGCCCTGGAGCACGTGGATCTCCACGCTCGGCTGGTTGTCGGCCGCCGTGCTGAACACCTGGCTCTTGGCTGTGGGGATGGTCGTGTTGCGCGGGATGATCGTCGTCATCACGCCGCCCAGCGTCTCGATGCCGAGCGTCAGCGGCGTCACGTCGAGCAGGAGCACGTCCTGTACGTCGCCCTTCAGCACGCCCGCCTGGATGGCGGCGCCGATCGCGACGACCTCGTCCGGGTTGACGCCCTTGTGGGGCTCCTTCCCGAAGAACTCGCCCACGAGCGCCTGCACGGCGGGCATGCGCGTCTGGCCGCCTACCAGCACGATCTCGTCGACCGCGCTCGCGGTCTTGTCGGCGTCGTCGAGCGCCTTCTTGACCGGTTCGAGGGTGCCCCGCAGCAAGTCGCCTACGAGCTGCTCGAGCTTCGCCCGGCTCAGCGTGAGGTTGAGGTGCTTCGGGCCGCTCGCGTCAGCGGTGATGAAGGGCAGGTTGATCTCC
The DNA here is from genome assembly GCA_009841435.1 of Dehalococcoidia bacterium. GTDB lineage: Bacteria > Chloroflexota > Dehalococcoidia > Tepidiformales > Tepidiformaceae > UBA2991. The sequence continues at coordinate 22,435 of VXLW01000057.1, read as the reverse complement.
GACTGCTGCGCGCTGGAGAGCTCGATCTTCGCCTTCTCCGCCTCCGCCTTCAGGCGCTGCAGCGCCTGGCGGTCCTGCCGCAGGTCGATTCCCTCCGCCTGGCGGAATTCGTCGACCAGCCAGTCGATGATGCGGTCGTCGAAGTCGTCGCCGCCGAGGTGCGTGTTGCCGTTCGTGCTGAGCACCTGGAAGGTGCCGTCGCCGATCTCGAGGATGGAGATGTCGAACGTGCCCCCGCCGAGGTCATACACGGCGATGACTTCGTCGTCCTTCTTGTCGAGCCCGTAGGCCAGCGAGGCCGCGGTCGGCTCGTTGATGATGCGGAGCACGTTCAGGCCCGCGATGCGGCCCGCGTCCTTCGTTGCCTGCCGCTGGGCGTCGTTGAAGTAGGCCGGCACCGTGATCACGGCCTCCGTGACCGTCTCGCCCAGGTAGGCCTCGGCGTCCGCCTTCAGCTTCTGCAGGATCATCGCGCTGACCTCGGGCGGGCTGTGGTCGCCCTCGCCCATCGTCACCTGCACGTCGCCGTTCTCGGCGGCGCTGATGCGGTACGGCATCGAGCCCGCGCCGCGCTGCACCTCGGGGTCGCTGTGCTTCCGCCCCATGAATCGCTTGATGCTGTAGACGGTGTCCTCGGGGTTCGTGATCGCCTGGCGCTTGGCCACCTGGCCCACGAGCCGCTCGCCCCCCTTGGTCAGGGCGACGACCGACGGCGTCGTGCGCGTGCCTTCCGCGTTCGGGACCACGGTAGGCTCGCCGCCTTCCATCACGGCCATCGCGCTGTTCGTGGTGCCCAGGTCGATTCCCAGTACTTTTGGCATGTTCGTTCCTCCTGGCGGTGGTCTCTCGGGGCGGCTAGTCGCCCTCGTCTTCGCTATTGTTTGGTTCGCCCGGCTCCGCCTCGTCGCCCTCGCCCACGACTACCATCGCGGGGCGGATGACGGCGCCGCTCAGGGCGTAGCCCTTCTGCACGACGTGCAGGCAGACGTTCTCCGGGCCGGGCGCGCGGCCCACGGCCTCGTGCTGCGTGGGGTCGAAGGTCTCGCCCTCGGCGGGCACCTCCGTCACGCCCATGCTCTCTAGCAGCCCGCCCAGCTTGCGCTCGATGGCGAGCACGCCCTGTACCCAGTTCAGCCCGGCCAGCGTGCTGTCGAGTGTCTCGACGGCGCGGCCGAAGTCGTCCCGGATAGGCAACAGGTTGATCACCAGCGCCGCGCCCGCGAGGCGCGCCTGTTCGGAGCGCTCTTGCTCAACCCGGCGCTTGTAGTTCGCGTGGTCGGCGGCGGCCCGCTTCCAGTTCGCCTCGAAGCGCTCGGCCTGGGCCAGCGCCGCCTCGAGCTGCTCCTGAAGCCCCTCGACGGGCGCTTCCTCGCGCGCCGGCGCCTCGGCTTTGGGCGCGGCCGTGTCGACGTCGTCTTCGCCCATGCGCGCGGCCGCACGCTTGTCGGTGAACCTGGGAGCGTCGCTGTCGCTCATTGATCCTCCTCGGGGCCGCCGGCCTCTTCCGCGTCGCCGTAGAAGCGGCGCATCAGCTCGGTCAGGACGTCGCTCACGTAGCGCACGTGCGCGACGGCGTCGGGGTAGTCGAGCCGGGTTGGGCCAAGCAGCCCGATGAGGCCGCCCGCGCCGCCCGTCGGTCCGTAGCGCGAGAGCACGAAGCTCATGTCGCGGTAGCGCTCGGCGGGATTCTCGTCGCCGATCACGATCGCCACGTCGTTGCTCCCCAGCAGCCGTGCCGGAATCGCGCGCTGCAAGCGCGAGGTCTCGACCGCCTCAAGCGTGTCGAGCAGGCGGTCACTGTCGCCCTCGTATTCGGGCTGGCGCAGCAGCTCGCGTACGCCCTCGATGACGGGCGTCTCGCTGGCGGCATCCTCTTCGCTGCGGAGCAACGCCACGACCTGGTCGACCACCTGCCGCTCGACGACGGCGGCTGCCGGAACTCTCGCCTCGATCTCCGTGGCGGTCTTGCCCTCCAGCTGCTGGTTCAGACGCCCAGCCAGCCGCGTGAGCTGGTCCTGCGTCGTCGCCTCCGCGAACTGCAGCGTGTGCTGGAGGACGGCGGCGTCATTCATCACCACCACGAGCAGTGCGCTCTCCTCCGTCAGTTCGACCAGCTGGAGCTGCTTGAGCCGCACCTCCACCATGTGCGGTGGCGTCGCGATCGCGGCCGTGTGCAGCGAGTTCGCCAGCACGCTCGCCGAAAGCGAGAGCCAGCGCTGCAGGTCGACCGCGCTCTGGTGGAACTGGTGCAGGATCGTCAGCTCCTCGGCGCTGCTCAGGCGGCGGTCCCCCATCAGGGAGCCGACGTACGTGCGGTAGCCGAGATTGCTGGGGACCCGCCCCGCCGACGTGTGCGGATGCGTGATCAGGCCCTCTTCCTCGAGAGCCTTCATTTCGCTGCGAACGGTGGCGCTGGAGAGGTCCAGGTCATGCCGCGCCACGAGCGCCGCGGAGCCGACCGGCTGCGCGCTCTCGACGTAGTCCTCGATGATGAAGGCGAGGATTCTGGCCCTTCGCTCTGACAATGCCATTGTGAACCTTGACGACCTATGTTAGCACTCTCGGGGCAAGAGTGCTAATAACTCGATCGGATAGACTCGCACCATGCCTATCGGCCTGCTCGGAGGCACATTCGACCCCCCGCACGTCGGCCATCTCGTCCTCGGCGAGTGCGCCCGCGAGCAGCTTGGCCTGGAGCGCGTCTACTTCATGCCCGCGGGCGACCCTTGGCGCAAGGCCGGCCTCGGCGTCAGCTCCGCCGCCCACCGCCTCGCCATGACCCACCTTGCCATCGCCGGCAACCCCGGCTTCCACCTCGACGAGCGCGAGGTCGAGCGCATCGGCCCCACCTACACCGTCGACACCCTGCGCGAGATGCACGCCCAGGGACTCGACGATGTCGTCCTCATCCTCGGCAGCGACGCCCTCGCCGATATGCCCGCCTGGCGCGACCCCGACGTTATCACCGCCCTCGCCCGCCTCGCCGTCGCCCCCAAGGAGGGCGACGATGGCGAACAGGCCTGGCTCGCGGCGCAGGTGGGTCTCGACGCCCCGCTGATCGTCGTCGAGATGCCGCCGCTCCCCGTCAGTTCAACGCTCGTGCGAGAGCGCGTGCGCGAGGGCATGCCGATCCGCTACCTCGTGCCCCCAGCCGTCGAGGACTACATCCGCGAGCACGGCCTCTACCGGTAGCGCTCCCGCAGCTTCGCCTCCAGCGCCGGCGCCCGGATGGGCGCGCGCGCAACCTCCTCGCCCCCGACCGCAACCACCGGGACCGCGTAGTTGTAGCGGGCGCCAAGCTCGCGGTCCGCGTCGATGTCGACTGCCTCGATCGCGAATCCGAGCCGTTCGGCTAGCTCATTAAGGAGCGCGTGCGCCTCGTCGCAGAGGGGGCAATCGGCGCGCGTGTAGAGGGTGACCGGGCCGGGGGCGCTCATGCCGACGAAGGGGCCGACTCGTCCTCAGTCTCTTCTGGCGGCGGACCGAGCACGCGGTCCTCCCACTCGTCCGTGAGCTGGCCGGGGTACCGGTAGAACACCCCCGCCAGGATGATGGCGATGCCGATGACGACTGCCGCCACGATCTGCGGTACAGGGATGCCGTCGACCGTCTGCTCGTCGATGCGGAACTCGGAGAGGCCGAAGCGCATCACCGAGTAGAGGATGGCGTACGTGCAGAAAGTCCAGCCGGGCACCTTGATGACGCGTCGCGCCACGAACAGCAGAATTGCGAGGATCACGAAGTCGCCGAGCAACTCGTAGCCCCCCGCCGCCGGATGCACGGACTGCCCCAGCTCGGCCAGGGTGTTCGGGTGAACGTAGACGAAGGCCCAGGGCAGGTCGCTGGCGGTCGCCAGGTGCTCGCCGTTGATCAGGTCGCCGATGCGTCCGAGGCCCTGGCCCAGGATCATGCCCGGCCCGGCCGCGTCCAGGCAGATGCCGATCGGATAGCGCTGGATGGCGCCGTAGATTACCCCCCCCAGCACGCCCCCGATGAGGCCGCCGTAGAGCGTGATGCCCCCCTCGGTGATGTCGGTCACGATTGCCGCGAGGTCGTTCTCGAACCGGTCCCAGTGCTCGAACACGAAGAAGAGACGCGCTCCGATGATGGCGCTGATCACCGAGACCAGGGCGATCTCCTGTCCCACGTCCGAAGGCACGCCGTCGACGCGGGCGAGGTACACGGAGAGGCTGACGCCGCAGATGATGCCGATCGCCGTAAACAGGCCGTGCCACGTGATCGTCAGCCCGAAGATCTTCCCGATGTCCGGGTCGATGTCGATCGTGATGGAGAGAAGCAGGGCCAGGGCGGAGAGGTCCATCGGCGGGTATCGTACGGCGGCTTTGGCTCAGGGGCGAAGCCGTTTGCCGCTGGTTCGCGCGAGGCCGTAGGCTTGCCTGCTATGTCAGGCATGGAAGGCAAGACCGCCCTCGTCTCCGGCGTCTCCAACGACCGCTCCATCTCGTGGGGCATCGCCAAGGCGATGCACGAGGCCGGCGCCCGCGTCGCCCTCTCCTACGGACCCTCCATGGAGAAGCGTGTCCGCCCCCTCGCCGAAAGCATCGGTTGCGACTTCGTCGAGCCCTGCGACGCCACCAGCGACGAGGAGATCGAGACCCTCTTCGCCAAGCTCGCCGACCGCTACGGCACCATCGATGCGGTCGTCCACGGCATCGTCGGGGCGAAACGCGACGACCTCTCCCGTCCCTTCATCGAGACCAGCCGCGACGGCTTCCTCCTTGCCCAGGAACTCTCCGTCTACTCCCTCGTCGCCCTCACCCGCGCCGCCCGCCCCCTGATGCCGGAGGGCGGTAGCGTCGTCACGCTCTCTTACCACGGCTCCCAGAAGATGATGCCCAGCTACAACGTGATGGGCGTCGCCAAGGCCGGCCTCGAGTCGGCCGTGCGCTACCTCGCCTCCGACGTGGGGCCCCAGGGCATCCGCGTGAACGCCATCAGCGCGGGCCCTGTGCGCACGCTCTCCGCCGCCGGGGTGGGCGAGTTCCGCAGCCTCTACAAGGTCTTCCCCCAGGTCACGCCCCTCCGCCGCCACATCTCCATCGAGGACGTGGGCGCCGCTGCCGCCTTCCTCGCCAGCGATGCCGGCGCCAACATCAGCGGCCAGGTTCTCTACGTCGACGGTGGCTTCAACACCCTCGGCATGGCCATGCCCCCCGACGAGGACGAGGGCTAGTCGGCGCCATGAAGGCGATCGTCATCGAGAAGTCCGACGCGGGCGGCTCGCTCGTCTACCGCGACGTGCCCGACCCCGTTGTCGGCCCCGACGACCTGCTCGTCGCCGTGCGCGCCTGCGCCCTCAACCGCGCCGACGTGCTCCAGCGCATGGGTGGCTATCCCCAGCCCGGCCCGAGGCCGGAGTTCGAGATCCCCGGCCTCGAGTACGCCGGCGAGGTGGTCGAGGCCGGGGTGCGCGTCGAGGGCTTCGCCCCCGGCGACCGCGTCATGGGCCTTGTGCCAGGCGGCGGCTATGCGGAGCTCGTGAGTGTCCCCCAGCGCCTCGCCCTGAAGGTCCCCGACTCCCTCAGCTGGCAGGAGGCGGGCGCCACGCCTGAGGTCTACATCACTGCCCACGACGCCCTCCTCCAGTGCAACCTGCAGGCCGGCGAGCGCGTGCTCATCCACGCGGTCGGGTCCGGTGTCGGCGTCGCCGGCGTCCAGATCGCGAAGGCGATGGGCGCCTCGCAGGTCATCGGAACCGCCGGCAGCGCCGAGAAACTCACCAGCGCCGCCGAGCTTGGGCTCGACGTCGGCGTGAACTACCACGAAGAGGACTTCGCCGAGGTCGTCGGGGAAACCACCGGCGGCGCCGGCGTCGATGTCGTGCTCGACGTCATCGGCGCCGACTACTGGGAGCAGAACCTGCGCGCGCTCGCACGCCAGGGTCGCATGGTCGAGGTCGGCCTCATGAGCGGGGCCGCCCTGGAGAACGCGAGCCTCGGCCCGCTCCTGATGAAGCGCCTCCAGGTGCGCGGCACCACCCTCCGCGCCCGCCCCCTCGAGCAGAAGGCGGCCGCCACCCGCGCCTTCGAGAAGAGCGTCCTTCCCCACATCGCCTCGGGACGCATCAAGGTCGTCGTCGACAGCGTCTACCCGCTCTCCGAGGCTGCCGCCGCGCAGGCCTACATGGAGGCGAACGCCAACTTCGGCAAGATCGTCCTCGAGCCCTAGCCCCTACTCCACACCTTCATACCAGCCAGAGCCGAACAGGTGACCGTCCCGGCGGATGACCCACGTGTGCTTGCGCTCCAGCAGGCCCGTGTTCGGGTTGAGGAAGACGTAGCTCACCCAGCCGCCCTGCTGGCCGATGGCCACCATGTCCGTGCCGAACTCGTACCCGTTGATGTCAATGCCGACCGAACCGAAGAGGCTCCGGCCACGGACCTCGGGGTCGTAGTGCCCGATGAGGGTCCCATCGGGATCCCCGACGAAGACGTACCAGGGGCCGTTGACGCTCTCGGGCGCGTTGAAACGGTCCAGCGTCGCTTCGAGCCCCTCGCTCTCGTAGAAGGAGAGGGCGTCGGCCACGAGCAGGCGCGTGTACCCCTCCGGGTCGGCCTGTGTGGGAAGCGGCTCGTACCAGCCCGAACCGATGAGGTAGTCGCCCCGGCGCACCACCCAGGTGTGCTTCAGCTCCTCCACGCCCGCGTCCGGATTGGGGAAGACGTACTGCACCCAGCGCCCCGACCTTGTCGTGGCCTTGAACGCCGCGCCGTAGTCGAAGCCGCGCGCGTCGATGCGGTCGCGGGTTGTCCCCACCAGGCTGGGAATGGTGGCGTGCGCGACCGTGTAGATGCCGTCCTCGCGGTCCTCCAGCACGAACACGTAGCGCTCGCCGTCCGCGCTCTCGGGGGTGTTGTAGTAGTCGAGCACCGCCTCGATGCCCTCGTCCTCGAGCATCGTGAGCGCCCGCGCCACCAGCAGGCGCGTGTAGTTCGGCTCGTCCTCCGCGGTGGGAACGTCGCTGTACCACCCCGAGACGAAGATGAGCCCGTCGTGACGCTTCGCGTAGTAGTGCTTCAGCTCTTCCCTCGAGAAGAAGGGGTTGATCTCGTCCCTCGGCGGCACGACGAGCGTGTCGCGCACGAAGAGACCGTCCTCCGTCGCCCGAAGCAGGTCGGATGCGTAATGCCAGCCGCTGTCGTCCCATGTGGCACTGCCGCTCACGACGTCGTACCCGACGAAGGTCGATGCGGGGTGGGAGATCATCCGCTCCGCCGCCGGGTCGACGATGAACGTGTACCAGCGCCCGTCGTTGTTCGCCGCGTCGTTGTGCCAGGCGACCGCCGCCGCGCGCCCTCCCGCCTCGTACCGCGCGATCGCCGCGTCGACGTGCGCGACCGTGTAGGCGGCGGGCTCGCACTTGCTCGGGAGCAGCGGGTGCTCGGCGACCCTGTCCTCGTACCAGCCGGAACCGACGATGAGGTCGCCGCGCCGGACGACCCAGCTGTGCTTCAGCCGCTCCTCGCAGGTCGCGGGGTTGAGGATGACGTAGTCGACCCAGTGGCCCTCGTCCGTCGTCGCGAGGAACTCCGCGCCGTAGTCGACGCCGCGCCGGTCGATGCGTGTCGGCACGGTGCCCAGCAGGTCCGGCCGTGTGGCGTTCCCGATGTTGTAGAGCCCGTCAGGCCGGTCCTCGAGGATGAACACGTACCAGTCGCCGTCGACGCTCTCGCGGGAGCGGTAGTAGGCGAGGGTGGCCTCCCGGCCCTCGGCCTCCAGGCGGTCCAGGGCCTGCTGCACGAACGCTCTCGTGTACGCCCCGGGCTCGGCCTTCGTGGCCGGCTCGGGAGCCGTGGCCGGCTGGTCCGTCGCCAGCTCGTACCAGCCGGAGCCGAAGAGCAGGTTGCCGCGCCGCACGATCCAGGTGTGCTTCTGCTCCTCCTGCCCGGTGACGGTGTTCAGGTAGATGTAGTCGACCCACTGTCCTTCCTCGGTCGTGGCGACGAACGCGGCGCCGTAGTCGAAACCGCGCCGGTCGATGCGCTCCCGCGTCGTCCCGACCAGCTCCGGGCGGGTGGCGTGCGCGATCGTGTAGAGGCCGTCCGCGCGCTCCTCCCCCACGAACACGTACCAGTCGCCGTCGACGCTCTCGCGGGAGTTGTAGTAGTCGAGGGTCGCCTCGAGCCCATCGGCCTCGAACCGGTCGAGCGCCCGCTGCACGAACGCCTTGGTGTAGGCGCCCGGCTCGGCTTTGGTGGGAACCGGTGCGGCGGCTGCCGCGGCGGGCTCGACGGAGGTGGCCTCGTACCAGCCCGAGCCGAACAGGTACGCGCCCCGGCGAACCGTCCAGGAGTGCTTCAGCTCCACGCCACCGGTCTGGGGGTTGATGAAGCTGTAGGTGACCCAGTGCCCGGTCTCCGTCGTCTCGGCGAAGGCGGCGCCGTAGTCGAAGCCGCGCGTGTCGATGCGCTCCCGCGTTGTCCCTACCAGTTCCGGCCGGCCCGCGTTGGCGATCGTGTAGATGCCGTCGGCACGCTCTTCCAGCACAAAGACGTACCAGGGGCCGTCCAGCGTCTCGGGCGAGTTGTAGTGTGCGAGCGTGGCCTCGATACCCTCGCCCTCATAGCGCTCGAGCGCCTGCTCGACAAGGTAGATGGCATATTCGTCGGGATTGGAGGGCGAGGGCGCATGCTCCTCGTCCCGGTCCTCGCTCTGCGTCAGCGCAAGGATTCCGACGACCAGCGCCGCCGCCGCGAGGCCAATGCCCAGCACTCCGATTCCGGCCAGAACGATGCTCTTCACGTTCGACATCCAGGACCCTTCAATCTAGTTCGATGTTCGTGTTGATACCGTATCGGAGCCGTTCGGAGTAGCGACGTGAGCGCGCTGCCCTGAAGGAAAGGGGGCTTCACCCGGCCCTAGCCCTGGGCGTCTGCGAGCGCGGCGTGCAGCTCATCGAAGTGCCCGATACGGCGGTGGGGGTGGGCCGGAGGATCCTCCGGGAATTCCAGCCGTTCGCGGTGAATCCAGACGCTGTGGACGCCCACACCCTGCGCTCCACCAATGTCGGCGTACAGGTTGTCGCCGACCATCCAGGCCTCGTCCGGCGACGCGCCCGTCCCCGCCAGCGCTTGCCTGAACACTCCGGGATCGGGCTTGCCGCGCCCGAACTCGCTCTCGATCACGATCTCGTCGAAGTACGGCTCCAACTGCCAGCGCCCGATCTTCTGCCGTTGCGTGTCCGACGAGCCGTTCGTGACCATCCCCAGCCGGTACCCCTGCGATCGCAGGGTCTCCAGCGTCCCGATGGCGTCGTCGAAGGGGGCGACGCGCTCCAGGTACCCCCGGAGCGACCGCCCGGCGATCTCCTCCGCGCCTGAGTCATCGAGGCCCATCGCCAGGAGGGACAGGCGCACGACGATGGTCCGCGACTCCAGTGGTTTCACCCGGTACTCGGCGACGGCCCCCTCGTCGGCCCAGAAGAGGGCGCTCTCGCGGCGGATGGTCTCGCGCAGGCTGCTGGCGTCGCACCCGAGCCCCGGCGCCACGTCCGCGCAGATCTCCTCCCACGAGCGGTGCATCGCGCTGTACATGTCGAGCAGCGTGTCGTCGAGGTCGAAGAGGATGGCCTTCGGTCGCGTCATGCGTCCCTCCGGCGCACGCCCGCAACCACCTCGACGGCGTCGAGCGTAAACGTCGTCCGCTGCGCGTCCTCCGGCGGCGCCTCCGTGAACAGCTCGACGGAGAGCGTCTCGCCCTTCACGTAGTCCCCGTGCGCCGCCAGCACGCGCGCGATGGTGTCGCCGCCCGCGCACCAGCTCGTGATGCGGTCGCTCAGCTCGAAGTCCGCCTCGCGCCGCAGGTCCTGGAGGTGCCGCACGAGTTCGCGCGCGATCCCCTCGTCCGCGAGCTCGTCGCTGATGGCCGTCGCCACCCCGACTGTGTACCCGGCCTCGCTCACGACCGCGTACCCCTCCCCCTCGCGCATCTCGACGAGCAGTTCGTCGGCCGCCAACTCGTGGCCCGCGACCGTGACGCTCTGGCCGGCGCGAACCGCCGCCGCTACCTCCCCGGCATCGAGTTCGCCGAGGGCGGAGCGCACCGCCCCGACCTCGTGCCCGAGGCGCGGGCCCAGCACCGGCAGGTTCGGCTTGATCTCGAACGTGACGATGCCCGCCTCGTCCTCCAGCGTGCTCAACGCCTTCACGTTCAGCTCCTCCAGCAGGAGCGCCTCCTGCCGGGCGAGCACGGCCGCCTCCGCGTCGTCGCGGGGGCGCACCAGCACCTCCGCGAGCGGCTGCCGCACCTTGATCGAGGCCTTCGCCCGGGCCGCCCGCCCCATCGAGGCGACCCGCTTGACGAGCTGCGTCTCCGCGTTCAGCGACTCGTTCACGAACACGTCGCCGCCCGGAACGAGCGCGACCGGCTGGGGCCAGTCCGCGAGGTGCACGCTCTCGGGCGCGTCCCCGTCGACGGAGCGCGCCAGGTTCCGCCACAGCTCCTCCGCCAGGAAGGGCGTGAACGGCGCGAGCAGCCGCGCCAGCGTCGTCAGGGCCGTGTGCAGCGTGAAGTACGCGCTGCGCTTGTCCGCGTCGTCCCCCGACACCCCTCGCCAGAATCGCCGCCGCGAGCGCCGCACGTACCAGTTCGACAGGTCGTCCACGAACGCCTCGATGGCGCGCGAGGCGACCGTCGGGTCGTAGTCGTCGAGCCCCGCCGTCACGCGCTCGGTGAGGGCGTTCAGCTCGCTCAGGAGCCAGCGGTCCAGCTCCGGCGGCTCGCCCTCGGGGCGCTCTCGCGGGTCGAGCCCGTCGATGTTCGCGTAGCTCACGAAGAAGCTGTAGACGTTCCAGAGGGTCAACTGGAAGCGCCGCAGGGTCTCGTTCATGAGCCGCACGCTGAACCGCCGCGAGCTCCCCACCGGTGCCGACGCGTAGATGTACCAGCGCACCGCGTCCGCCCCCAGCTCGTCCAGCAGGTCGAACGGCTCGATCACGTTGCCCTTGCTCTTCGACATCTTCACGCCGTGCTCGTCGAGGATGTGGCCGTGGCAGATGACGTTCCGGTAGCTGATCTCCTCGGGCGTCGCTTCCGCCGCGTTCAGCAGGGCCGCCTCCGCGTGCAACGTGTAGAACCACCCCCGTGTCTGGTCGATCGCCTCGCAGATGAAGTCGGCCGGGAACATCCGGTCGAACTCGTCCTGGTTCTCGAAGGGGTAGTGCCACTGCGCGTACGGCATCGCCCCGCTGTCGAACCAGGCATCCGCCACCTCGGGCACGCGCCGCATCTCCCCTTCGCACCCGTCCCCGTCGCACCGCAGGGCGATCGCGTCGATGTAGGGCCGGTGCAGGTCGTCGAGCGCCTCCGCGGCGGCGCGGTCGACCGCCCGCTCCGCCAGCTCCGCGCGCGACCCCACGACCACCACCTCCGGGCACCCGTCGCACACCCAGAACGGCAGGGGCGTGCCCCAGTACCGCTCCCGGCTGACGGCCCAGTCGATGTTGTTCTCGAGCCAGTTGCCGAAGCGCCCCCGCTTGATGTGGTCGGGCTGCCAGTTGATGCGCGCGTTCCCCGAGAGCAGCCGCTCCCGCTGCGCCGTCGTGCGGATATACCAGCTCGGTTTGGCGTAGTAGAGCAGCGGTGAGTCGCACCGCCAGCAGAACGGGTAGGTGTGCTGGATGCGCTCGCTGCGCAGCAGCAGTCCCCGCTCGTCGAGGTCGCGGATGACCTCGCGGTCGGCGTCCTTGGCGAACTGCCCCTCGCCCGGCAGCCCCTCCGCCATCGTGCCGTGCGTGTCGATTGGCTGGGCGAAGAGCAGGCCGTGCTCCTTGCCGTCGTCGAAGTCCTCGCCGCCGAACGCCGGCGCGATGTGCACGATGCCCGTGCCGTCGTCGAGCGAGACGTGGTCCGCCACGAGCACGCGGCGTAGCCCCTCCGTCTCCTCGCCCGTCTCCAGCGGCCGCAGGTGGCCGTCGCTGCCGAAACGGCGAACCATCGCCCCCACCGCCTCCGGGCGATACAGCGGCTCGTAGGCGAGCCCGACCAGCTCCGCCCCCCGGAACGTGCGCAGTGCCGCCCGTTCCTCCCCGAGCACGCTCTCCGCCAGCGCCTCCGCCACGATCAGCCGCTCGCCCTCGTGCTCGTAGAGCCCGTAGGCGGCGTCTTCCATCACCGCGAGGGCGGTGTTGCCGGGCAGCGTCCACGGCGTCGTCGTCCAGGCCACGATGCTCGTGGCCGGACCCTCCCCGAGCCCGATGCGCTCGCGCGCCTCCGCCGGCAGCCGGAACTTGATGTAGACGCTCGGGTCCGGCACGTCGTCCTGGTACCCTTGCGAGAGCTCGTGGTCGCTCAGGCTCGTCTCGCAGCGGGGGCAGTGGGGTGTGCTGCGGTAGTCCTGGTAGACCAGCCCGTGCTCCCAGAGCCGCTTGAAGATCCACCAGCCGCTCTCGATGTAGTCGTTGTCGTACGTGACGTACGGGTTCTCCATGTCCGCCCAGAACGCGATCCGCTCCGTCAGCTCCTCGAAGTCGCCCACGTGGCGGTTCACGCTCTCCCGGCACTTCGCGTTGAAGCGGTCGATGCCGTACGCCTCGATCTCGGGCTTGGAGTTCAGCCCCAGCTCCTTCTCGACCTCGATCTCGACCGGCAGACCGTGCGTGTCCCAGCCCGCCTTCCGGGGCACGCGGTAGCCCCGCATCGTCTTGTAGCGCGCGAACAGGTCCTTGATGACGCGCGGCATGATGTGGTGCACGCCCGGACGGCCGTTCGCCGTCGGCGGCCCTTCGTAGAACACGAACAGGTTGTCCTCAGGCCGCTCCTCGATGCTGCGCCGGAAGATGTCGTGCTCCCGCCAGAACTCGAGAATCCCTGTCTCCAACTCGGGGAAGCTGACACTCGGATCGACTGGTCTGAAGAGCTGGGACACTTCCGGCCTCCCGCGCGAGGATTGCCGGGACGGACACAAGAAAGCCCGTCCCGGTCAGGGACGGGCGCAACACCCGCGGTACCACCCTGCTTCCCGCACGAGGCGGGCGCTCTGCGGAGCGCCATCACGCTCCTGCCCTCGGTAACGGGGGCGGTCCGCACCTGCGGACACGTTCCGTCCGGGTCTACTTGCCGGCGCCGCCGGCGTTCGGCCGGAAGCTCGGGAGGGATGTTCACGTCCGCCTGCAGCGCCCCCTCGCACCAACCGGGGCTCGCTGAGCGCAGGAACGGGACGCTACTCGTCTCCGTCAATGCCTCTGCAAGCTAGTGAACCAGCGCCCCGGCAACGGGTCAAACAGCCGCCCCCGGGATGGCCTAGAAGTTCTGCAGCGAGTACTCCGCCGCGCCCAGGCTGACGCCGAATCCCATGATCACCAGCGTCAGGATCAGCCCCGTGATGCTCAGCACCATCGAGGTGATCCGCAGGCGCCGGATGTCCTTTTCGGAAACGGCCCCGCCGCGGGCCTGCTCCTCCATCGCGTCCACCTGGCTCGGACCGACCACGAACATGTGCAGCCCCACCAGCACGATCATCACCACCAGCAGCACCATCTTGATCACGAACACCACGCCGTAGCGAAGGTCGAAGAACGCCGTCCCCTCGACGATGTTGTGGTAGTCGCGCCAGGTCATGATCAGGTAGGTGCCGCCCACGAGGATGAGGAAGAGCCCGATCCCGCCGATCCACCCGAAGCGTGTCGTGATCGTGCGCATCGCCGCGACGCGCGTCTGCAGGTCCTCGATCTGGCGGGAAGCGGGCACCCACGCGAACGCCAGGAAGAACTGCGGCCCCACGAACAGCGCGATGCCGAGGACGTGCAGCCAGACGGCGGCGATATGCAGGAAGTTCTCCACGGTCGCGTCTCCTCGGGGTGGTCCCGGCCTGCGAGCTTAGGCGTGCTCCCGGCGGGAGCGCAACGGCGCCATGTGTCCTGCTAGCCGGAGGCAGCGGCTGCGGGCGCCGCCTCTTCCCGCGGCGCCTCCGCATCAACCGGCGCGAGCAGCCGTTCGCGCACCCAGCGGGCCATCCCCCGAGGCTGCGCGAACGTCAGCTCGTGGCCGGCGCCGTGGGCGATGCGCAGCGGCCAGCCCCGTTCGCGGGCCAAGTCGACCACCGGCTCCAGGGGCGTGACCCGGTCCGCATCGCCGTGGATGAGGGCGATCGGCGTCTCAAGCCCCTCCGTCAGCCGGGGAACGTGTCCCCCGAACACGATCTCCGCCATCCCGCCGCCGTGGGCCGCAGGCGTGTGATCGAACATGTCGACGATCATGGGCAGGGGGTAGTCGGGCTTCAGGAGGTGCGCGAAGGGGGCCCAGAGGTAACGCAGGGAGTGGACCGGCCGGCAGAACAGGTGCCCCTTGCCGGGATTCCGCATGTAGCGGTCCCGCGTGATGCTGTTCGCACCGATGAAGCGGAGGCCCTCCTCGATCGTGTCGTACACCGGCAGTCCCGCGAGGCCAACTCGCCTGAAGCGCCCCGGGTGGCGGTTCGCGAGTTGCAGCGCGATCAGGGCACCCATCGAGTGGCCCAGCACGTAGTCCGGATTCACCGCCTCCACCACCCCGTCAAGCGCCTCCGCGACGCCCTCCACCGTGTAGCTGGAGGGGTCGGGCTCGCTTCCATACCCCGGGAGGTGGGGTGCGAACGTCCCCACTTCGTCCTCCAGCTCCCGCCGCAGGGGCGCCCAGGCTTCCGGGTTCGAGACGTACCCGTGGATGAGGAGCAGGCGCGGGGCCATCAGTCGCCCTCCGCGGCGGCGCGGCGCTCGAAAGCGAGCTTCGCCTCCTCGTGCGAGATGAGAGAGAACTCGGCCTTTGTGGCGCAGCAGAGGCGGTCCTCGGAGTCGCGAAGTTCGCCGACCGTCGCGGCCCGGTGCTGGCCAATCTCGGAGATCCAGGCGGTGACCGTGTAGGGCTCGCCGGGGCGCACGATGCGCGAATACTCGATCTCCCCCCGGCGGGTCAGGCCGAACGAGCCGCTGAGCACGTTCACCGCCCAGGCCATGGCATCGTCGAGGATGGCGCCGATCACGCCCCCGTGGATGACGCGGGGCGCGCCCTCGTGCGCCGCCGGCGGCGTGTAGTCGGCCAACACGCGGCCAATATCCTCATCGAGGTAGAACTCGATCTGAAGCCCGTCCTCGTTGGCCGGATCGCAGACGAAGCAGCAGGTTTCGACCGCGAGATCGTCCCGCGTCAGGCGGCGGCGCGCCATATCGATGCCCCCGCGCCAGTTTACAAGGGGCCGTGGCCCGCCTGTGTGGGCAGGCGCACCCGGCATGGCCGTCTGGTCCCGGAGCGCGCAGTGGTCGTAGCATGATCCCCATGAACGAGGATGCGCGGGAAAGCCTGGCCCGCAAGACAAGCGCGGATCGTGCGCTGGAGCGCGCTGCCTCCGAGCTTGAGGTGCTGCTGAAAGAGGCGAGCGCCGCCCTGCGCCCCTTCCCCTCCTTCCCTAACGCCTTCTTCACGAACGCCATCGAGTGCGACCCCGGCCCCGCCGGCGACCCCGAGCGCGGCTGTGTCGTCGTGGCCGAGGACGGCGAGCTCTACGAGCTCGAGTTCGGGGTCGACCACGAGGCCGTCGAGATCACCGGCTCCTGGGACCCGGTGACCGCCCGCAAGGAGGAGAAGCGCCCCCTCGACCTCCACCCCCGCGACTACGTCGTCTATGCCTACAGTGGCCTCATAGCGGTTACCGAGGCGCTCCTGGAACGCGCCGCCGAAGCCGAGGACGAGTCGTGAAGACCCTGCTCAAGGCCATCCTCGTGCTCGCCGCCCTCGGGGCCGTGGCCGCCCTCGTCCTGAGGCTGCTCGGCCGCCCGCAGCGGTACGCCGAGAGCGGCGAGGCGCGCGAGTCGATGCCCGATCTCGACGAGGTCATCGGCGATACCCGCCTCCGCACCGCTGCCTCCTACCTCGACGAGGGCAACGTCTACTTCAACGTCGGCCAGTACGCCCTCGCCGTCGAGCGCTACACGCGCGCCCTCGCCGAGACCCCCGCCCTGCCCGCGGCCCTCTACAACCGCGCCACCGCCCACACCCGCCTTGGCGCCTTCGACGAGGCCCTCGCCGACTACGACGCCGCCATCGAGCTGACTCCCGCCGACGGCGATGCGCTCAATAACCGCGGGATGCTGCGCCTCTACCGTCACGAACCCGCCGAGGCCCTTGCCGACTTCGAGCAGGCTCTCGCCCTCAATCCCGACGACCCCACCGTCATGGTGAACTGCGGGATGGCGCAACTCGAGACCGCCGCACACGAGGATGCGCTCGCCAGCTTCGAGAAGGCGGCGAAGGTCGCACCTGGCGACCCCGCTGCCCACTACGGCGCGGCCCAGGCGGCCGGCGCCCTCGGGGAGCGCAAGGTCGCCTTGCGGCACCTGCAGGACACCCTTGAGATTCAGCCCGCCTACGCTGCCGAGGCCGCCGGCGACGCTCGCCTTGCGCTCCTCGACGGCGACGAGGAGTTCATGAAGCTGCTGCGGAGCACCGCCGAAGAGGCCGCAGAGGAGTAGCCATGCCCGCCACCCGCTTCGTCCTGCTCTACGACTATGTGGAGAACGTCGTCGAGAAGCGCGCCCCCTTTCGCGCCGACCACCTCGCCCTCGCGCGCGAGTACGTCGATCGCGGCGAGATCGAGATGGCTGGCGCCTTCGCCGACCCCGTCGATGGCGCCGCCTTCGTCTTCACCGTGGCCGACCGCTCCCGCGTCGAAGCCTTCGTGGCTGCCGACCCCTACGTCGCGAACGGGCTCGTGCCCTCGTGGCGCATCAGGGAGTGGACGGTCGTGATCGGCGACGACTAGCTCCGAGGCTCCAGCCCGAACGCCTCCGCCAGAAGCTCGTACGAACGCTGGCGCGCCCGGTAGTCGTGCGTGATGGTCACCACGACGAAGTCGTCCAGGCCGTGGCGCTCGCCCATGGCGAGCAGCTGATCGCGAACCTGTCCGGGGTCGCCGTAGATGGAGCGCCGTTTCAGCATCTCCAGGTACTCCTGCTCGGCCTCCGTGTATTCGAAGGCGAGCGCCTCTTCGGGCGGCGGAATCCCGCCCCGGCCTGCCGATCCCATCAGGCGCCAGCCCCAGCGGCTCCAGCTCAGCCGCTCGGCCTCCTCCTCCGTCTCCGCCACCAGCGCCGAGACCGCGATCGACGGCCGCGGCTCGCTCGCGATCGGCGAGGGCGAGAAGAGTTTCTGGTACGCCTCCAGGGCGCTATCCGCCCGGTGCGAGTTGATGAAGTGCGCGTAGCAGAAGGGCCAGCCCAGCTCCGCCGCGTAGCCCGCGCTCACGTCGCTCGAACCGAGCAGCCAGAGATCCGGCATCGCCTCCGGCCGGGGCATCGCCCGGATGCCGTGGAACTCGTGGTCGGGCGGAAAGTCGTCGGCGAGGAAGCCGTACAGGTCGAGTAGCTGGTTGGGGAACTCGCGCAGGTCCATGGGCACGCCGCTCGGCGCCAGCGCTCGGGCCGTCCGCCCGTCGCTCCCCGGCGCACGCCCGATCCCGAGGTCGATGCGCCCCGGGTGCAGCGTCTCCAGCAGCCGGAACGCTTCCGCCACTTTGAGCGCGCTGTAGTGGGGCAGCATCACCCCGCCCGAGCCGACGCGGATGTGCTCCGTGTGCGTCGCGATCTGGCCGATGAGCACCTCGGGCGCGGTCGAGGCGAGGGCCGACGTGTTGTGGTGCTCGGCCACCCAGTACCGCTCGTACCCGAGGCGGTCCGCAAGCTGCGCGAGCTCCACCGTGGCAGCGAGCGCCTCGGCGGCGGTCCCGCCCCTGCGGACGGGCGATTGGTCGAGGACGCTAAGGGTCGTCATGGCGGCGGCGCCCCCGCAACCCCTCTCGGGACCTCCACCGGCTCCCCTGGCGCGCGCTTCCGGCGCGTGCCCTCGGGAAGAGGCGTGCGTCGCAGCCTGCCCGTGAGCCGGTCCGCCTCCGCCCGCGAGATCTTCCCCTCCGCCACCATCGTCGCTGCCTGCACGGGCGAGAGCTCGGCCTGGGCCAGCACGTCAACGCGCAGGTTGCGGAAGCGCGGTACGGCCACGAACACGACCGCCAGCAACGCCAGCAACGCCAGCGACACGACGATGACCGTGCTTCCCGCCCCGAACCGGTCGGCGGCGAAGGTGATGGGTAAGACCCCGATCGGCATCACCCCGAAGGACATCATCATGATCGACATCACCCGCCCCCGCAGCTCCTCCGGCGCGATCGTCTGCACGGCGGTGTTGTTGGAGGACATGAACAGCATCTGCCCCGTGTTGCTCACGGCAATGAAGAGCATCCCGAGGACGAACACACTGGTCCACCCGAAAGCCGCAAGGAACCCGGCCATGATCGTCGCTCCGATGAACATGATGTGGCCCTTGTTCGGCAGGCTGTCGAAGTTCGCCGAGATGATCGTGCCGATCAGCCCGCCCACGCCGCCCGCCGCCATCAGCAGGCCGAAGCCCGTGCCCCCGGTAAGCCCGAAGACCTCCTCGGCGAAGATCGGCAGCATGACCTGCACCGGGAAGGCGAAGAACGGCATCAGCATGCCCGCCAGCAGGAGCATCAGGATCACCGGCGTGGCGATGACATAGCGGAACCCCCCCACGAGGCCCTGGATGAAGTTCTCCTCCTCCGACTCTGCCTGCATGCCGTGGGGCGGAAGGCGGAACTCCGACGCGACCGCAACCGTGAAGAGGATGGAGGTGAGCAGGTAGACCCAGCCCAGCCCGCCGCTCTCGCCGACCCCGATGATGCCGAGCGGGGCCACCAGGATTCCCGCCAGCGCGGGCGCGACGATGCGGGTCAGGTTCATCCCGCTCATCTGCAGCGAAACGGCGTTCATCAGCTTGTGCTGGGGAACGAGCAGGGGTACCAGCGCCTGCCGTGCCGGCATGTTCAGCGAGAAGATCGTCCCCGCCCAGAACGACAGGACGAACAGGTACCAGTACTCCATCAGGTCGGTGAGGATGAGGAACGTGGTGAGCAAGCTGATGATGGCCGCCGCCGACTGCGTCACGATGAGAAGGGTGCGCTTGTTCACCCGGTCGGCGATGAGACCCCCGACCGGCGCGACGAAGATCATGGGAGCGGCCGCGCCGAGCGTGACCAGCCCCAGCCCCGCGGCCTTCTCGCCCTCGGGGGCGAGGTCGTAGGCGAGCAGGGCGCGCAGCACGAACTGCATCTGCATCGCCATGAAGAAGGCGGTGTTGCCCCCGAAGTACCAGGCGAACTCCCGCTCTTGCAGCGATGAGAGGGTCCGTTGCAGGGCGTTGCCGGGACCGTAGGTGTCGTGGCTGCGGATCACCGGTGGGCGCCCCGTGCGGGGTCGCCGCCCGGCTGCCCGGAAAGCAGGGGCGAGGGCATCGAAATTGAGTGTACACGCGCCGCCCGAGCGCACCATTCACGCCACGATGGCCGTAAGGATCGCCTCTGCGGCGTCGCCCCCATCGCCCGTGTCGACGAGCACCCTGCGGCCCGCGACCATCTGCCCGGCGGGGATCCCGCGGCTCACGGCCACGTTCGTCAGTTCCATCGACGCCGACCCCTCCAGCCGCACCACCGCCCGCCACGCGCTCCCGTCGAACCGCACCAGCCGTCCTCGCAGCGTCGCCATCAGTCCATCTCCCCCAGGCCCACGATCGAGTCGTAGCGGGGCCGCCGCCCCGGCCGGCGGCTGTACTCCATCCCCAACTCGACGATGCGGAAAGGCCGCTCCTCCAGCCCCAACCGCTCGTCTGTCACGGTGATCGCGTCGAAGAGCTCCAGGCCCGGGTGGAACGGCGCCACGATCACGCCGGCGTGCTGCTGGCGCCGGTCCCGCTCAAGCGATGCTGTCGCGTGGTCGAGCGCCTGCGCGCCCGTGCCCGCGTCGAGGCTGCGCACCAGGCGCAGCCGCTGCCCGTCGCGGTAGATGCTGGCGAAGTCGTGCGCGTCGGCGTCGATTGTGAGTCCCTGCGCCCGCACCCAGTTCGATGCGGGAGCGGCGTCGCCCAGCGCCACGCGTGCCGCGGGGTGATCGCCCTCGCCGAAGCGCTCGACCGCTTTCTGGCTGGGCTGGGAAACGGCCAGCCCGTCGCGGCTGGAGAGAACCGTGACGCGGCTCGTGCCAAGCAGGCGGCGAGCGGCCGAGAGGCCGGACTCGCCCGGAGATACCGCGAAGGCCGGACTGCTCCCGGACCAGTCCTCCCCGCCCTGGCCGCTGACGCGGATGCCCGCACTCGCGCACAGCCGCCAGAAGAGACGCTCGCGTGAGCGCTCGCCCGCTGCTGTCTGCCAGACCTGCGAGGGTCGCCACGCCGCCAGCCGCTCCCAGTGCCCCGAGCACTCCAACATCACCCGCGCCTGCCCCTCGCCGCGCTCGCGCGTCACGTCGTCGATGACGGCGTGCACCGATCCCCCATACTCCGGCCCGCTACCAGCACCCGAGCGGTAGCCCGGCGCGATCTCGACCGTCCGCCCCGGCGCCAGCTCGGGCAGCACGCCCCCGGAGTCGTCGAGCACGAGCCGGGCGCGCGTCGCGAATGGCGCCAGCCGCCACGACGCCTCGACGATGTGTTCGCTCACGTCGATGCTGCGCCCCAGCCGCGCCCGCCACACCCCGTCCGGCGTCGAACCCCACGCCGTCCCCGCCTCCGGCGTCGCGACCGCCAGCCCGTAGGCGGACGTCGCCTCGTGCGGCTCCGGCTCCGACCACCCCTCCGGGTTCCCGGCCACAGACGCGGGCGGATGACTCGTGTAGACGCGGCTTCCGGGCTCGCCACCGGCGTCCCGCGCGGCAAAGCAGGCGCGCTGGTCGAGGCCGCCCGGCCGAAACACGTCTGGTCCACCGAACTCCCGCGCCGAGGAGGCGTCCGACTCGGCGATCACGCTCAGTCCGGACCAGAAATCCGTGGGGAACCCGCCGTCGCCCAGGAACGTCGACCACACCTGCTTACTCCCGGAAGGATGCGCTCGTCCGCTCACGACGAGGCGGTAGTCGTGGCCGTCGTGCATCGCTCCCACGCCCGTCAGGGCGGAGACCTGCCCGTCCCTGGTCCAGTTCGCCCCCGCCGCATCCCAGGCGCCGTCCCGGCGGCGCAGTCGCTTCAGCACGTTGGTCCCCTGTGTGTAGAAGGCGCAGGCGTCGCCGTCGGACGCTCGCACCCCAAGAGCCAGCCACTCGATGTCCGCGCTCCCTGTCACCAGCGTCCGTGCCGCCTCCCACGTCGCCCCGCCGTCGCCGCTGCGCCGCAGCGCCAGCGCGCGTCCACCGCTCGCGACGTACAGGAGCAGCACCTCGCTCCCGCGCGCCCCGATCGCGACCCCCGTGTCCGGTTCTGCCTTCCCCAGTTCGGTCCACGTAGACCAGTCCGAGTCCGCTCCGGGGTTCGACACGCGCGAGACCGCGAGCGCCCCGGCGCGGTTACGGGCCCGAATCACGGTTCCATCCCCGGCGACCGCGAGGGCGTGCGGGCAGTCGCGTTCGTCGCCCGTGTAGAGCCGCTCCCAGGGGAGCAGGGGCACGCCCCAGCGTTCGGCGCGGATGATGGCCCGCACGTGGGGCAGGCGGTCAGGGCCGCGCTGGTGGACTTTGAGGGAGTCGGGGATCGGTCTCATGGACCCGGCAGGTTGCAGGCCCGTTCGCTGATCTCCTACGGGTTCATGTCCCCGCTGGCCCGCATCACCAACGGCCAGCAGCCGGGAGCCAACAGCCCCCTAGACGTCCACCATCTCGACGCGGGACACCTCCGCCCCGCTCGCCGCGATGCGCGTAACCAGCGTCCGCCCCGACATCCCCGCCGCCTCCAGCCTGTCGAGCATCGCCTTCGCCACATCCCGGCTCGCCTCTTCCGGCGTGAACGCGGCGACGCTGCTCCCCGCCCCGCTCAGCCAGGCGGCGTGCGCCCCCGCCCCCTTCGCCGACGCAAACACGTCGTAGAGCGGCGGGAACAGGGCCGACCGCTGCTGCTGGTGGAAGCGGTCCTGCGTCGCCTCGTCGAGCAGGTCCGTGCGACCCGCCGCCAGCGCCGCCACCAGCAGCCCGAGCCGGCTGCTCGTGTGGATCGCGTCTTGCCGGCTATAGCTGTCGGGCAGGAGGCGGCGCGCCTCCTTGGTCGGCATCGAGTGGTCCGGGATCAGCAGCGCGATCTCCAGGTCGCTCGGGTAGCGGCAACGAACCCGCGCGAAGCCGTCCTCGGTGGCGACGCACGCCTGCACCCCCCCGAACAGCGCCGGACAGGCGTTGTCGACGTGCCCTTCGAGCTCGGCCGCCAGCCCCAGGCAGGCGTCCTCGTCGAGGGGATGTCCCTCCCGCTCGTTTACCGCGAGGACGCCGGCCACGCGCGCGACCGCGCTCGCCCCCAGGCCCCGGCCCAGCGGGATCGCGACCGTATAGCGGGCGGTCAGCCCCGCCGGGCTCGGCCGCCCGATCCGTTCGTAGGCGGCGCGGGGGGGCGGGGGGGCGGCCCGGGGGCCGGCCGGGGGGGGGGGGGGGGGGGGGGGGGGGGGGGGGGGGGGGGGGGG
>VXLW01000107.1 GCA_009841435.1 Dehalococcoidia bacterium | reverse complement strand
AGTTCGGCGGCCAGCGCTTCGGCGAGATGGAGGTCTGGGCGCTCGAGGCCTACGGCGCCGCCCACATCCTCCAGGAGCTCCTCACCGTGAAGTCCGACGACGTCGTCGGCCGCGTCAAGACGTACGAGGCCATCGTCAAGGGCGAGGACGTCCTCGAACCGGGCGTTCCCGAGTCCTTCAAGGTGCTCGTCAAGGAGCTCCAGAGCCTCGGCCTCTCCATCGACGTCTCCAACGATTCGGGCAGTGTCTCCTTTACCGAGGAGACGGCCGGAGAGCTGCCCGAGCTCGGCATCAACCTTTCCGGATTCGAATCGGAGGATCTCTTCAATGCTCGAAGTCAATGACTTCAACCAGGTCCGCATCGGGCTCGCCAGCCCCTCCCAGATTCGCTCCTGGTCCTACGGTGAGGTCACCAAGCCGGAGACCATCAACTACCGCACGCTGAAGCCGGAGAAGGACGGCCTCTTCTGCGAGAAGATCTTCGGCCCCACGAAGGACTTCGAGTGCTACTGCGGCAAGTACAAGCGCGTCCGCTACAAGGGCATCATCTGCGACAAGTGCGGCGTCGAAGTCGCCCGCGCCAAGGTGCGCCGCGAGCGCATGGGCCACGTCGAGCTGGCCAGCCCCGTCAGCCACATCTGGTTCGTCAAGGGCACGCCCTCCAAGCTCGGCCTGCTGCTCGACATCTCCCCGCGGAACCTCGAGCGCGTCCTCTACTTCGCCCAGTACATGATCACTTCGGTCGACGACACGCATCGGGATTTCGAGATCGAGAACCTCCAGAAGGAGCTCGCTCGCGCCATCGATGACCGCCTCGCCGACATTACCCCCGAGCGTGAGCGCCTCGAACTGCAGCTTGTGGCCGCCCAGGAAGAGCTCGAGACCAAGCGCGATGAGCAGGTTGCGAAGCTCGAAGAGGAGCGGGCCGCTACCCGCGATGCGATCGAGTCCGAGGCCGCCCGCAACGTCGAGGCCGCCAACGAGATCATCGGCGAGCTCACCGAGCGCGACTACGTCTTCCAGGGCGAGGTCATCGTCGCCACCGGCGACAAGATGACCAAGACCGCCCGCAACAAGCTGGAGCGCGAGGGTCGCAAGAAGCTCACCGCCTTCGACAAGGAGACGAAGAAGCTCATCGCCGCCGAGAAGGCCGTCGTCGAGAGCGCCATGGAAGAGGCCAAGGCGCTCGTCTACGACGAACTCAACCCCATCCAGGAGCGCGCCGCCGAGATCCGCAAGGAGACCGAGGAGCAGTTCCAGGAGCGCCTCAACGACCTTGAGGACATCGTCGACCCGGTTCGCAGCGACCGCATCGAGCTCCTCACCGAGACCCGCTACCGCGAGCTCTCCGACATGTTCGGGCACGTCTTCAAGGCGGCCATGGGCGCCGAGGCTGTCCTCAGCGTCCTTGAGCGGCTCGACCTCGACGCCCTCCGCGCCAAGCTCAAGACCGAGCTCGCTTCCGCCAGCGGCCAGCGCCGCAAGAAGGCGACCAAGCGCCTCCAGGTCGTCGAGGATCTCATCGAGTCCGGCAACAAGCCCGACTGGATGATTTTCGAGGTCCTGCCCGTGCTCCCGCCCGAGCTGCGTCCCATGGTTCAGCTCGATGGCGGCCGCTTCGCCACCAGCGACCTGAACGACCTCTACCGCCGCGTCATCAATCGCAACAACCGCCTGAAGCGGCTGCTCGACCTCGGCGCCCCCGAGATCATCATCCGCAACGAGAAGCGCATGCTGCAGGAGGCCGTCGACAGCCTCGTCGACAACGGTCGTCGCGGCCGTGCCGTCAGCGGCAGCGGCAACCACAAGCTGAAGAGCCTCAGCGACATGCTCAAGGGCAAGCAGGGGCGCTTCCGCCAGAACCTGCTCGGCAAGCGCGTCGACTACTCGGGCCGCTCCGTCATCGTGGTTGGCCCCGAGCTCAAGCTGCACCAGTGCGGCCTGCCCAAGAAGATGGCGCTCGAGCTGTTCAAGCCGTTCGTCATGCACTCGCTCGTGGCGAAGGGCCTCGCCCACAACATCAAGAGCGCCAAGCGCATCGTTGAGCGCGCCCGCCCCGAGGTCTGGGACGTGCTCGACGAGGTCATCACCGATCGCCCGGTGCTGCTCAACCGCGCCCCCACCCTGCACCGGCTTGGCATCCAGGCCTTCCAGCCGGTGCTCATCGAGGGTTCCGCGGTCCAGCTCCACCCGCTCGTCTGCGCCGCCTTCAACGCGGACTTCGATGGCGACCAGATGGCCGTGCACGTGCCCCTCAGCCGCGAGGCCGTGGCCGAGGCCAGGCAGATCCTGCTTTCCACCAAGAACCTGTTGTCGCCCGCCAGCGGCGACCCCACCGTCACCCCCACCCTCGACATGGTCCTCGGCTCGTACTACATGACCGAGGTCAGCGAGAGCGCCCGCGGCGCCTTCGTCGAGGCCAACGGCGCCCCCGCCCGGGGCATCTACGCGTCCTTCGACGAGGCCAAGCTCGCCTTCGACCTCGGCACCGTCGATCTGCGCGCCCCCATCAAGGTGCGGACCGACAAGCCTTCAGCCGATAGCGCCGACAGCGAGGATGGCGGCGGCCCCGCCGTCGCGCTGGACGAGCCGCGGCTGCTGGAGACCACCATCGGGCGCATCATCTTCAACGAGGTGCTCCCGGAGGACCTCCCCTTCCAGAACTACACGATGGACCGCCCCGCCTTGCGGCGGCTCGTCGCGCTCGTCTACCGCGAGCTCGGTAGCGAGGCCACCGCCGAGGTCGTCGACCGTATCAAGGAGGTCGGCTTCCGCTTCGCCACCCAGAGCGGCGTCACCATCGCCATCCATGAGATCGTGGTGCCTCACCATAAGAAGGAGCTCATCGCCGAGGCCGACCAGCTGGTCGCCGACCTCGAGGACCAGTACCAGATGGGCCTTATCACCGAGGAAGAGCGCTACCAGGGCGCTGTCGAGGTGTGGAGCGAGACTACGCGCCGCATCGAGAACGACATCGCCGAAAGCCTCTCCGAGTACGGCTCCCTCAACTACATGGCCAGCTCGGGCACGAAGGGCAACATCACCCAGATCCGGCAGATGGCGGGCATGCGCGGCCTCATGGCCGACCCCCACGGCCAGATCATCCCCGAACCCATCCGCGCCTCGTTCCGCGAGGGACTGACGGTACTGGAGTACTTCATCTCCACCCACGGCGCCCGCAAGGGCCTCGCCGATACCGCCCTCCGCACCGCGGACTCCGGCTACCTCACCCGCCGCCTGATCGACGTCTCCCAGGACGTCATCATCGGCGACAACGACTGCGAGACGACGACCGGCCTCTGGATCGAACAGCGCGACGAGCGCGAGACGATGGAGGACTTCCGCGACCGCATCGTCGGCCGCTACGCCGCCGCTCCGGTGACCGATGACTCCACCGGCGAGATCATCGTCGACCGCAACGAGGAGATCGACGAGGCCGCCGCCGATCGCCTCGAGGCGATCGAGGTCGCGCGCGTCTACGTGCGCACCCCGATGTCCTGCGAGGCCGAGCGCGGCATCTGCCAGCTCTGCTACGGCCGCGACCTCGCCCGTGGCGAGCTCGTGCGCCCACGCACGGCGGTCGGCATCATCGCCGCTCAGTCCATCGGCGAGCCGGGTACCCAGCTCACGATGCGTACCTTCCATACCGGCGGCGTCGCCGGCACCACCGACATCACCAGCGGTCTCCCCCGCGTCGAGGAGCTGTTCGAGGCTCGCGTCCCCAAGGGCGAGGCCATCATCAGCGAGATCGACGGCGTCGTGGAGGTGCTCGAGGACGGCGGCCAGCGCCTCGTGCGCGTCTCCAACGTCGATACCGTCGTCGAGGAGTACGCCATCCCCGCAGGCGCGAAGGCGCAGGTCGCCGACGGCGACCACGTCGTCGCCGGCAGCGTCCTCGCCGCCGTGCCCGATGAGGACAAGAAGGAGGACGCCGACGAGAGCGCCGAGGTCTCGACCGAGCTCCTCTCGCGTATCCCCGGCATCGTGCGGAAGAAGGGCCGCAAGACCCTCCAGGTCGTCTTCGAGGACCGCGAGGACCGCGAGTACGCCATCCCCGCCGCCGCCCGCCTGCTCGTCAGCTCGGGCGAGGCGATCGACGCCGGCGCCCAGATCACCGAGGGCGCGAAGAACCCCCAGCACATCCTCTCCATCCAGGGTCGCGACGCCGTTCGCCGCTACATGGTCGACGAGGTGCAGAAGGTCTATCGCTCCCAGGGCGTGAACATCAACGACAAGCACATCGAGGTCATCACCCGCCAGATGCTGCGCCGCGTACGCGTCGACCACCCCGGCGACACCGGCCTGCTTCCCGGCGACCTCATCGACCGGCGCGAGTTCGAGGAGATCGTCGCGAGGGTTGTGGCCGAGGGTGGCGATCCCGCCACCGCCCAGCCCGTCCTCCTCGGCGTCACCAAGGCCTCGCTCAACACGAGCTCGTGGCTCGCCGCCGCCTCCTTCCAGGAGACGACGCGCGTCCTCACGAACGCTGCCGTCGAGGGCAAGATCGACAAGCTCGTCGGTCTCAAGGAGAACGTCATCATCGGCAAGCTCATTCCCGCCCGCGCGGAGATCGAGGTGCCCCGGCGTGAGTTCGTCCCCGAGCTCGACCTGCCGGAGTCCCTCGAGTTCGATGAGGAAGCCGAGCTGGAGCGCATGCTCGCGGAGAGCGAGGCCGGTGCCGCGGTCGCGGTGCAGACTCCCGACTCCGACTCGCTGCCCTCCTTCGCCGGCGACGGCGACTCCGACTAGAACCCGCCTGGAGCGGCGTCGTAGCGCGAGCTACGGCGCCGCTTCCAGCAACACCACCGCCGTCGCCCCGATCGCCTCACCACGCCCCACCGCGTCCAGCCCCTCCCCGCTCTTGGCCTTCACGTTCACCTGCGACGCGTCCACCCCCGCGATCCGCGCGACACTCTCGCGTATCGCCGCCAGGTGACCGGCCAGCCGCGGCCGCTCCGCCCGCACCGTCGAGTCGAGGTTCGCCAGCACCCAGCCGTCCTCCCGTGCCATGCGCAGCGCCTCCGTCAGGAACACGCTGCTGTCCGCCCCCTCCCAGCGATCGTCCGAGCTGGGAAAGTGCGCGCCCAGGTCGCCTTTCCCCGCCGCCCCCAGCACCGCGTCCGTGATCGCGTGCAGGAGCACGTCCGCATCGCTGTGTCCGGCCAGCCCCACTGCCCCCTCGATCGCCACCCCTCCCAGCATGAGGGGACCGCCTTCCTCCACGCGATGCAGGTCCTCCCCGATCCCGACTCGCATCAGCCTTCCCCTCGCTCCGCCAGTAGTGCCCGCGCCAGCGTCAGGTCGATCGGCCGTGTCACCTTCAAATTGGCGGGGTCGCCCTCGACCACCCGCACCTCCAGCCCCGCCCGCGCCAGCATCGCCGCGTCGTCCGTCTCGTCCCCCTCCGAGAGTGCCGCCGCCTCCAGCCACGCCTCGCGACGCACCACCTGCGGTGTCTGCGCCGCCCGCAACCGCCCCCTGTCCGGACTCGCCACGATGGTGGCGCCCTCCACCTCCTTGATCGTGTCGGTGACCGGCTCCGCCAGGATCGCCCCCGCTGCCCGCTCCGCCTCTGCCACACACGCATCGATCAGCGCTGGCGTTACCAGAGGCCGCGCCCCGTCGTGAATCGCGACGTACCCGCTCGTGACCGCCCGCAGCCCCGCCTCCACGCTGTCCCGCCGCCTCGCGCCCCCGGCCACCACCGCTGCCAGCCCGGCCCCGGGCTCTTTTTCACATCTGCCGCTGCCGCCGGTCTTACGGGTGGAGATGTGGGTGGTCGGCGGATGATTTAAAAAA